>NZ_JAMYMO010000004.1:0-318871 GCF_040318575.1 Mesorhizobium sp. M1088 | reverse complement strand
TTCGTCTCCAGCTGCCGGTTGATCTCCTCAAACACCTTGTCGATCAGCCGCTCACGCGTCAGCTCGTCGCGAAAGCGCCATAGGGTCGAATGATCGGGCGTACGGTCCGAGAGGCTGAAGCCAACGAAGCGGCGAAACGACAGCCGGTCACGGATCTGCGCCTCAAGCGCTGGATCGCTCAGCCCATGCCACACACCCAGCAGAAGGCAGCGCACCAGCAACATTGCCGGGTAGCTGGCGCTACCCGGGCCGCTGCTGCTGCGCGGGCCAAGCAGCTTGCTGATCGGCTCCCAGTCCAGCTCTTTCGCAATCAGGTCGAAGATCGTCTCATCCGACACCGCAAGACCGTCCGCCAGACTCAACTGACCCAGAACACGATCCATCATCGCGAATCTCCCTGCTCCAACCTCACAACAGAATCACTGATCGGCTTCTGTGCAAAGATCTCACAAGGGGAGAAGGAGGCGCTACCACCTATCCCGCCGACATCCGCGCCAGCTGCAAATCCACGAACTGTATCCCCTTGCCCGCCGTGCGCGCCCATTCGGAATTGGCGTCGAGCTCGAGGTAGCGCACCCAGCGACGCCGCGCCTCGGCGAGATTGCCGGCGTCGAACTCCAGCCTGGCAAGGTTGAACACCGAGTCGGCATAATTGGGATCGAGTGCGATCGCCTTCAGCAAATGGCGGCGCGCCGAGGCTACCCGCCCCTCTTCGCTCATCAGCCCGGCGAGATTGAACCAGGCCTCGACGAAGCCGGGATCGAGCTTTATGGCGCGGGCATAGTCGTGCGCCGCCTCGGCCGCGTGGCCGGCGGCGCGCAGGCAGTTGGCGCGGTTGAAGGCGGCGATGGCATCGCTTGGGTCGATGGCCAGGCAGCGCTGGTAGAGCGCCGCCGCCTGCTCGTGGTCTTCAGCCCCTTCCGCCGCCTCGGCATCGGCGAACAGCTCTTCCAGCGTGTCGTCATCCTGCGTTCCCAGATCGAACAGCAGCTGGCCGTCGAGTTCGCTCTGGCCTCCCTCGAGATAGATCGCGTCGGCCCGCCCGTGCTGCGAGCCGACGGCGAGCGACTTGGCGGTGAGCGAGGCGACCGGGCCCGAGCGGTGCACCGAGCGCGCAATCGCCCCCCACGAGGCGCCGCCGGCAACCAGCCCGGCATATTTGCGGGCGAGGATCAGGTCGCGAAAGGAATACGGTTCGCAATCATGCTCGAAGGCATCGAACAGCGACAAAAGGTCGAGATCCTCGCCGGTCAGCCGCGACTGGTCGATCAGCGACTGCCGCGACAGCGCCGAAGCCTCCGGCGCTTTCATCAGGCCGAGCAGGCGCAGGAAGCCGTTCTCGCTGACCAGCTTGCGCCCGGCCGCGCGCTCCGCAGCAGCGCGACGCTCGATCTCGCCATCGCCGGCTTTGGCGAGCAACTTGCGGCCCAACACGACATGTGTGGTGCGCCGAGTGACGCCGCGCCGCAACTGGCCGTACTGGCGCTCGACCTCGCGCGCCGCCAGCCTGAGCGGAAAGGCCGCCAGCGCGCCGACGATGCCGAAGACCGTGCCGGCGAGAGCCGTCACGCCTTGCTCTTGCCGACGGCTTTGAGAAGGTTCGCCTTGAGCGGGTTTTCCTTGACCGCGGCGGCGCTGGCCTTGGCGGATTTCGCCGCGGGCTTGGCCGTTTCATCGGCCTTGCTCTTCGACTTGGCCGGCGGCTTGGCCGATTGCGACAGGCTCGCCTTCAGCGCATCCATGAGATTGATGACATTGCCGCGCTCGGGGGCCGCCGCGATGATCGGCTTATGGCCCTTCAGCTTCTCGCGGATCATCGCCATCAGCGCGATCTCGTAGCGGTCCTCGTAATTCTTCGGATCGAAGGTGGTTTCCTTTTGCTTGATCAGCGCCTCGGCCAATTGCAGCATTTCGGGATCGGGGTTTCCGGCCGGGATATTGCCGAAATACTCAGCCGTGCCACGCACTTCGTTCGGATTCCTCAAGGTGCAGACGAACATGCCGTTCTCGCGCGCGCCGATCGTCACCACGCGCTCGCGGCTGGACAGCACCAGGCGGGCGATCGCCAGCTTGCCGGATTTGCGCATCGCTTCGCGCAACACGGCAAAGGTCTCCTCGGCCATTGCGCCGTCCGGCGCCAGGTAATAGGGCGCGTCCTGATAGATGACGTCGACCGAATGCTCGTCGACAAAAGCCTCGATGTTCATCGTATGGTTGGATTCGATGCGCACCGCATCGAGATCGGAGTCCTCGATGATGATGTACTGCTTGTCCTCGTATTCGTAGCCCTTGACCAGGTCCGAACGCTCGACCAGCCCGAGCTCGGGGTCGACCGGCTTCATGTTGATGCGGTTGTGCGTCTTCTTGTGCAGCTGGTTGAAGCTGATGCGCTCGCTGGCGCTCGTCGCCGGATAGAGCCGGACCGGACAGCTGACCAGACTGAGCTTGAGGTAACCTTTCCAACTTGCCCTGGGCGCCATGAAATACTCCTACGCGGCCTTGTGCTGTCGAACTGTTCGCAGCGTTCATTCGTCCGGAGGACGAATGCGGCTGCCGAAATCCTACATTGCCCTTACAATACCGGCAAATCCCTAGCGAAATCTTCCTCCGCCGGAGCCCCTGCAGGTAAGAGGTCCGTGGCGAAGAATAATTCAAATTTTCCGGAGCGTCGATGGAGTCTGGGGCCGCGCCCGCGGGACTATCTCGCAGTGCCCATCACCGGCAAATCCCGGGCGAAATCTTCCATGTCGGCCCAAGGGTCGCCTGACGTCGCCAGCAGGCCCGGCAGTGACGAATAATTCAGATCCTGCGGGGCATCGATGGTCGCCAGGTCGCTCCAGCTCACCGGTGTCGAGGCCGGCAAATTGGTGCGGGCGCGCAGCGAATAGGGAGCCGCCGAGGTGTGGCCGCGCGCATTGCGGTGATAATCGATGAAGATGCGCCGCTTGCGGTTATCCTTGCCCATGGTGGTGGTGAAAGTGTCGGGCGCGGTGGCGGCAAGATGCGTCGAGATGGCGCTGGTCGCCTGGTGCAATTTCTTCCAGTTCTGCTTTTGCGTCACCGGTACTGATATGTGGATGCCGTGGCCGCCGGACGTCTTGGCGAACGGCACCAGCCCTAGCGCTTCCAGCTCGCCCTTAATGTGCACCGCCGCCTCAACCACCTCGCGCCAGGCGATCCCCTCGCCCGGGTCGAGGTCGAAAACGACCAGGTCCGGCTTGTCGAGCCGCGTGCGATGGGTGCCCCAGGTGTGGAACTCGACGACACCGAACTGCGCCAGGGCCAGATAGCCCTTGGCGTCTTCCACCGAGAGATAGGATTTGGTCTCGCCCTCCGAATTGGTCGCTTCGAAAGTCGCCACGGATGACGGCATGCCGGTGAAGGCGTGGCGCTGGAAGAAACAGTCCTGCGGCCTGCCGGTCGGGCAGCGCACCAGCGACACCGGCCGGCCGAGAATGTGCGGCAGCATGAAATCGCCGACCAGCGCATAATAGACGGCAATGTCGAGCTTGGTCGGGCCGGTCTTGCCGAACAGCCGCCGCGTCGGGTTGGTCACCCAGATGGTGGCGAGGTCGGCCTCGGCGATCAGCCGCTTGCGCTTGGCCGAAACCGGCGTCGACAGGCCGACGTCGCGCAGGCCGCGGAACACGGCATGGCGCAGCGCATTGTCGGTGGTCCGGTTGGCGTAGTGGATATGCGCCGAAAGCAGCGGCCGCACCCATTTCATCTCGCGCATGATTTCGCGCGGAACGCCTTCTGGCGCGGATGCACCCGCCCTTAGCGGCTCCAGCCTGGCCAGCAATTCGCCGGCGGTTCCCGCATCGAAGCCGGTGCCGACCTTGCCGCGATAGTGCAGCTCGCCGTCCTCGAATTCGCCGAGGCCGAGTGCGGCCAGCCCCTCGGCCGCATCGGAGACTGTGTAGCCGGCGATGACGAAGTCGCCGGTCTGAAGCGCCTTGGTCTTGGTCCAGGTCTTGGTACGGCCGCTCTGGTAGATTGCCGTGGCGCGCTTGGAGACGACACCCTCGAGCCCCATCTCGGACGCCTGGTCATAAAGTGCCTGGCCGTCTCCTTCGACATGATCGCTGAGCTGGATGGCCGAATTGGCGCCGAGACCGGACAGCAATTGAGAAAGCAGCGCCTTGCGCCGGCGGAGCGGCGCTTGTCTCAGGTCCCAGCCGTCGAGATACAGAAGATCGAAGGCGTAGAAGTGGAGTTTGTTGCCGGCGCCTTCGGCCAGCGCATTCTGCAAAAGGGCAAAGCGGCTGATGCCCTTGGCGTCGAGCGCGACGACCTCGCCGTCGATGATCGCCTCGCGGCACGGCAGCCTGGCGAAGGCAAGCGGCAGGTCGCCATAGCGCTTCGTCCAGTCGAGGCCGGCGCGGGTGATCAGCCTGACTGCGCCGTTAGCGAGATGCGCCATGGTGCGGTAGCCATCGAATTTGATCTCGTGCAGCCAGACTTCGCCCGTTCGGGCCGCTGGGTCATCGCCGCCCGGCGGTTTCGAAACCTGCGTCGCCAGTTGCGGCTCGATGCGGGTGGGCAGCGGCGCCTTGACGGCGCCCGGCAAAGCACCTGGCTTCAGCACCACCGGCCTGGCAGGCTTGGCGGCCGGCTTCGGCGTTGCCGCCAGTTCCTCGATGCGGCGTCCGGATTTGACGCTTTCCGGCCGGGCTTCCAGTATGTCGAGCTTGGCGTCGGCGGCGAGATCGCGCTCCTTGAACAGCAGCCAGTTCTTCTTGCCCGCATCCTCGCCGGGCTTTGGTTTCAGCCGCGTCAGCATCCAGCCGCCATTCAGCTTTTCGCCCGCGAGGCGGAACTTGAAGGAACCGGTGCGCAGGCTCTTCTCGACATCGTCCATCGGCGCCCAGACGCCGGTGTCCCAGACGATCATCGGCCCGCCGCCATATTCGCCTTCGGGAATGACACCTTCGAAGTCGATATACTCGAGCGGATGGTCCTCGGTCTCGACCGCCAGCCGTTTGTCGGCGGGGTTGAGCGACGGGCCGCGCGGCACCGCCCAGCTCTTCAGCACGTCGCCGACCTGCAGGCGAAGGTCGTAGTGGTCGGCGGTGGCGTGGTGCTTGTGAACGACGAAGCGGTTACCTTCCCCGGCAACCAGCCCGCCGGCGGGTTCCGGCGTCCTCGTGAACTCGCGCTTGGCGCGATAGGCCTTGAGCTTTGGCGGGGCGGTCACGGCCACATGCTCTTGCGCAAAAACAACGGCTTGATGCGCATGTCTTGAATCATTTTGTCAGCATGCGGCAGGTCGGCGTCATGCCGCTCAATCGTCGGTGGCCGGCGTCAATTCGAGCTCGGCCGGCGACAGGCCCTGCTGCAGCTGGCTGAGCCGGAATTCGTCGACCCAATAGGCCTCGCCGTTGACCAGCACCCGCGCGCTGTAGCTGCCGGCCGAAAAACGCTGCGCGGTGATGTACACCTTGTGGCGGTCGAGCGCGTTCCGCACCGCGGCGCGCTTGGATTTCTGACTGGCGACGGAACTGGCCATGCTGGTTACTCACGCACAAGCCGCAAGGCGGCGTGCCTTAAGGATGGCCGAGAGCGTGTCGGCTGTCAATTTGGCGGTCGCTGCGAGCCGCGCGCGGTAGCGCGTTCTTGCGCAAAGCTCCGGCCTTGGCTAGCATCCGCCGGCAGGCACCGAGCGGAGGAGAACGTCGCGGTGGACCGGCTGGAGCGCCGTTGCGTCCCTTCAAACACGAGTTGGGCGCTCGAAGGACACTCCATTTTTGAATCGACGCAAGGAACCTTCCGGAAAACCCATTCCGGTTTCGGGGTCGTGCGCTCATCTGGGAGGAGACTAAATTGATCAACAGACGTGAATTCCTGCTGTCGACCGCGGCGATGGGCGCTTTGGCGCTGGCCGCTCCGCAACTGGCTTTTGCCCAGGACAAGCTGACCATCCTGGGTTCGGTGCCGAGCCTCGGCTTTCCGTTCTTCGTGCACATGCTGAACCAGATCAAGGCGGAAGCCCAGGCGCAGGGCGTCAACCTGGTCGAAAGCGACGGCCAGAATTCGGCGCCCAAGCAGACCGCCGATATCGAAGCGGCGCTCGTGCAGAAGGTCAACGCCATCGTCATCTCGCCGCTCGACGTCAATGCGCTGGCCCCAGCCATCGAGGAAGCGGTCAAGGCCGGCGTTCCCGTCGTCACCATCGACCGCCGTGTCGAAGGCGTCGAGGGCATCCTTGCCCATGTCGGCGCCGACAACGTCAAGGGCGGCGAGGCCGAAGCGAAGGCCATGGTGGCGGCATTCCCGAACGGCGCCAAGATCTTCCATCTGCAGGGCCAGCCCGGTGCCGGCCCGGCGATCGACCGCAACAAGGGTGTGCACAACGTCCTCGATCCGATGAAGGACAAGTACCAGATCATCTTCGAGCAGACCGCCAACTTCGCCCGCGCCGAGGCGCTGTCCGTCACCGAGGCCGGCCTTGCCGCCAACGGCAAGCCCGACGCGATCATCTGCGCCAATGACGACATGGCGCTTGGCGCGGTTGAAGCCTGCGCGGCGCGCAACTTCATCGACGTCAAGATCTACGGCTTCGACGCGCTTCCCGAAGCGCTGGTCGCCGTGCGCGACGGCAAGCTGGCCGGAACGGTCGAGCAATTCCCCGGCGAACAATCGCGCACTGCGGTGCAGATCGCGGTCGCTTACGCCAGGGACAAGACCGAGCCGAAGGAAAAGCTGGTGCTTTTGACGCCGATCGTCATCGGCAAGGACAATCTCGACAAGGCGGAGAGGCTGGGCGAGACGAAGTAGGCGAAGCCGACGGGACAGCACCCCCTCTGGCCTGCCGGCCATCTCCCCCTCAAGGGGGGAGATTGGATGTCACGTCGGCTTTCGCTAGTTTTCGATCTTGCAGAAGAGGCGAAGCCAATGAAGCTGCAATCTCCCCACTTGAGGGGGAGATGGCCGGCAGGCCAGAGGGGGGCGCTGCCCCGCCAGCCTTGCGTGACAACCGAATGATCCAGGAGCAAACTTTGCCCAAGGCAGCCGCCATCGCGCCCTCTCCCGCCCTGCTCACCGTCGAGGGCGTGACCAAGCGCTTTGCCGGCGTCACCGCGCTGAACGACGTATCGCTTGAAGTCCGCCCCGGCGAGATCCTCGGCCTGCTCGGCGAGAACGGCGCCGGCAAATCGACACTGCTCAAGATACTCTCCGGCGTGATGCCGCCGTCCAGCGGCCGCATCGTCTTCGACGGCGTCGAATTCAGCCCGCACAATCCGCAGGATGCCAAGCGCCACGGCATCGTAACAATCTACCAGGAACTGAGCCTGATCCCGACGCTGACGGTAGCGGAGAACATCTTCATCGGTCGCGCGCCGCTCGGCCGGTTCGGGCTGGTCAGCTGGCGAAAGATGGTGGAAGACTCACGCGCGATCATCGCTCGCGTCGGCCTCGACCTCGACCCGGCGACGCCGGTGTCGGCGCTGTCGGTGGCCGAGCAGCAGCTGGTCGAGATCGCCCGCGCGCTGTCGCTGAAGAGCCGCTTGATTATCATGGACGAGCCGACCTCGGCGCTGACCGAAACCGAAGTGCACAGGCTGATGTCGATCATGGACCGGCTGCGCAAGGATGGCGTCGCCATCATGTTCGTCACCCACCGGCTGGAGGAGGCCTCGGCGATCTGCGATCGCATGACGGTGCTGCGCGACGGCAGGCTGGCCGGCCATCTCGACCGCGAAGGCGGGCCGATCAAACTGCCGAAGATCATCGAGAAGATGGTCGGCCGCGCCGCTTCCGAGCTCTATGCCAGGCCGACGCAGCGCGACGTCGCCGGCGACGTCCGGCTCTCGGTGCGCGGCCTGCGCACGGTGCGCGATCCGCAGGCGCCGCACGCCATCGTGCTCGAAGGCGTCGATCTCGACCTCAAGGCGGGCGAAATCCTCGGCGTCGCCGGCCTCGTCGGCTCCGGCCGCACCGAGCTCGCCCGCGCCATCTTCGGCGCCGACCGCATTGCAGCCGGCACCATCAGGCTCGACGGCAAGCCGATCGCGCCCGCCTCACCCGCCGACGCCATCGAACTCGGCATCGGGCTGGTTCCGGAAGACCGCAAGCACCAGGCAATCTTCGCAGCACTCGCCATCCTCACCAATTTCTCGATCGCCGCGCTCGACCGCTACTCCAGTGTCGGCTTCATGGCCGAGCGGCGCGAACGCGAGGCGCTGGCGAACTACAGGAAGATGCTGTCGATCCGCATGGCTTCGCCCGAGCAGGCGATCGAGGGCCTGTCCGGCGGCAACCAGCAGAAGGTGATCCTCGCCCGCTGGCTGGCGCGCGATCCCAAGGTGCTGATCGTCGATGAACCGACGCGCGGCGTCGATGTCGGCGCCAAGGCGGAAGTGCACCAGATCCTGGTGGAGCTCGCCGCGCGCGGCATCGCCATCATGATGATCTCGTCCGAGCTGCCCGAAGTGCTTGCGGTGTCGGACAGGATCGTCACCATGCGGCGCGGGCGCATTACCGGCGAGATGGCCGGCGTCGAGGCGACCGAGGAGAAACTGATGGAACTGATGGCGCTCGACCAGAAGCAGGAAGCAACGCAATGACCAGCACGACCGAACGGAGCCAGCGCGGCGGCGTCAATATTGCGCGCCTGCTGATGAGCTTCGGCCCGCTGATGTTCCTGGGGTTGCTGATCGTCGTCTTCACCGTGCTGAAGCCGAGCTTCATCGACCCGATCAACCTGTTCAACATCATGCGCCAGATCTCGATCACCGGCCTGATCGCGCTCGGCATGACCTTCGTCATCCTCACCGCCGGCATCGACCTGTCGGTCGGCTCGCTGCTCGCCTTCTGCGGCATGGTCGCGGCGGTGGTGGCCAAGGGCGGCACCGCCAACACGCTGTCGCTGTCGACAACGGGCACGCAGGGCTATGGCTGGTTCGCCGCCCTTCTCGCGGCCGTCGTCGTCGGTGCCGTGGCCGGCGGCGTCCAGGGCTTTGCCATCACCAGGCTGAAAGTGCCGCCCTTCGTCGTCACGCTTGGCGGCCTCACCGTGTTTCGCGGCCTGACCTTGACGATTTCCAATGGCGGCCCGATCTCCGGCTTCGACGCCTCGATGCGCTGGTTCGGTACCGGCCTGATCGGCCCGGTTCCGGTGCCGGCGATCATCTTCGCGATTGCCGCGATCCTTTGCCATATCGTGCTGCGCTACACACGTTACGGCCGCGCGGTCTATGCCGTCGGCGGCAATGCCGAGGCGGCACGACTCTCCGGCCTGCGTGTCGACCGCATCCTGATCTCGGTCTACATCATCGTCGGCTTCTTCGCCGGCCTTGCCGCCTTCGTTTTGTCGGCGCGGCTCAACTCCTCCGAAGCCGTCGCCGGCATCGGCTACGAGCTGACAGTGATCTCGGCTGTCGTCATCGGCGGCACCTCGCTGTTCGGCGGCATCGGCAGCGTCGGCGGCACGGTGGTCGGTGCAGGGCTGATCGGCGTGCTGCAGAACGGGCTGCAGTTCAACAATGTCTCGTCCTACACGCAAAGCATTGTCATCGGCCTGATCCTCATCCTCGCCGTGGCCTTCGACCGCTGGCTGAAATCGCGGGTAAGGCGGTGATACAGGTGCCATGCCTATCCAGGTCGGCGGGCCAGCACCCCCCTCTGTCCTGCCGGACATCTCCCCCTCAAGGGGGGAGATTGGACGTCGCTCCAGCTTTCGCCAATCTCTAAAGAAGGGAGAATTTTCGGCGAAGCTGCCAATCTCCCCCCTTGAGGGGGAGATGTCCGGCAGGACAGAGGGGGGTGTTCAAGCGCAGCATAGAGAAGATGGGCAAGGTTCGCGCTGAGGAATAGAAGTAGTGAATCACTATCCCGTACCTCCCCGTAACCGCGGCAATGCGCGCAAGATGCGCAAGGCCATGACGGATGCCGAGCTGAAGCTCTGGAATGAGGTCAGGGCGCATCGACTCATGGGGCTGGCATTTCGGCGGCAGATGCCAATTGCAGGCCATATTGTCGATTTTGCCTGCCCGGACAAAAAGCTGATTGTCGAACTGGATGGCTCCCAGCATGCCCGGGCCGATGCCTCAATATCGGACGCTACCAGAAGCGCACGGCTTGAAGCGCTGGGCTGGACTATCCTGCGGTTCTGGAACGACGACGTCATTCGCGATATCGACAATGTCTGCCAGCACATAGTCATGGTGGCCGGCGCGGATGTGCGCTGAACTCAGCCGTGCAGGGCCGGCGGGACAGCACCTCTCTGTCTTGCCGGACATCTCCGCTCAAAAGGGGCAGGTTTCTGAGGCGAGGTGCCAATGACCCAAATAAGAACCATGACCGAACAGGACGTTCCGGCGGTGTCGCGGCTGCTTGGAGGGTCCTGGCGACACACCTATTCGCCAATCCTGGGTGCCGAGACGACGGCACGGCTGTCGGATGACAAGCATGCGCCGGAGCGGCTAACGGAAGAGCTTGGGGACGACAGCAAGATGTCGTTCGTGGCCGAAAGGCCGGACGGCTCGCTCGCCGGTTATGCGATGGCAGCGATGGACGACAAGGGCGAGGTCATGCTCGAGCGGCTCCATATAGACAAAAGCGAGTACGGCACCGGCCTTGCCGCCGACCTGCTGCATGCCGTTCTTGCCGCGCATGCGGGTATTCCCAGCATCGCCCTGGAAGTCACCGAGGGCAACGACCGCGCAATCGCCTTCTATCGCAAGCACGGCTTCGAGGTCGTCGAGCGCCGGCCGGCTGCACACGGGGTGGGCGGCCATGCCTCGCTGATCATGCGCCGGCTGCTACCGATGGCTTAGTAGGCGAAAGCGGCTGAGCGCGTAATCTCCCCCCCTCGAGGGGGAGATGGCCTGCAGGCCAGAGGCGCCAGCTTTCTCTTTCGTCCAACATGGCGTCGCGCCAGGACGTACCGACCCCCTCTGTCGCCTTCGGCGACATTTCCCCCTCAAGGGGGGAGATTGGCGACTTCTCCAACTGCTCAGGCCGGGGCGTTGACGCGCTGTGCGCGCGTTGCCCAGTCGGCAACCGTGGCGCCAGCAACGCTCTCGCCGGCAACCATCCCGTTCGTCTGCGGCGCAAGCAGGTCGTTGCGGCGGGCGAAGGCAACGAAGGTGGCGCGCGCCGTCTCGGCGTCGATCTCTCCTTCCAGTGCTGCACGGCACGCTTTTGCGGCGATGTCATGCGCGGCCGTCCGGCTCGTTGCCGGCCACTCAGCCAAAAGCGCATAGGCCTCAGCCGCGCTTTCTATCTTCGTCGGCGTACCGAGGCCGGTGAGGATGGTAACCGGCTTGTCGAACGAAGCACGATCCATGACACTCTCCTTTCCTGGCTCAATCGGCTGCTTGCGGAACTCAACCGCGCGGGCGCTTCGATCCGCCTGCAGGACGGCGTCGATCGGTGAATGCAATACGGCTTGCATGCCCGGCCGCGGCAGCAGCCGATGCCCCTTGACCAGCGCCTCGAGCCAGGCCGCCACGCCCAGCGGCGGATGTTCGCGCCCGTAGAGCCACGCCTTTGCCTTGGCGAGCGGGTAACCCGCCTCTTCGGCGAAATCGGTTTCCGACCAACGCAGCAGGCGCAGGCATTCGCGCATCCGCGCCGCGATCATTTGCGCTCCTCCGTGCCGGCCCCCACGCGTTGAGCCGACAGAAACATCAGCGTGTAGGCCGCCTTGCGGCGGTCCCAGCCGGCCGACTCGGCCATATCCAGCAAGCCGTCGACCAAAGGCGCCAGCGCCGCCCTGCAGTCGGCTTCATAGTTGAAATCGTTTTTCGGGCGGGTCGGCGCCGCGATCTTTCCAAAACTGTCCATCATATCCATGGCAACACCTGCTCAGCATTAGTCCCGGACCGGCAAGACCGTGCCCGCTTTTGGCGGGCACGGTCCATCTGCCGTTTCGAAGTCGCGCTTTGGAAGCCTGGCCTTAGAAGTCCATGCCGCCACCGCCGGGCATGGCCGGTGCGGCAGCTTCCTTCTTCGGCTTCTCGGCCACCATCGCCTCGGTCGTCACCAGCAGGCCGGCAACAGAGGCGGCACCCTGGAGAGCAGTGCGCACGACCTTGGCCGGGTCGATGACGCCTTGACTGTAGAGGTCGCCGAACTCGTTGGTCTGCGCGTTCCAGCCATAGCCGAACTCGCCCGTCTCGCGCAGCTTGCCGACGATGATCGAACCTTCGGCGCCGGCATTCTCGGCGATCTGGCGCACCGGCGCTTCGATGGCGCGACGCACGATGTCGACACCGGTCTTCTGATCGGGATTGTCGACGACGACATTATCGAGCGCCTTCGCCGCTCTCAGCAGCGCCACGCCGCCGCCGGGCAGGATGCCCTCCTCAACCGCCGCGCGTGTGGCGTGCATGGCGTCGTCGACGCGATCCTTGCGCTCCTTGACCTCGATCTCGGTCGAGCCGCCGACACGGATGACGGCGACGCCGCCGGCGAGCTTGGCCAGCCGCTCCTGCAGCTTTTCGCGGTCGTAGTCGGAGGTGGTTTCCTCGATCTGCGCCTTGATCTGGCTGATGCGCGCATGGATTTCATCCTTGCGGCCGGCGCCGTCGACGATGGTGGTGTTCTCCTTCTCGATCAGCACCTTCTTGGCGCGGCCGAGCATCTCCAGTGTGACGTTCTCGAGCTTGATGCCGAGGTCCTCCGAGATCGCCGTGCCGCCGGTCAGGATGGCAATATCCTCCAGCATGGCCTTGCGGCGATCGCCGAAGCCCGGTGCCTTGACGGCCGCGACCTTCAGGCCGCCGCGCAGCTTGTTGACGACCAGCGTCGCCAGCGCCTCGCCCTCGACGTCCTCGGCGATGATCAACAGCGGCTTGCCGGATTGCACGGCGGCTTCGAGCACAGGAAGCATGGCCTGCAGGTTGGACAGCTTCTTCTCGTGGATCAGCACATAGGGTTCTTCGAGTTCGACGCGCATCTTATCCTGATTGGTGATGAAATAGGGCGAGAGGTACCCACGGTCGAACTGCATGCCTTCGACCACTTCCAACTCGGTCTCAGCGGTCTTCGCTTCCTCGACAGTGATGACACCCTCATTGCCAACCTTTTCCATCGCCTCTGCGAGGAAGCGGCCGATCTCGGCATCGCCATTGGCAGAGATGGCGCCGACCTGAGCGATTTCGTCGTTCCTGGTCACCTTGCGGGCATTGGATTTCAGGTCGGCGACCACGGCGTCGACCGCCTTGTCGATGCCGCGCTTCAAATCCATCGGGTTCATGCCGGCAGCGACCGCCTTGGCCCCTTCCCTGACAATGGCCTGAGCAAGAATCGTCGCGGTCGTGGTGCCATCGCCTGCGGTGTCGCTGGTCTTCGAAGCAACTTCGCGGACCATCTGAGCGCCCATGTTCTCGAACTTGTCCTCGAGCTCGATCTCTTTTGCCACCGTCACGCCGTCCTTGGTGATGCGCGGCGCGCCGAACGATTTGTCGAAGACAACGTTGCGGCCCTTGGGACCGAGCGTCACCTTCACCGCATTGGCAAGCATATCGACACCGCGTAACATCTTCTCGCGGGCTTCGGTATGAAATTTCACATCTTTGGCAGCCATTGGAACACTCCTCGATAGGCAGCTTTTCGTTGACTGGAATGCTTGTTCAGGCCCCGCTCAGGCAGCCTTCTTCATTTCGCCCGTGGCTTCGATCACGCCCAGCACGTCGCTCTCTTTCATGATGAGCAGATCCTCGCCATTGAGCTTGATCTCGGTGCCGGACCATTTGCCGAACAAAATGCGGTCGCCGACCTTGACGTCGAGCGGCTGCAATTGGCCGCTGTCGTCGCGCCCGCCCGGACCGGCGGCAATGACCTCGCCCTCCTGCGGCTTCTCCTTGGCGGTGTCGGGGATGATGATGCCGCCCGCGGTCTTTTCGTCGACCTCGATGCGGCGGACCAGGATGCGGTCATGCAATGGACGGAACGCCATGTCGTTCTCCTCTCGGGACAAACAGATTTTCGAACATCCTCCTGACCGGACCGGCAATATCGGCCCGGCACGGGGTGCGCGATCTCTTCTTCAGGCATCGCGCGCATACGAACTAGTCGCGCTTTTTTCAGCTTTCAAGAGGATCATGCAAAAATTTTAGCACTCGACGCCTGAGAGTGCCAATACGCTGTAATTGTTCGCACATTCGCCGTTTCCGGCGCGATGACCCGGCCGGATTTCCAAATCTGTCCGTCTCCTGAGCCGCTTGCCGGCGGCTGGAACCTATGTGGAAGGCGAGGCGTTTTGCAGACCGAGGTTCATTGGGAAAGGAAGGATTGCATGACCAGCAGGGACTTTCAGCTCCAGATGCAAGGGTTTGGCCTCACCACGGCGGAGATCCACTACCGTCTGCCCGATCATCGAAGCCTGCTTCAGCTCTATATCTGGCAGGAATACGATATCGCCCCTGATTTCCCGACGCTGAAGCATTTCCTCGATTTCTGGGAGCGCGAGATCGAAGGCCCGCTGCATTCGGTGCGCGTGGCTCATCACCGTCTGATCCAACCGTCCGAATGGCGGGCCGTAAACGGCATTATCACCGTCCACTGAGGAGCAAGCCGATCTGCCGCCAGACAGCAAACAAAGTGCCTCCGAAGCGGGGGAAAGAGGTAGCTGACTCTCCCCCACTTGTTTTGGATCTCACAATATCGGAGGGCGTCCGGACTAGCCGGCGTGGTCGACAGGCTTGCGGGCGAGCAATCCAGCCTTGCGCGCCGCCCTGACGAAGGCCTTGCGCGCATCACGCGCGGTGCGCCAGCCGTCGAGCGCGTCGCGGCAGGTCCGATAGGCGGCGCGCCAGCTCCGGCCGCGTGCACGGTCCGGCCACTGTTGGCGCATGCATTCGATGGCTTCCCAACTGCTGGCGACCTTGCGCTCGCTCGATTGGAATTTCAACGTGATCGGCTCGGCGAAGCGGACGTCGTCCATCACTTCCTCCTTGTTTTCTGATCGTCTTCTTGTTTGAGCAAGCAACGTTATGCTGGCGGCACCGGCGGCCGGCCGGCGCCGCTGAAGGACATGGTTCGTCCCTTTGCGCGGTTCAAGAGCATCGCGGCAACAGCCGGTTATTCCTCCTCGTCCGGCCCTTGCAGCAGTTCGATCAGCGTCGCTACCCTTGCCGTCGGCAGCGGTCGGCCCTCGTTCACCAGCGCCTCGTCGGCGGCGATCCAGGCCAGGGCCTCGCGCAATTCCTGGACCGTCCCGTCCGTCGCCGCAATGTCGGCGATCACGGCTTCGTCGACCGGGCCCAGCACAGAAATGATCTCGTCGCGTGTCATGGTCAGCTCCATCTGCGAGTGCGGGAACGGGCCCGGCAACACAAGAAATCTGGGTCTTGACCTGCTGCAGACAATAACCGGCCGGGGAAGTCAGCGTTGGCAATTGAAACCAGACAGGCAATCTCGTGCCGGACATCTCCCCACTTGTGGCGAGATTGGCAGCCCCGCCGAACCGACCGAAAACCGGCCCAAAAACCGGCAACGCGAGAGCCACCGGGGTCTTGACTTGCGGCGGACAATAACCAGATCGAAGGCACCGGTCGCCGAAATGGGGCCGGCGGAACCAGGGAGCGCCAGCTCTTTGGCGCCCCTCGTATCTATGTTGCTCGATGGAGGATGTAGCTATGAGAACCGCATTCGACTTTTCCCCGCTCTATCGGTCGAGCATCGGCTTCGACCGCGTCTTCAACCTGCTGGAAAATGCTCCGCAGGCCTTCGACGCCTGGCCGCCCTATGACATCGCGCGCAGCGGCGAGAACAACTACCGCGTCACCATCGCCGTAGCCGGGTTTTCCGAGGACGACCTCGAAATCACCCATGAACCCAACCTCCTGATTGTCTCCGGCCAGCACAAGGAGCCGGACAACGCGGAGTATCTGCATCATGGCCTCGCCACACGGCCCTTTACCCGCCGTTTCGAGCTTGCCGATCACGTCAAGGTCGCAGGCGCCTCGCTCGACAACGGCCTGCTCAGCATCGATCTGGTACGTGAGGTGCCAGAGGAGATGAAGCCTCGGCGCATCGCCATCGCGACCGATGTCGCCTCGCCGAAGACCGGGCCGAAGGTCGCGCAGGGCGAAGCAAACAAGCAGGCTGCCTGAATGCACCAGTCGAGAAAGGAGACTATGCAATGGCTATTCGTGATCTCATTCCGTGGGGCCGGGAGAACAATCAGCCCCCCAGCCTGTTCCGCAACGGCGACGGCGATCCCTTCCTGACGCTGCATCGCGAAATGAACCGCCTGTTCGACGAGGCGTTCCGCGGCTTCGACGCGAGGCTGCCGTCGCTCGGCGGCTTCTCCGCTGCCCGCGCCAGCTGGCCGAGTGTCGAAATCTCCGATAGCGAAAAGGAGATCCGCGTCACCGCCGAGATCCCCGGCATGGACGAGAAAGACGTCGAGTTGCTGCTCGATGACGGCGTGCTGACGCTGCGCGGCGAGAAGCGCGAAGAGACCGAGGACAAGGACAGGCAGTTCTCCGAACGCTTCTATGGCCGTTTCGAGCGGCGTATCCCGCTCGGCTACGAAGTCGACGAAGACAAGGTGAACGCCGCGTTCCGGAACGGTGTGCTCAGCGTGACGCTGCCCAAGACGGAGCGCGCCCAGGCAAAGGCCAAGCGTATCGCCATCACCGGCGGCGACGGCAAGTCCTGACGGCTCGTAGGACGACGTCCCTTCTGCCTGCCGGTTCCGGCGGGCAGAAGCGGGCAAATGTCGATGACCCGTTCTCCCGACGCTCCGGTTCCGCCTGACCAGGCGCAGCACGCCCTGCAGTGCCTGACGACCGAGCATTTCGTGCTGCAAAACGCTCGCGCCGCGACCATTCAGGAAGCGAACCAGAGAGCCGATCTGTTCCTGACCTCGGTCTCAAGCGCAACGATTGCCTTGTCCTTCGTCGCGCAGGTCACGGAGATGGGCAGGCCGTTCGTGTTGTTCAGCCTGATCTTGCTGCCTTGCCTTTTCTTCATCGGACTGGTCACCTTTGTGCGCGCGGTGCAGGTTGCCATCGAGGACATGGTGCATGCCCGCGGCATGGCCAGGATCCGCCACTATTTCGTCGAACTGGCGCCGGTCCTGCAAAGATACCTCGTCAATTCCACGCATGACGACCCCTCGGCGGTGCTGGTCGACAAGGGCCTCAGACCCTCGCCGCTGCAATATTTCATGACCACCGCGGGGATGGTGGGCACGATCAACGGCGCCATTGCCGGCGTCTTCACCGGCATCGTTGTTAAGTCCGCTTTCGGCGGGGGCATGTCGCCCGGCGTGATTTGCGGGCTGGCGGTCTTCGCGACATGCATTCTCATCCTGCGGCGCTATCATAGTCGCGCCTGGGCGGCGGCCGAAGAAAGCTTGCCCGCACGGTTCCCGGGCGACAATGGCAGGGAAAGCTAGCGCCGACATATCCGGATGTCGAAAAGTGGCAGGGCGCCGCCCTTGCGTCTTGCGCGCCAATTGACCATCCTCGCCAACATCATTTGCACCGCGGCCGGGGGGTTCGCATATGCCGACGCTTTATGCGCTGAAACCGGCCTTCCAGGCCAGGCTGCGGCCGCTTGCCGATGGCCTGGCCAGGGCCGGCGTCACCGCCAACCAGATCACACTGCTGGCCGCTGCCCTCTCGCTCGCCGCCGGCCTTGCGGTGGCAGTCCTTGCAGGCCATCGCGCGGTCTTTCTGCTGATGCCGCTCGTGCTGTTTGCGCGAATGGCGCTGAATGCGATCGACGGCATGCTCGCAAGGGAACATGGCCAGGCCTCGAAGCTCGGCATGTATCTCAACGAGCTTTGTGATGTCGTCTCCGATCTCGCTTTGATCCTGGCCTTTGCCGTCATTTTTCCTGCCTGGGGCGTCGTTGCATTCGCGATCGCGGCTATGATCACGGAGTTCGCCGGCGTGCTCGGCATCGCCGCCGGAACCGGGCGCAACTATGCCGGCCCGTTCGGCAAAAGCGACCGGGCGCTGGCGCTTGGCATCCTCGCCGTGCTTATCGCGTCCGGCCTGTGGGTCCCGGCGCTCACGCCGCTCGTGTTTCCGGCCATGGCTACACTCTCGCTGGCGACCGCCATCAACCGGATACGCAGCGGCCTTAACGGGAGCGGCAGCTGAATTCCGGTCTCGCCAGGGAGAATAACATGCTTCACCAACAGACGGTTGCCGCGGTGGCTCCAGCCAATATCGAGCGGGTGGCGCAGGAGCGCAGCTTCAAGAGCCATGACGGCACCGAGATCTTCTACCGCTATTGGCCGGCGCTGTCGGAAAACCGCAAGGGCGCCATCCTGCTGTTCCATCGCGGCCACGAGCATGGCGGCCGCATGGCGCATCTGGTCGACGAGCTCCAGATGCCCGATCACGCCTTCTATGCCTGGGACGCGCGCGGCAATGGCCGCTCCGCCGGCGAACGCGGCTATGCGCCGTCGTTTGCGGTGCTGGTGCGCGACATCGATTGCTTCGTGCGCGAGATCGGCAGCGACGGCTTTGCCCGGCGCGACATCGCGCTGATCGCGCAATCCTTCGGCGCCGTGCTTGCCGCCGCCTGGGTGCATGACTATGCGCCTGACATTCGCGCCCTGGTGCTGGCCTCGCCGGCCTTCTCGGTCAAGCTCTACGTACCCTTCGCCAAGCAGGGCATTGCGTTGTGGCAGAAGCTGAAGGGCCGCTTCTTCGTCAATTCCTACGTCAAGGCGAAATTCCTGACGCATGATCCCGAGCGCATCGCCTCCTTCGACGCCGACCCGCTGATCACCCGGCCGATCGCCTCCAACATCCTGGTCGAGCTCTACGATCATGCCGCGCGCATCGTCGCCGATGCCCGCGCAATCACCGTGCCGACACAGCTTCTGATCTCCGGCAGCGACTGGGTGGTGCGGCATGGACCGCAGCACGAATTCTTCGTCAATCTGGCGAGCCCGGCCAAGGAGCGGCACGTGCTGCCCGGCTTCTTCCACGACACGCTGGGCGAGCGCGACCGCCACAAGGCACTCGACCTGATCAGGCCCTTCCTCGAAAAGCAGTTCGCGGCGCCGGAAGAGCCGGTCGACCTGACCGGGGCCGACCGTGCCGGCTACACACGCGACGAGGCCGACCGGCTGGCCTCGCCGCTGCCGCTGCTGTCTCCCAGGGGGCTCTACTGGGCAATGAGCCGCGCCTCGATCCGCATGGGCGCCTGGCTGTCGTCCGGCATGAAGACGGGGATTGCCACCGGCTTCGATTCCGGCTCGACGCTCGACTATGTCTATGAGAACGAGGCGCGCGGCATCAGCCCCATTGGCCGCATGATCGACCGCACCTTTCTCGATGCCATCGGCTGGCGCGGCATCCGCCAGCGCAAGCTGCATCTGGAGGAGCTGATCGGCAGCGCAGTTGAGACGCTGAAGGCCGCCGGCCGGCCGGTCCATATCGTCGATATCGCCGCCGGCCATGGCCGCTACGTGCTCGATGCCGTGCAGAAAGGCGCGGCGCCGCCGGCAAGCGTGCGGCTGCAGGATTTCTCCGAGCTCAACGTCTCGCTCGGCCGCAAGCTGATCGCCGAGCGCCAGCTGCCGGCGACCGTCTCGTTCCATCGAGGTGACGCCTTCGACGCCACGCTGCTGGCCGGGCTCGACCCGGCGCCGGATCTCGCCATCGTCTCGGGGCTCTACGAATTGTTTTCCGACAATGCCATGATCGCCCGCTCGCTCGGTGGACTGGCCAGCGCCATGCAGCCCGGAAGCCTGCTGGTCTACACCAACCAGCCTTGGCATCCGCAGCTCGAGATGATCGCGCGCAGCCTGACCTCGCACCGCGGCGGCCAGGCATGGGTGATGCGCCGCCGCACGCAGACCGAGATGGACCAGTTGGTGGCGGCCGCCGGCTTCGAGAAGCTCGACCAGCGCATCGACCAGTGGGGCATCTTCACCGTTTCGGTCGCGCGGCGCGTCTGAGCATGGACCTGCCTGCCTGTGCCTCACCTCGCGATGCCGCTGCCCTTCCGGCCTTGCCGCGCGAGCCGTATGCCGGAATAGTCCTGCGCGCCGCATTGTGGCTGGCATTTCTGGCGCCGTTCTTCTACGCCACCTACGGCTTCGCCAATTGGCTGGCGTCGCGGCGCGACGACGTCGGCAGCATCGTCTTTGGCTGGGAGCATGGCATCCCGTTCCTTGCCTGGACGATCGTGCCCTACTGGTCGATCAACCTGTTCTACGGCTTGTCGCTGCTGTTGAACAATTCGAAGAGCGGCGTCGACCGCCTCGCCGGCCGCTATCTGACGGCACAGATCGTCGCCGTCGCCTGCTTCATCCTGTTCCCGCTGACTGCCACGTTCGTGCGCCTGCAGACGAGCGGTCTGCCCGGCTTCATGTTCGCCGTACTCGGCGGCTTCGACAAACCCTTCAACCAGGCGCCGTCGCTGCATATCGCGCTGCTGGTCATCATCTGGGACCATTGGCGTCACAGATTGGCCGGCATCGCCGGCTTCGCCTGGCATGTCTGGTGTTTCCTGATCGGCGCCTCGGTGCTGACGACGTGGCAGCACCATTTCATCGACATACCGACCGGCGCGCTGCTCGGCCTTTTCGCGCTGTGGCTGTTTCCGCGCGACGGCGCCTTGCCTTTCGCCGGCTTCCGCCTGACCGCGGACCCGAAAGCGCGGCTCCTGGCGCTGTTCTATGCGCTTGGCGCAGCCTTTGCGCTGGCCGGCGCTGCCGCCGGCGCATTGGTCTCGGCGCTGTGGCTCATCCTGTTGTGGCCGGCACTGGCGCTGGCCATAGTCGCTTTCGCCTATGCCGGCGCCGGCGCCAAGGTGTTCCAGAAAACAGCCGATGGCCGCGTGTCGCTGGCCAGCCGTCTTCTGCTGTGGCCCTACCGGGTTGCCGCCAAGGTCAATGTGTGGGCATGGACGCGAAAGCTCCCGGCGCAGATCGTCATTGCCGACGGTGTTTCCCTTGGCCGTTTTCCGACCGCCGCCGAGGCCGACGCCTTCGGCACGGTGATCGACCTTGCCGGCGAATTGGAACGGCCGCGTGGCGCCTCGATCCGATGGTTGAGCCTGCCCATGGTCGACCTTTTGCCGCCGTCTCGCGAGGCGCGTGCGCAAGCGGTGGCGGCGATCGAGACGGCGCAGAGCCAGGGCACGGTGCTGGTCTGCTGTGCGCTCGGCTTCCAGCGCAGCGCCGCCGTCGTCGCCGAATGGCTGGTCGCCAGCGGCCGGGCCGCCACGCCGGATCAGGCGCGAGGCCAGCTCGCCGCCGCGGGCCGACCTGTGCATCTTGGCATGGACGCGGCGACATGACCGCCTTTCGAGATAAGGCCGAGACGTTCGCCGCCGGACTGATGGTGCAGGTGGCGTGGCCGCTGCTGTTGATTGCTGCTGCCTTGCTGGCGGCGCCGGTCATCGGCCTGGCGACTGCGCCGCAAACATCGTCGCTGTCCGCGGCGGCCTGGCTGATCGCCGCCGCGGGTGCCATAGCCACAATTATTCTCTCGGCCCTGCTTTTGTTCGACGCGCTGCTGTTCCGGCTGATGGCCAGCCACGCCAGCGAGGCAGGCGGCGCTGCGGCGATCGACGACGTGCTGGCGCGCATGCGGCTGAAACCCACGGCGGCCGGTGGCCGCTCGCTCGACCAGCGGATGGCCGGCACGCGCCGTCTGCTCGCCAAGCAGCGTATCGCCTTCAGCCTGTTCGCGGCGGCCTCGGTCGTCGCGGCATTCTTTTGAGCCCGTCCATGACAAAGCTTCGCGTCAGCACCTATACCCTGCTGCAGACGGCGACCTCGATCGGCCTGTCGGCACTGGCCTGGGTGGTCACCGGCGTGCGGCCGATCTGGAACGGCAGCCAGCCGTCGGACCGGCAGCGCATCTACTTCGCCAACCATGCCAGCCACGGCGATTTCATCCTGCTGTCGGCCTGCCTCAGCGAGAAGGAACGCGCCCGTACCCATGCGGTGGCGGCCGCCGATTATTGGAGCAAGTCGCAGCTGCGCCGTTTCATTGCCGAGGACATGCTGTCTTCCGTGCTGATCCACCGGCAGTGGACGGATGAAACGCAGCACCCGATCTCGATCATGCTGTCGGTGCTCGACCAGGGCCATTCGCTGATCCTGTTTCCCGAAGGCACGCGCAACATGACCGACGAACCGCTGCTGCCGTTCCGTTCCGGCCTCTACAATCTGTCGATGGCGCGGCCCGATGTCGAGCTCATCCCGTGCTGGATCGAGAACATGTCGCGGGTGCTGCCCAAGGGCCAATTCGTGCCGGTGCCGCTGCTTTGCCGCGTCGTCTTCGGCGCGCCGATCGCCATTCAACCGGGTGAGGAACGCCGCGCCTTTCTCGACCGCGCCCGCGAAACGCTGCTGGCGCTCAACCCCCGGCCGCAGCTAGACGATTGAGGACCAAGGCAAAATGCTGCCGATGATGCACGAAACCCTCATTCTGATTGTCGGCCTGCTGGCGGTGCTGATCAGCGCCAGCGTCGTCGCCGGCGTCTTGTCATGGCGCGCGCCAAAGCCGTTGTCGCCGACGCTGGTCAACCTCACCCAGCGCATCAATGCCTGGTGGGTGATGGTGGTGGCGATCACCGTCGCCTTCTTCTTCGGCCGCCCCGGCATGACCATCCTGTTCGCGCTGATTTCGTTCGCCGCGCTGCGCGAATTCGTGACGCTGACGCACAGCCGCCGCAGCGACCACTGGGTGCTGCTCGGCATGTTCGGCATCGTCATCCCGTTCCAGTACTGGTTGGTGTGGACCGCCTGGTATGGCCTGTTCACCATCTTCATCCCGGTCTACTGCTTCCTGCTGATGCCGGCGATCACCGCGCTGCACGGCGACACCGAACGCTTTCTCGAGCGCGTCTCGGCGCAGCAATGGGCGGTGATGATTTCGGTCTACTGCGTCAGCCACGTGCCGGCGCTGCTGACGCTCGAGGTGCCAGGCTTCGAAGGCCGCAACCTGTTGCTGATCGCTTTCCTGATCATCACCGTGCAAGGCAGCGACGTGCTGCAATATATTTTCGGCAAGCTGTTCGGCCGGCATCTCCTGGCGCCGACGGTCTCGCCGTCGAAGACCTGGGAGGGGCTGGTCGGCGGGCTGGCGGCATCGAGCCTGCTCGGCGCGCTGCTGTCGTTCCTGACGCCGTTCTCGCCGCTGCAGGCAGCCGGCGTGGCCTTCATCGCCTGCCTGATGGGCTTCCTTGGCGGGCTGGTCGCCTCGGCCATCAAGCGCGATCAGGGCGTCAAGGACTGGGGCCATCTGATCGAAGGCCATGGCGGCATGATGGACCGCGCCGACAGCCTGGTCTTCGCCGCCCCGGTCTTCTTCCATACGGTGCGCTATTTCTGGACTGTATGAAGGTTGGCGCCGTTTGCCGCGGCGGATGGTTCAGCGCGATCTTGCGAAGATAACCTGATCCGTTTCGTTATTACCACTTTCGCGAAAGCGGTAATAACCCGACCTGCCGCGGTCTTCGCCGCGCTCATTTTGCCGCGGCGAGCGGCTCTTTCTTGCGCGCCGGCGTCAGGCGGCGCATGCGGCGTTTGGCGGTGGTCTTCAGCGCCACCGGCGGAGCGCTGGACAACGCACCGAGCACCGCGCCTACCATGCCACGTGCGACGAAATCGGCGTTGATCTCGTTGGCCAATCTGGCATCTGCCTCCTGGTTGTCGCTGTCGGCTTCCGACCACAACACGATGCCCACTCGCAACCTTGGTTTGGTGCGTTTCAGCCGACGGACCAGGAACCGCCCGTGCTTGACGGAATCCCGGTTCAAAAATCCGATGACGACACTATCGACGGCGTCGAGCTCAAGGCGGCGAATGCTCCCCGGTTCCATCTCGGCGAAGCTCGCTCTCAACACCGTCGCGCCCTGGACTTCGAGCACCTGGGCCAGCATGGCGGCCGCCGCGTCGTCGAGTTCGCCGCGCCCGCCGCCGCACAGCACCGACATGCCCGTGCCATCCGGCAGTTCGGTGTACTCCTCGCCCTGAACCTCCCCCTGAACGTGCCTGTCCTCGCGTGAGCCGTTGTCCTCGGCCGCGGCCGTGTCGTCCGCTTCCGCCTCCTCCTGCGCGCTGTCGTCGAGGTTCGCCACCATCGTCAGCGCGCTGCCCGCGACCTGCTGTCTTTGCTCGTCGCTCAGCACACCACGCACCCGGTCCTGCTCGCCGAGCAGAAGTGCGGGGATCGCGACCTTGTCGTAGAACTCGACCAGATATTCTTCGTCCAGCATCTCCTCGGCATGGTCCGTCGCTTCCTCGGGATCGCCGGCCAACAGCCGCTGGTAAAGCCGGGCGTGCGGTTCGAGCACGGGTTCGTTGCCGAACAGAACGTCGAGGAATTCGAACTGCGGCACATGGCGGCCGAGCACGACGAGGCAGACCGTGAGCGGCGTCGACAGAACCAGGCCCAATGGCCCCCAGAGCCAGGTCCAGAATATCGCCGCAACGATGATGGCCAATGGCGACAGCCCGGTGCGCGAGCCGTAGAGCCAGGGTTCGATCACGTTGCCGGTGATCAGTTCGACCACGACGAAAAGCCCTGCGGTCCAGAGCACGAGCGACCAGCCGGGCGCCACGGCAAGCGCCAGGAACAGAGGCAACAGCGTCGCGATGACCGGGCCGATATAGGGAACGAAGCGCAGCGCCAGCGCCAGCAAACCCCACAGCAATGGATTGGGTATGCCCAGCAGCCAAAGTCCGATTGCAATCGGGACGGCATAGACGATGTTCACGACCAGTTGCATGAGCAGATAGCGGCCGACGCGCTTGCCGGCATCCTGCAGCGCCTCGGTGGTTCGATGCAGATCGCCATAGCCGACGAGGCGTATGAAGCGATCGCGCAGGTCCTCCCGCTCGAGCAGCATGAATATGACGACCACGACGATCAGTCCGGCCGATGCCAGCGGGCTCAGCAGCGGGCCGATCAGATTCTGGAGAACCTCGAGCGGTCGTTCGCGCGCGACGATTTCGACCGGGATCGGTTCCCGCGGAGGCTGATCGGCGGCGGGTTGCACGGGCTCGGGTCTGTCGAGTTCCTGGCCGACGCGTTCGATCACCCGGCTCAATCTGGAAACGATGCCGCCGCCGACGCCGGTTTCCTTGAGCGACCGGACCTTGGTCAGGATATTCGCCTGGTAGAGCGGAATGTTCTGCGCCAGTTCACTGACCTGCGTGGCGACGATGAAGGAGAACAGCGCCAGCACGGTGAATGCGCCGAGCACACTGGCGATCACGGCCGGAAGACGCGGAATGCCGGCTCGCTTGAGTGCCGACACCATGGGCACGAGCGCAAAGGTAAGCAGCAGCGCGATTGCGATCGGCAGAAAGACCTCGCGCCCGAAATAGAGCGCCGCGACGGCCGTCACGACCGACGCTACGCTGGGCAACGATGTGCGCGGAAGCGCCCTGGCCGCGGAAACGATGCCCGCCCGCCGGGGCTCCGACAGGTGCGCGTCGTTTCGACGATTTGCCGCCACTTGATACCTCCGCTCCGCCGTCGCCATGATCGGGCATATTGAGCCGGCCTGCAACTTCGCAGCGTCTCACCCAGCTGGACGCCGATTGCCCTGGTCGGCAGCGCGGCAAATTCAGTCATGGTAGAATTTTTTGCATTAATGACGTTACGGGCAATCCTGTTCCATGTCTGCGCCAGAACGTGGAACTTTTGGGTCAAAACACCGTTCCTTCGTAGATCGCTGATGGACAACCTCAAAGCAGCAGCTCAGGAGGAATGATCATGAACTTCAAGACGCTTTGCATGGGCGCGATGGCCCTTTCGATGATGACCGGCGCAGCGCTTGCCGCCGGTGCCACTGGCACTTCGGCGCTCGACGATCCGCAGAAAATGACGCCCTTCTTCACCGACGCCGGCATGAAGACCATGAAGTCGGAAGCCGAATTCAAGGCGGCATGGATGGCCATGTCCACGAGCGACCGGGCCATGATGTTGAAGGAATGCAGCGACGCAGGCATTGCCAAGATGCATGCCGACTTCTGCAAGATGGCCAAGCAGCTCAACAAGTAACCGTCGGCTTCTTGCCAAGCGAAATGGGGGCCAAGCGAAAGGGCGGGCGGCCCTTTCGCGACCTTCCAGTCCGCACTCATACCGGCGGGTGCCTAGCCATTTGAAATCGCGACGCCGGCCGGAGCGGCAATGACATTATGGTCCAGGGGCACCGTCTGCTTGCAACCTGGGTTTTCCGGTCGGCCGTTCCCGCATAGTATTGGCGGACGGCCCGCTTGACGCTTGACCCCGCTTGACGCTTGACCTTGTCGCCGAGCGTGGGATAGGCCGGGGCCCGACCACCTCCCACCGGAGTCCCACGAAAGACCTGCCATGACCGACGCGATCATAAGAGACAGCAATGGCACGGCCCTGCACGAGGGCGACTCCGTGACCCTGATCAAGGATCTCAAGGTCAAAGGCACGTCGGAGACGATCAAGCGCGGCACGCTGGTGAAGAATATTCGCCTCACCGGCAATCCCGGCGAGATCGAATGCAGCACCAGGCAGGTGAAGGGCCTGGTGCTGAAGACCGAGTTTTTGAAAAAGGCGTGATCGCCTCGGCACCCTTCGCTTCGCTTCCATATCAGTGGCTCTCGAATCGCTCATGTGAGTGAACCGCCCACGCGAGGAACTGGAGGAGCCGCGCCCTCCCCCTATGTTGCACTGCGTTAGATTTGTTGCATTGCAATATCGTCGCATCGGGTCGAGCCTCTGCGAGGTGGGCATTCCTTGCATGAGGTGATTGTGTCGGCATCATTTCGGCCTGACATCGAAGGGCTGCGCGCGCTGGCGGTGGCGGGTGTCATCGCCTTCCATTTTGGTCTGTCCGGCCTGCCCGGCGGCTTTGCCGGCGTCGACATCTTCTTCGTCATCTCCGGCTATCTGATCACCCGCCACCTGGTTACGGAAATCACCGAGACCGGGCGGCTGAACCTCTGGCGCTTCTACGCCCGGCGCGCCCGGCGCCTGTTGCCGGCGGCACTGTTCGTCATCCTCGCCACGCTGTTCGCGGGTTACTTCATCCTGTCGCCGGAGGAACAGGCGCTTTACTCGAAAGGCGCCATGTTCGCCTCCGCCTACATGATCAACCTTTGGCTGATCCGCTGGTCGTTCGACTATTTCGCCGCCGACGCCACCAACAACCCGTTCATCCACTTCTGGTCGCTCTCGGTCGAGGAACAGTTCTATTTGGCATGGCCGGCGCTGCTTCTTGCCGCCGCCTGGCTGCGTCCCGGCAAGCGCGCCGCTATAATCGTCATCGGCGTCGCCGGCGCGGCCTCCTTCGCGGCCTGCGCCTGGCTGACGGAAGTGTCGCAGCCCTGGGCCTTCTATTTCTCGCCGCTCAGGGCCTGGGAATTCGCCGCCGGCGGCCTCGCGACCATGGCGCCGGCAAAGATCTGGCGCGACCGGCCGCTGCTGGCCACGCTCCAGGCATGCCTCGGTCTGGCGCTGATCGCCTGGGCCTATCTGATGCTGGACGAAGACTCGCCGTTTCCCGGGGTGAATGCGCTGGCGCCTGTTGTCGGCACCGTGCTGCTGCTGCTCAGCGGCAGCGGCGGCCGCAATCTGCCGAGCGCCCTGCTGGCGCTGCCGCCCATGCAATGGTTGGGCCGGCTGTCCTATTCGCTCTATCTCTGGCACTGGCCGGTCATCGTCTATGCGGCGATGGTGGTTCCCAGCCTGTCCATCCTGGACCGCCTTGCCTGCGCGGCGCTGACGCTGCTTCTGTCGATGTTCACCTATCATTTCATCGAGAACCCGATCCGCCGCAACGGCTGGCTGATGGCCGGAGCAGCGCGGGCGCTGGTGCCCGCCGTCGCGCTGACCGGCGCCGGCGTGGTCGCGGCCTATGGCAATGCGCGCTTTGCCGAGCACAATCTCAGCCCCGAACAGCACGTCATCGCCGACAGCGCCGCGCAGCTCTCTACTGTGCGCGCGAGCAATGGCGGCTGCGTGCTCGATTTCGAGACCGTCAAGCCAAAACCCTGCATGTTCGGCCGCAAGGATGCCCAGCGCTCGGTCGTGCTGTTCGGCGACTCGCATGCCGACCATTGGTCGACGCCGCTGATCAAGGCGGCCGAGAAGAACAATTTTCGCGTCGTCACCTTTCTCAAATCCTCCTGCCGGGCTTCGCGGGTGACGACCTGGAACTGGCGGCTGAAGCGCGACTACACCGAATGCGACCAATGGCGCGAGCAGTCGGTCAAGGACATCATCGCGCTCCACCCGCAACTGGTGGTGATCTCGGAGTTCTCGATCGGCAATGTGATGAAAGAATCGCCCGAGGAGTTGAGGCACGCCGATTGGCAAGCGCAGTGGCGGACGGGCCTCACCTGGACGCTTCAGGCCTTCAGCCAGGCCGGCATCAAGGTCGCGGTCATCAGGGACGTTCCCTACAATGCAAGCTACGCCGACAAATGCGTGGCGCGGGCGCTGTGGCGGGGCCAGACGCCCGCGACATGCGACACGCCGAGGATCATGGCGGCAAACGACGACATCGCCACCATCGAGCGCGATATCGTGCGCTCGACACCGAACGCTGCTTACATCGACATGACCGACCGCTTTTGCGACCAGACCACCTGCCACGTCTTCATCGACGGCAAGCTAGCCTTCCGCGACCGCCACCACCTGGCGACGCCCTTCGCCGAAACGCTGGAACCGGCGGTGGAGCGGGCGCTGTTTTCGGATGTGATGGCGGCGGCTGTAAAGTAACGGTTCCGGATGTTATCGGATCACGACCCAGCCCCTCGGCAAGCAACCATGCGGGGGTCAGCTAAGGATGAGACCCGCCAGGAAAACGGTAAGGAGAAGCGACAGCGGAACTGCAAGAAGGCAGCACAGCTCGAAAGTATTGGCTCGCCAAGAAGTCATTGGGCGCTTTTCCATGTTGGCCTTCTCCCTCAACGGCCAGACCGAAACGGCAGTTCCGCTTAAATGTCAGGGTGCTCGTCCGCACCGCTCTTTATGCTACTGGCGCAACTCGTTCCGCTTCCTAGTCATCCATCGTGCACGCGCCAGATGTGTCGCCCACGCCCGGAAAGCCCTCTCCGGCTCCCGCTCCGGATCAAGATGCAGGACGATGCGGGCGACCTCGCGCCAGTCCGTTCCTTCCGCCGAAGCGTCGAGCAGCCGGATATAAGTAAGCATGCGATCTTCGTCATAACCGGTCGGCACCGAAGACGTCGGCGCTGCGTTCGCGATATGAGAGTTTGGCTGCTTTGGCATTGCGACCTACCAGCAATGGCGCACCGTAGCAGCCTATAAAGAAGCCCGCGCCGTTTGATCGGAGGATGCGCCGATCGAGATTCGCCTCGACGGTCGGCAAATGGGGGCCTCAGGCGGAGTTCCCCGCCCAACTGGGCTCACGCCTCACCACGTCGTGATCGGGTCGAGGCAATCTATCTATTTTAGTGGAACCTAATTTAGTCGACGCAATTATGCGTGCGTGAGAAAGCGTGAAATCCAGACCGTCACTGAAAGCCGGCTATCGCGGGATCAGTTGGCCGATGATCCAGTGATTGCAGTCGATTTGACGGAACGGATATTACAGGCGGCCGACAACGACAGAATTGTTTGCCTCGTCGTGGCAACGGAGGAGCTGGAAACCGACCGCATCGAGAAAACGGAGCCTAAGGAGACCAGGATTGCCGCAAGCTTCGTCCGGGACTTTGAGGTAATGCTGCTTGTTCTTTATGCGGCCTACGCCCTCGCTGTGCTGGGTGCGACCGCGTTCGTTTTGCTTGAATTGGGCCATGTTCTGTAGGCAGACGTCGGCAAAAGACGGGACTGACGCGCGATTGCCGCTGTTTGATGAGAGGAGCGGCCACGCTGCGTCGACGATCCGACCCCGGCGCAGCCAGCGGCGTTTTCGCGCCAGCAGGCGCTAAACTTCGGGCTCGTCCGTTCGTTACATCTTGCCAATCTATGGAACGAGGCTGCCCCTCGGGGGTTTTTCTATTAGAGGGACGTTAAAGAAGGAGGTAGCTATGAAGAAGCTCCTGCTTGCCTCGGTGATCGCCATCGCATCGGCGGCTTCCGTGATCGGCCCGGCGAATGCCGGCGGCAGCGTCACGATCGGCATCGGCAACGGCTATGACGACGACTATTATTATCGCCACCATCGGTATTCCGATTACGACGATGAGTACGTCCCCCGTTACCGCTATGATGTCTATAACGAGGACTACGCGCCGCGCTACCGGTACCGGTACCACCGGCGCTGCCACACCGAAGTCATCAGGCACTGGCGTCATCACCACCGGATTATCGAAAGAATCCGTGTCTGCCGTCGTTGACGGATCGATCCGGCCGGTAGTGCCGGCCGGATCGGCGGGGCTTCTCACCTCGGCTTGCGCATCAGCATCATGCCGTAATGCACGGCCAATATGTCGAGCCCGATCTTGAGTAGTTTCACCACCACGTCGCGCGGCTCGCCGGCCTGTTCGGCCAGGCTCTTGACCGTTGCGTCGGCACAGCAGACCTTTTGCACGATGCCGGCGATCTCCCAGTGGGCAAGCGCCCTGGTGGCCTCGGCATGGTCGCGGCCGGCGGACAGGATGTGTTCGGCGACGCCGCTGCCGGTGCGGCCGCCGTCGACGCGCTCGGCCCAGGCCATCGGCTTGGCGGTTGCCTCGGACGAGTTGCGGAAATCCTGGCGGTAGCGCATGCCCGCCTCGCGCTGCTGGCGCGACAGCGAGGTGAGGCCGCTCAGCGGGTCGACGTTGCGCACCCGCACGATGCCGCCGGCCGCTGTGTGGCCGTCATTGGAGACCTCATAGAGGCGCGCTCCTTCCTGCGTCCCCTTCGCCAGCCGCTTGCGGCCGAACCGATCGTCCTTCAGTGCGAAATCATGGCCGATCTCCTTGCGGATGCGCACCTGCTCGGCCTCGCCTTTCGGCAATCTCGGTGGCCTGGCTTTGACCTTTTGGGCGGTTTTGGTGCTCATCGGCTCGGTCCTCCTGGGTTTTGGTCGTCGGGCTCTGGCTAACTTCCAGCCTCATTGCAGCGGGCTCAAATCGCTTCGGCCGGCAGCGTGCGCAGGAAGCGCGCCGCGTGATAGGCGCAGTAGCTTTTCGATGGATTCGTGCGCATTCCGCAGCACAGCATGTCCAAACCTGGCCGGCTGCCGGGAGCGTCGTTTTCCGCATCCTCCTGCGGCGTCGTGTCGAGCGGCGCGCGGCAGCGCTCGAACAGGCAATCGATGAAGCGCATGGCGGCGAAATGCGGCTGGCGGCCGCTGGCGGCGATCGGGCGCGGCGCCGGCATTTCGAGCGGTGCGCCATCGGTCCCGGTGATCCGAGCCGGACCCGGCTGCCAGGCCGGCGGCGCCAGCCTGGCCGACAGCCTTGCCGGGCGGCAGCGTGGCTCGGCCTTCGGAGCCGACTCCGCCTGATCAGCAGTGCTTGATGGCTCAGGCGCCGAATTTCCGAGCCGGCCGCCATACCAGCCCTTGGATTTCGCAAGGCCGATGGTGCGCAAACGGGCGGTGCGGTCGACGATGCCGATGATGGCTGCACGCGAGGCCGGGCGGCCGCGCAGCGCGGTCAACCGGGTGGCGATCTTCGCGGCCGACAGTCCGCTCATCAGCCAGTTCTCGATTTGTTCAAGTTCCGAGGCGGAATAGCGGGCGGCCATGATGTTTCATTCCCTGCAAAAATGGTTGTGTGCGGCGCCGGCTTCGCCGGCCTCAGGCTCGAAAGCCGGTCAGCCTTCGCGTGGTCTGCTGCGATCGAGCTTCATCTCGGCCGCCTGCCTTTGTTGCGCCGGACACTGCCTTGCCCGTCCGCTCGTCGAAGGCGATGACCGTGCCGTCTTCGGTGCGGATGCAGGAAACCGCGGCTTCCGCATTGCCGGCCGGCAGGCAATTCGTGGCCGGAGTCGTGAGGGGAACGGCTCCGGCCGTTCCGGCCGCTTGCGCTGCCGGATCCGAGGCGCGAGCCTCGGGCATCGTCCCGGCCGGGGAGGAGGACAGCCGCGACGAAGGGGAAAGGGTTGGCACATGCATGGCCTCGGCGATCGGTTGCGCTACCGCCTCCAGGCGAGCGCTGCCGGCGCGCTGAACGGCGGATTCAAGGACCGAAAGCTGGCGAAGCGACTTGTGCATGCCTACATAAGAGCATAACTCAAATCGTAATGCAAGCGATTCTTGCATAGACTAAACCGAATCTTATGCCTCAGATGGAGCCATGGCGAAAACTGCACTGTCGATCAAGGTCGGAGCGGCGATCCGCCGGGCGCGCAAGCAGCGCGGCCTGGTGATGCGTCACATTGCCGAGCACAACGACACCGACGTCGCTGCCGTCGGCAATTGGGAGACCGGGCGCAACCTGCCCAAGACCGAGAACCTTTTGAAGACCGCCGCTTTCCTGCGCGTCGACCCGGTGGCGCTCGGCAAGGGCGAGGTCGTTTTCCTCGAAGATGCCGGACCGGTCGCCGATGCCGAGATCGTCACCGATCCCGGCCCCCTGCCCGCCGGGCCGATGGACATCCAGCTTCTCGGCACCGCCGTCGGCGGCGACGATGGCGACTTCACCTTCAACGGCCAGCCGGCCGGCTATGTCCAGCGGCCGCCGGGAATCCGGCATCTGCGCAATGTGTTTGCGCTGCACGTGCTGAGCGATTCGATGGTGCCGCGCTACGAGCCCGGCGAGATGATCTATTGCGGCGGCCGCGAAGCGTTGCCCGGCGACCATGTGGTGATCGAGACCCTGCCCGAGGAAAACGAGCAAAACGGCAAAGCCTTCATCAAGAAGCTGGTCAAGCGCACCGCCGCCGAGCTGATCGTCGAACAGTACAACCCGCCCAAGACGCTGTCCTTCAACCGCTACGCCATCAAGAACGTCTTCCGCGTCATCCCGCTCAAGGAACTGCTGGGGTATTGAGGCTTGTTGCCTTCTCGCCTTGTGGGAGAAGGTGGATCGGCGCACAGCGCCGAGCCGGATGAGGGGTGCTGGAAGGAACGCGGCGTTTAAAAATATTTGGATGATTCTAGTCTAAATCCCTACGTCTTCAACTCCGCGATCCGTCCAACACCCCTCATCCGACCGAGCTTCGCTCGGCCACCTTCTCCCACAAGGGGAGAAGGAAGAACACCGTCCCCGTCCCCCTCAAGCCCGCCTCGACTGCAGCTCTCGACCATTGAGCAGGCGCGCCTCGGCGCGGGTCCGTTGCCGGTCGTCGATGAAGGCGGCCTGGATCGAGACGGCGGCGCCCGGCAGGCCGTCGGCCCGGCAGGCCTTGCAGATCAGGCGCCCCGAAAGTGCGGCCAGCGGTGTCTCCGGCATCACCCCATGCCGCTTGAGCTCGGCCGGCTTCCACCACCTGTTGCGGCCGCAGTCGATGCATTCGACGGCAATCGAGACAACATCGGCGATCGTCGCTTCCTTGCCTGCCAATGCCATGGTCATCCCCATCATTGTTCCTGCTTTGTTCGCAACATTATCGGATTTCGGGGCGGAGTCGAGTCGGTTCCGCTTACATCAACGTGAAAGTTTCACTTGTTCAATTATTTGAGTTATGCTTATACGTGGTGCGGACTGGAATCGGCGCGAGCAACAGAACCGCGGCCGGCCGGCAGCAAGGGAATGACGATGGACCCAGCCCAGTTCGCCCATGCCTGCGGCTATAGCGGCGACAGCCCGGCCATGCTTGCCGCTTTCGCGGCCATCCGCCAGGACGGCATCCGCAAGGCACGCCAGGGTCATCGCCACCGCAAGGCGGCGATTGACCAGATGAAGCCGAGCCGCGCTCTGTTCCTGGCGGCGATCCGCCCGGCGCAGTCGGCCGAGGAGGCACTCGAGGATGCCGCCCGCTTCCTGTCGATGTTCCGCAACATGCCGCACTGGCGACAGGAAAGGCGCGCCGCCGACCTCACCCGCGCCAGGCAGCAGCGCCTCTTCGCCCGCTTCTTCCGCCGCTACGGCCACCGCCTCTGGGCGCTCGAGGCCACCTGAAGGCGCGCGGGCCTCCCTTGCAAGTCAAAACGGATATTGCGATCGCCGACACCGCGCCGTATGTCTCCGCGCGATGAGCGAGATCAAGTTCCGTCGCGCGCAGGCGCCCGACCTGCCGGCAATTGTTGCAATGCTTGCCGACGACGTGCTCGGCGCGAACCGGGAAGACCCGTCCACGCCGCTCGCGCCATCCTACCTCGATGCCTTCAGCGCAATCGATACCGATCCCAACCAGTTGCTGGCCGTCGCCGTCAACGCCGGGCAAGTGGTCGGAACGCTGCAGCTCAGCTTCCTTCCAGGCATTTCGAGAAAAGGCGCCTGGCGCGGCCAGATCGAAGGCGTTCGCGTCGCCCGGCAATGGCGCTCGCGCGGCGTCGGCAAGCTGATGATCGAATGGGCGATTGAAACATGCCGTTCGCGCAATTGCAGCTTCGTCCAGCTCACCACGGACAAAGGTCGACGGGAGGCGCACGCTTTTTACGAGCGCCTCGGCTTCACCGCCAGTCATCTCGGCTACAAGATGGCGCTGTAGATCAGCATTTCATCGCATTCAGCGCCGACCGCTCATCTTCGCTACCCACTCTGGATGGAGCATTGACAAGCCGGCCTTTCGCCCTGCCCCATCCGCCCATGATTTACGACCGAACCTGGCTTGAGAAAACCTTTCGCGCAAAGCCCCGGCAGAAGTTCCTGTTCTTCTGGGGCCATCAGCCGTCTAAGGACGGCCGCATAACCACGTCGTGCTTCAGCCAGTGGTGGCATGCGCCCTTTACCGTCGATGGCCTGAGCTATCCGACTGCCGAACACTGGATGATGGCCGGGAAGGCACGACTGTTCGGTGATGCTCCGACGGCAACACAAATCCTCAGGGCGGCGAGCCCCAAGCAGGCAAAGCAGCTTGGCCGCCAGGTGAGCGGCTTCGATGGCACCAAATGGGATGCAGACAAATATCGCATCGTGACTGAAGGGAGCTTTCAGAAGTTCCGTCAGAACGCGGCGCTGCGCGAATATCTGTTGTCGACGCATGACCGGGTGCTGGTCGAGGCGAGCCCTGTCGACCGGGTGTGGGGTATCGGCCTTGCGGCGGATGACGAGAGGGCGGTGAACCCGCTGCTGTGGCGCGGCGAGAACCTGTTGGGATTCGCGCTGATGCAGGCCCGCGATCGGCTGCGCGGCTGAACATTTGCCGCGCGCTCGTCATCTGCGGCGGCCTCCGCGCTGCTTGACAATCCACCCAAAATGTTCTCTTTATGTTCTCATCACAACTCGAGACAATGCGGCGTTCGAACCGCCGCGGGCGAACGGGCCGGATGGAAGCCAACATCCTCCACGCGGATCTGGATGCCTTCTATGCCTCGGTCGAACAGTTGCTCGACCCGGCCTTGCGCGGCAAGCCGATTGCCGTCGGCGGCGGGGTAGTGCTTGCCGCATCCTATGAAGCCAAGGCGTTCGGCGTGCGCGGCGGTATGCCGGGACGGCGGGCGCGGGAACTCTGCCCGCAACTCGTCTTCGTCGGCGGCCGTTTCAAGGACTATCAGCGGCTGGGCGATGCGGCAATCAAGGTGCTTGGCGATTTCACGCCGGTGGTCGAGCGCATTTCGATCGACGAGGCCTTTGCCGACGTCGCCGGCTGCACCCATTTGTTCGGCTCGCCGGCCGAGATCGCCGGCAAGATCCGCCGCCGCGTGCGGGCCGAGCTCGGCCTGCCGATCTCGGTCGGCGTAGCCCGCACCAAGCATCTGGCCAAGATTGCCTCACAGGTCGCAAAACCGGACGGGCTGGTGGTGGTCGATCCGCGCCACGAGCTGGAGTTCCTGCACCACCTGCCGGTCGAGCTGATGTGGGGCGTCGGCCCGGTCACCAGGCAGCGGCTGGCCGGCATCGGCGTCAACACCATCGGCGAGCTGGCGAAGACCAATGGTGGGGCGCTTGAGCGCCTGCTCGGGTCGGCGGCGGGAGAGAAACTCAACGCGCTGGCGTGGAACCGCGATCCGCGCAAGCTCGAGACGCAGCGCCGGGCGCGCTCGGCGGGTGCGCAGTCGGCGCTTGGCCGAAAACCGGCCGACGAGGAAGTCTTCGTGCCGGCTTTGCTGCATCTGGCCGACAGGGTCGCCACAAGATTGCGGGCGAAATCCCGGCCCGGCCGCACGGTGACGGTTCGCGTCCGCTTTGCCGATTTGCGCTCGGTGACGCGCTCGATCACGCTCGACCAGCCGATATCGGCAACCGCCATGCTGGCCGAGATCGCCGAGGCGCTGGTGCGCAAGGTGCTCATCGACCATCCGCACGAAAAGACAATCTCGCTGCTGGCGATCGCCGTATCGCATCTGGAGCAGCATGCCGGCCTGCAACTGGAACTGCCGCTCGGGCTCGACGACGATCGCCGCCGCCCCGGCACCAGCAAGGGCGCGGCGCGCTGGACCGCGGATCGCGCCGTCGACAAGATCCGCGACCGCTTCGGCTGGGAGGCGGTCGGCTACGCCTCGGTCGCCCTCGGACTGCGGCGATCGGTTCCCGACGCGTTTCGCGAGCTGGCCGAAAAGGAATTGTGAGCCTCGATTACACTTTGGTTGCCAAGTCGCCGGAATGAGGTTGAAGGCTGCGGACTTGTGAATTTATCTTCGGTCCAGTTGGTCGTGCACCGGTTTGGGTATCAGCCAGACAGGGTAGCACCCGCTCGCAAATCCTTCCGCCTTCACCTCGAACGACAGGAGATCGGCATGGGACAGAACGCCGGATATTTCGCACTCATCGTTGCCGGACTGGTGACCAATGCAACGACGCTGGCCAAGCCGCTCAACCCGGATCGGGCGATTCCATCCCTGGGCGATATCAACTCGCCGCTGGCCAGCCCGCTATTCAAGCAGGTCAAAGCTGGGCCGCTGGAGATAAAGCTTGAGGAAACCACGCTTGCCGATGTCGAAAAAGCCTTCGGCGGAGCGATGCACGATGAAGGTGACGCCGGAGATTCACGCCACTGGCTTTGCTATGCCGGCCCCGACGCCGGCGGATCGCCGTCGATCTTCTGGTTCGTATCCGGCGAGATGGGTGGCTCCGACGACGGTGTCCTGTCCGTCGCCCTGCAGCCGAACACGGAAGGCAAGGTGCCGGAAGGATGCGCCGGCGCGCCTGCCAGCCTGACAGCTATTGAACTCGATACGCCCGGCGTCGGAGCGCCGCTGAGCGACGTGGCCGCGAAATTTGGCGCCGCCAAGCCCGATCGTTACGGCCATTTCGGCTTCGCCGCCTCTTATCCTGCTTCGTCTCCCGACCAGAAGGACGCCACGGTCACGCAGACGCTCACCTACACAGCCGGGAACGGCAGGATAACCGGCGTGGCGGTGACGCAAGTCACCACCAATTAGGGTGTCCCCGCTCGGTCGGCGAATGGTTCACGTGTGATTGATTCAGCCGCGCCCGAGCCGGGCGGCCTGCTTGCTGGCCACCTCGTTATGCAGATTGGTTCTGATGTGCCGCCCGGGCCCGCCTCCTCCTGCAAATGCGACATTCGAGGCGGCCCTGGTCGTCAGACCAAAAGCGTTGCGCCGCCCCAAGCGACCAGGGCGGTGCCGGCCGCACGGCCAACCCATGGGCCGGCAGGAAACACCGGTTCGACGAGAAACCTGCGAAAGTCCGGAAATGACCCAGAAGCGGGCGTTCGTCAGCGATCCGAGCAGCAACGATTTTGGCGGGACCGGAAATCGGTATGGAATGCTGCAATCATCATCATGTCCCGTCCAAGTTGTGGACAGTTCCTTCTCAAAGGCGCACTCTTAGCGTGCGAAACGCGAGCTGGCGTTTCGTGCAACGCTTCACATGCTTGACTTGCGTCGGTGATTATCTGACCTACCCGGATACTTCCGGGTGGGCAGACCTCACATTGTGTCGCCTATCCGTGATCAGGCTACGGCCTAAGGCACGTTGCAGCCCGTTCCGGATCAACTGGGAGGTAAACAACATGCCTGATTTTCAGCGCAGAGAACTTCTTGTTCAAGGAAGCGCGGCTCTTGCCGCAATTGCTGCTCTCTATACCTCGCGCCGGGCTTACGCTTTTCCAACACGGCCGAACGAGGAAGTTATTCGATGGCTGGATCAGCCGACCGAAAATCCCAATCCGGCGGGTATCCAGAAGCAGCTTGTCTGGGAGGATTTGGATAGCTGGATAACGCCAAACGACAAGTTCTTCAGCATCTCGCATTTCAACCGACCAACGATCGACGAGAAGACATGGTCGATGGAGATCGGAGGCCTGGTCAAGAAGCCCCTCGAGTTAACGCTCGCCGACATCAGGGCGCGACCGCGGCAGGAGGTCGTTTTCACGGTGGAATGCTCGGGCAACCACGGGTTTCCCTTTTTCACCGGCGGCATCGGCAATGCTCGCTGGGCAGGGACGCCGCTCGCCCCGATCCTCGAGGAAGCCGGCGTTCTGGAGAAGGGCATCGAGGTCGTCTTTTTCGGTACCGACACGGGCGAGATCCCGATACGCGACGTCAAGATGCAGCAGAACTTCGCTCGCAGCATGTCGCTCGCCGACGCGATGAACCCCGACAATCTCCTCTGCTATGAAATGAACGGGGCCGCCTTGCCGGCGCCCAATGGCTTCCCGGTACGGCTCATTGCGCCAGGCTGGTACGGGATTGCCAACGTCAAGTGGCTAAAGCGCATCGAGGTTCGCGATACGCGGTTCATGAGCCTTCTGATGGCCCGTGACTATGTCACCATCCGGGAGGAGGACCACAACGGCGAGACCGTATGGGCCGAGACGTCAGTCGGGCGGGCGCTGATAAAGTCCGCGCCTGCGAAGGTTACCCGGAAAGATTCAGATTACCGCATCGTTGGGGCAGCCTGGGGGGCGCCGATCGACCGGGTCGAAGTGCAAATCGATCAAGGGCCTTGGACACCAGCGACCATTGACCACAGTGAGGAGGCCGAACACGCCTGGAAAATTTGGTCCCTGGCTTGGGCAAATCCCTCTCCTGGAGAACACACGGTAACCTCGCGCGCGGTCAGCACCACGGGACAGATTCAACCGGCGATGGACGATCCCTTGATAGCCAAGAAACACACATACTGGGAAAGCAATGGCCAGGTGACGCGCCGCGTACGTATCGGCTAGAGGATTTTGCCGCCAAATGGAGTCATTTGGCGTCCGCATAAATGCGGCAAAACAGATAGTTAGAGCGAGTTACCGGTTCCAAGAGAACCGGAACCGCTCTAAGAACGTGCTGCCATGTGGCAATTGCGTTTGGGTCAAACGGCAGGAGGCTGCCTGATCGCCATCTCCGCACCATTCCAGCCCTCTACTCACCCGTCCACCGTTTCAATCTCCGCGTCGACCAAGCACCAGGGCGCGTAGCGGAAGTCGCGGATCTGGATGACCTGATCGTCCCGCCACTCGACCAGCATGAAGCCGCGGACGGCGCCGTCGGCCGCTTGCGGGTGGCGGATCAGGATCGCCGGCCTGCCGTCGACGAAGCCGAGCGACAATGTCCAGTCGCTGATACGGGCATAATTGCCGAAATAGGTCGACACCTCGGCCTTGCCGCGCAGGCGGACGCGGTTGACAACATCGAGCCGGACGTCCTCGGCGATCAGTGCCCTGACCGCGTCGAAGTCGCGCGCGTTGAACAGGTCGACATAGCGCCGCAGCCGGCGCTCGTCATCGGCGTCGAGCCTCGGCGCGAGCGCCTGTTCGGGCTGCAGCGCCAGCTGCTTGAGCTGCGCCCGCCCGCGATGCAGCGCGGCCTTGGTGGCGGCGAGCGTCGTGCCGGTCACCTCGCAGGTCTCATGCAGGCTGAGGCCGAGCACGTCGACCAGGATCACAGCGCTGCGCTGCGGCACCGAAAGCTGCATGAAGGAGCGCAGGCCGGTCTGGGCGGCGAGCCGGCTGTCGGCGCTGCCGGAGGGATCCTCGATGACGCTCATGTCGGCCTCGGTCATGCGCGATCTTTCCCGATTGCGCCGCCGCAGATGATCCTGCGCGGCATTGTGGGCGATGCGAAACAGCCATTGCTCCGGCCGTTCGACCATCGCACCGCCGTCGATCGCCTGCAGCGCCTTGATCAGCACCTCCTGGACGATGTCCTCGCCATCGATCACCGAGCCGGCCATGCGTGCGCAGTAGCGATGCAGCCTTGGCCGCAACCCGACGAGCATCGCCTCCAAAGTCGCCCTGTTCATTTTCGGCGTAGCGTCCCATTTCTGCGCGAGCGGCATGGCGGGCGCTACCCGGCTTTCTGATCCGCCAGCATACGATAGTTGCCGATGACTTTGACAGGCGATCGCATTGCCGGGGTCGAACGGCGCTGGGCGTGGTTTTCCGCAAATGCCTTGAAGGCGGCAAGCCCGGTCAGCGCCAACGAATCGCCGTCCTGGCCGACGATGTGGACGAACGAGCCGTCGTCCAGCTCGAGCACAAGATAGCACACCGTCGGCGGTGCCGCCTCGCCCAGCGCTTCAAATACTTTTTCGACCAGCACGCGGTTATCTGCCAGGTCGGCTTGGTTCACACCGTACCGAATGAGCGCGTAGTCCATCGTCGTCTCCTGACTGGTTGGTATGAACGAAGGACGACCGGCTGCGCTGAAAAGATTCTCCTTGCCGAAGAATCTTTTCGGTTGCCCGCATCGTCTTTCCCGCGTGGGCGGCTGCGCGGCAGCCATCAAGCAGGAGAGACGATCATGCATATCCAGTTTGCCGAGCTTCCGGTGTTCGAGCAGGACCGCGCCAAGGCGTTCTACACCAGGCATCTCGCCTGCCAGGTCATGGCCGACCAGAAGATGGGTGATGGCGGCTGGCGCTGGATCGAGCTGGCATTTCCGCATGCCGTGACGAACCTGCATTTTGTCAGGCGCGCCGACGACGCTCCCGGCGCGGAGCCGGTATTGGTGCTGGTCGACGAAAATGTCGGGGCAATGATCGCGGCCATGAAAGCGGGCGGCGTCGAGATCATCACCGAAGCGCACGAGGCGCCGTGGCAGCCGGGGCGCACGGTGGCGGAGTTTCGCGACAGCGAAGGCAACCGCATGGTCCTCGCCAGCCGCTAAGCCACCAGAGCCCTCTGTCCGGCGGGGCGTCGTACCTAAGTCCTACCTCCGGCCGGACCATCGGCCGTGCTTCCTACCTATTATTATTTCGTGACCGCTGCGCGCCGGAACCTTCCCTTGCATCGGGCGTTCGGGCGCTGTATCGCGATGCCTCATATTTAGGCAGGCGGAGGAAATACGAATAAGGGCGGGTGGCAAAACAAACATGGGCCGGGGAGGAGCATCTTACCATGTCGAACCGTAAAATCGGAATGTCCCACAGTTTGGGGCTGCGCGTCGCTGACCTCAAATCCAGAATGCAAAGTGCCCAGATTACCGAGCATGAGATCAAGACGTTTCAAAAGGTTGCCGCCATTATGGGCGGCGCCAAAGGCTCACTGCGCCTCGATGCGGACGATCTGATCGCCGCGTCTTTCCTTGTCGATCCCTTGGAAGATCTCCCGCTCTCCAGTTGAAGGCGCCGAACGCAGGTCGAAATCCTATCGGGTTTGAACCTGCGATTGCCGCCGGCGGAGCATCCGCCAGCCCAAGCCGCATGCGAGGATGACGTTGGCCAGCGCCAGGCCGGAAAGCGCGGCCAACGTCCCGTGCGGGCCGAAGCGCTCCAGCAGCAATGCGCCGGCCGAGGGTGCCGCCGCCTGGGCGATCAGGCTCGGCATGGCGAGGCGGCCCATCAGCTTCGCGTAGCCGTTAGAGCCGAACAGCGCGAGCGGCAGCGTTCCCCGGGCGATGGATTCGAGACCGATGCCCGCGCCGTAGAAACCGAGCGCCAGCGGGATGATCGGCATGCCGGCCCAGAGCGTCGAAACGCCGATCGCCACAAACGTAACCGAGGCAAACTTGGTGAAAATCGGATGGTGGTAGCGCGCGATCATCATCTCGATCGCGCGCGCCGCCACCTGTGATGGACCAACCAGCACGCCGAGCCCGACGGCTGCGGCAAGCGCCATGCCGCTGCCTTGCAGGATTGTGAGCAGATGCACCGATAGTGTCGACGAGATCACCGCTGCGAGTGTCAGGGTCGCGGCCAGAACGATCATGATCGACGGATCGGCTTGGTTGTCGAGAATGGGTGCCGCCTTCTTCACTCCCGGTTTGACTGCCGGTTGCGGCGGCTCCCGGGGCAGGATCACCAGATAGAGCGGCAGCGCAATTGCCAGCTGAAAGGCGGCGTAAACCAGGCAGGTGCCGCGCCAGCCGACCTCCCCCAGCAGCAAGGCTGAGATCGGCCAGCAGATGGTGCTCGCAAGGCCGCCGAACAGCGTCAGCATGGTGATGGCGGAGCGCGCGCCCTGGCCGTAGTGGCGGCCAAGCGTCGCGAAAGCGGCATCGTAGAGCCCTGCCCCCATGCCCAGGCCGATGACCAGCCAGGCCGCGATATAGGCCGCAAGATTAGGGGCAAGAGCCAGCCCGATCTGGCCGAGCCCGATGCATCCGGCGCTGAACGCCAGAACGTTGCGGCCGCCATGCCGCTCGATCGACGAGCCGACGCGCGGAGAGATCAATCCTGCCGTGAGCAAGCCGAGAGACAGGCCGCCGACAACCCATGCCAGCGGCCAGCCGGTATCGGAGGAGACTGCCGGCGCGATGACCGCGGGAAGATAGTAGGAAGACCCCCACGCCATGATCTGCGTCAGGCCAAGCGCGGTGATGATCGCGCCGCGGCTGCGCACGATGGCCGGCGAAGGCGGCGAAAGACTCATGCCGCGACGCTGCAGCCACAGCCGCCTTTGCCGATCGCCTTTGCCTTGGCGTCGGCGACACAGCACGCATCCACCACTGCCGGCGCCGGACCGCCGCAGCAACCCTTGTCGGCAATGCCGATCCGCGGCACGGTGCAGACGCCGGTCTCGGGCAGCACAAGCTGGACATTGTCGGCCGCCACCATGTCTCCTGCGATCGCCGCCGCGACCGAGCGGACCTGCTCATAGCCGGTCAGCAGCAGGAAGGTCGGCGCGCGGCCATAGCTCTTGATGCCGACTGTGTAGAACCCTTGCTCTGGATGGCTGAGCTCACGGTGGCCGTGCGGCGGCACGTCGCCGCAGGAGTGCTCGTTGGGATCTATCAACGGTCCCAGTGCCTTGACGCTTTCCAGCCATGGATCGAGCTCGAGCCGAAGCTCACGGGTCAGCGACAGATCCGGGCGTTGTCCGGTCGCGGCGATGATGCGGTCGACCGGGCCAAGCGCCTGCAAACCGTCCCCGGTCTGGCCTTCGACGACCAGCCGGCCGTTGGCATCGCGGATCGAAACAGCCGCAAAGCCCTTCACCAGCCTGACGCCGCCGCTCTCGGCGAGTTCGCGCACTTCGGCGCCGAGTTCGCCGCGCGCCGGCAATTGGTCGGCATCGCCGCCGCCATAGATGCGCACCAGGTCGGTGCCGCGCGTTGTCCAGATGAAAGCGGTGCCGGCCTCCACATTTGCCAGGCTGGCGAGATCCAGCACCGCATTGGCGGCCGAATGGCCGGAGCCGGCGACCAGCGTCGTCTTCCCCGCATAAAGGCTGCGGTCGCGGCCGAGAATATCGGGGATGCCGTAGGCGATGCGGTCGGCAAATTCGGCCTCGCGTTCTGCAGGAATTCCGCCGGCGCCGAGCGGGTTCGGCATCTGCCAGGTTCCCGAAGCATCGATGACGGCACGTGCGCTGTCGCGTCTTGTACCATCGGCAGTCTCGACCGCCAGCATGAACGGCCGGTTCTCGCGTCCCTTGCTCAGCACCTTGTCGGCGCCCCAGCGCGAAATGCCGACGACCCGGGCGCCGGTTTCGATCGACGGCGACAATTGCGGAAGCTTTGCAAGCGGCTCGAGATAATCCGCGACGAGGTCGTCCGCGGTTGGGAATGCCTCGGGCTCAGGCATCCGCCAGCCATGCGCCTCGAGCAGGTTTCTGGCCGCCTGATCGACGCAATAGCGCCAGGGCGTGAACACACGGACATGGCCCCAATCCCTGAGATTGGATGCAACCGCATTGCCGGCTTCGTAGACTTTGACAGGAATGCCCCGCGCGATCAGGTGGACCGCTGCCGCCAGGCCGACCGGCCCGGCGCCGATCACCGCAACGGGGAGTTTTTCAATCATCTCCATGTCTTCCATCCTTCCGGTAATTTCGAATTATAATGGCAAAAAAATCATGCCGCCGTTTTGGCGGCCGCTTCCGCCGATGCCGGCGCACAGGTGGCGTCGGCGCAGCATTCGTCTGCGAGGTATCCGATGAGCCCATTCATGGCGGGATAATTGGCCCGGCAGATCAGCGTGGTCGCCTGGCGCTCCTGTGTCACCAGGCCGGTGTCGACCAGCCGCTTGAGGTGATGCGACAGCGTCGAGGCAGCGATGCCCAATCTGTCCTGGATACGCCCGACCGGCAGCCCCTCATCGCCCGCCCGCACCAGCGTCCGATAGAGCTGCAACCGCGTCGGGCTGCCGAGGGCTTCAAGTTGCGAGGCTGCTTTTTCGAGTTTCATGGAAATAAGCTATTTCCAGAATCGCTGCACGTCAAGAAAATTTCGACAAAGATCGAAATAAGACGATATCTAGCCGACGCGCTTGCCGCTGGCGTCGATGACGACCTCGCCGTCCTCCTTGGTGAACGGGCCGATATCCGGATTGGGCAGGATATCGAGCACGGCTTCGGAGGGTCGGGCGAGCATGGTGCCGAGCGGCGTCACCACGATCGGCCGGTTGATCAGGATCGGATGCGCCAGCATGAAATCGAGGATCTCGTCGTCGCTCCACTTCGGCTCGCCCAGGCCAAGTTCGGCATAGGGCGTGCCCTTTTCGCGCAGCAATTGGCGCGGCGTCATGCCCATCGCTGCGATCAGCTCGACGAGCTTTTCGCGCGACGGCGGATTTTTTAGATATTCGACCACCTCAGGCTCCTCGCCGGCCTGCCTGATCATGGCCAGCGTGTTGCGCGAGGTGCCGCAATCGGGGTTGTGATAGATGGTGATGGTCATTGCGCAGCTTTCATTGTCCGGCTGGTTTCGGTTGGGCGAGCAGCCACCCTGCAAAGGCCATGGCGAGCAATCGCTTTAGACTTAAATTTGAATCAGCCCCTTACTTCACGGGTTTGCGCCGCCCCATGCCTGCTTGCTGGCGTCGTTGTAGACGGAGCGAGGGACGCTGACAATTTCGCAAAGCGCCAACGTTGCAAGCATAGCGCCAGCGTTGCGGCCGGGTCTATCTCCCCGTTTATGGCAGGGCTATCGCAGATGGAAAGCGGAGGCTTTCGCTCTACGCTTTCGCTCTACGAAGGACCCCCACCCTAACCCCTCCCCACAAGGGGGAGGGAGACTTCCGTCGGCGCCGACCTCGGCAAATTGCCTGCTTTTCGGCGCCAAGGGGAAGTAAAGGCGTTCCCTCCCCCTTGTGGGGAGGGGTTAGGGGTGGGGTCCCTTCTTCGTAAGAATCCACATGCGATTTGCCCTGCCCCTGCGGGAGATGCCAAGTGGGGCGAAGGAATACGAGTTTGCAATCGTTCTGAGCAGCGACCTCGGACGAGCAGGAATTCGGATTTTCTATCGCCACGGCGTATTTTGTTCTTGCTTTGTGCCGGCAGCTATGCTATTAATTTGGGTATAGTGCTAATTGGCTCCCAACGATCCGCCTCCGAGGCGGGTTTTTCGTTTCAGGCGTTGCAGCGTTCGGTAGGTGGGTCCGTCAAGTCCATATTCGATTGCCCTGCCGTTTACGGGGAGAAACGCCCGGCAGGGCCAGAGGGGCGGCGCCTACTTCGATAATTGGCCGTCTCCAACACCAACCTGGCGCAATCGCCCGTCCAAAGCGATTGCCCGCGCCGGCGACGGCCCACCCGGCTGATCAGCCAGGCACCGTGGCGGCGACCGCATCAGCGCGGCCAAGGCCGGCAACCGCTTTTCTGACCCGCTGCAAATGCGCCTGGCGTCCGGCGGCCGAGACGCTGTCCATCCGGTAGAGCGCCAGGAATTTGGTCCGGCATAGCGGATGGCAGACGGAGCGGAAGCCGCGCAGCAGGGTCCGCCGGCCGGGCTGTCCCATGATCCACGACATCAGCGGCGTGGCGCCACATGTGGTCATTGCCATCACCCGGCGTATGTGCCGCAATTTGGGCCGCGGGCCGCGTCGTGCCGTCGGCATCTCGAAAGCGAAGCCCGGCACCAGCACACGCTCCAGCCAGCCTTTCAGCATCGCCGGAAGGCCATACCACCAGGTCGGATAGATGAAGACGACCGCCTCCGCCCAGAGCAGCTCCTGCGCATGTTCGTGCACCGGTTGCAGGTTCGCCGCCTTGTCGTGGTAACCGCGCCATTCCTGCGTGCGCATGACCGGATCGAAGCCGGCCGCATAGAGGTCGAGCAGGTGGACCTGGTGGCCGCTTTCGGCAAGCGTCTCCAGCACTGTGTCGCGCACGGCGCCGTTGAAGCTGTCGGCGCAGGGATGGCAATGGACGACGAGGACCTTCATCTGGCGCTCAGACCTGTCGGTCGCGAGAGGATCGCGGAGGTGCATGCAAGCGTCGCATGCAAACAAGCCACCCGCAGACGTAGTCGATCAGCTGTTTTCATGCGAAGCCCCGCAGCCCCCATATCAAGACGCAACACCTCCGGTCGCGTCAAGGCCCGTTCGTGCGCAGACGTGGGCTTGCTGGGGCCAAAACCCTAACGGTGGATTCGGTTTTTCGATCAGCATTGTTCCAGAAAGCCGGCGCCCTAGCTTCACGGCGGGTCCAAAGCGTCAGGAGAAAAAGATGCAGACAGGAAAACTGAGCGACAAGATCGCCTTGGTGACGGGCGCCTCTTCCGGCATTGGCGAGGCCACCGCCCTGGCGCTGGCGGCCGAGGGCGCCACGCTGGTGATTGCCGCGCGGCGCGCCGAGCGGCTGGACGATCTGGCGAGGCGGATCCGTGAAACCGGCAGCGCGGCACTGCCGATGACGGTCGACGTCACCGACGAGGCGCAGGCCTCGGCCATGGTCGAACGGGTCGCGCGTGAATACGGCCGGCTCGACATGCTGCTCGCCATTGCCGGCGTTGGCGTCGCGGCGCCGTTCCGCAACACGACGCCGGAAGAATACCGCCGGATGGTCGACGTCAACATCCTGGGCCTGCTTTATCCGATCCATGCGGCACTGCCGTCGATGCAGCGGCAAGGCGCCGGCCACATCGTCGTGGTCTCGTCGGGCACCGGCCGTTATATCCACCCTTCGGTGGTTTATTCCGGCACCAAGCACGCGGTGAGCGCGGTGGCGGAATCGCTGCGCCGCGAGATCGGCAAGGATGGCATCCGCGTCACCTGCATCGAGCCTGGCGCCGTCAAGACCGAGTTCACCCAGAATATGCGTGCCGATGTGCGCCAGGCGGTCGAGCAAAGGCTGGGCGACATGGAGCAGCTGGAAAGCGAGGACATCGCCGCCGCCATCCTGTATGCGGTGAGCCAGCCGCCACGGGTCAACGTCAACATCCTGACGCTCTATCCGACCGAGCAGGCGTGAGGGCCGCAAAGGTGGTGCCCTGCGCCGCCCCCGCAGCCCTGCAGCGTCATCCGCCGGTCATCAGCGTGAACACAAGCTGCCGCAGCTTGCCGCCTGGGCCGAATTCGACCCGGTCGAAATCGCGGCTCGCCTGCCGTTGTGCCTGGGAGATTCCGGCGAGCCGTCTCGTCACTTCGATCCTGATCTTGCTGCAGCCACGGTCATCGGCGACGGTCAGGCCAATGGTGGCCGCCTCGATCTTGTGCACCATGTCGACGATGCTGGCGCCGTGCACCTTCTCGTGGGCGGCGAGGCCGGCTGCGAAAACCTCCCAGTTCTTCTGGATTGCGCCCGGCAGCCGCGCGGCCGGCTTCGGCAAGGTGTAGGTAATGATCAGCTTCGGTCGCGCCGACACCAGCACGCAGGCGTCGCCTTGCGGCTGGTAGTCCCTCACCCAGGTCAGCTTGAAATTGGTATGCGCGATGACGCGGCGTTCGCCGAGCAGCGGTCCGCGCCCGCCGATCGAGGCATAGAGCTCCGGGCCGGATTGCCCTGAGATGGCATAGGTCTCGACCTTTTCGACTGCCTGCCAGCCGGCATGCGCCGGCGATGTCGGCAACAAGGCGAGCAGCAGGCAAAGGCGAATGGCTGTTTTCATGCAAGTCCTCGCAGCCGCTGCGCACGACGCAAACGATATGCAGTTCCCTTCCGTGGACATAGCCGGCGGCCGGCTATAGTGGGATGCTCGTATACAAGAATCCACAGGCAACATCATGTCGCCGCGACCGAACATTGCCCGGCAACGCCCTGCCCCCGGGGCCCAGCCTCCCGGCGTCAGCCTCTGTCGCGCGCTGTCGAAGCTTGGCCTGTGCTCGCGCAAGCAGGCCGAGCTTCTGGTTTCCGAGGGGCGCGTGCGGGTCGCCGGCAAGATCGTGCGCAACGGCTCGATGCGCGTCGATCCAGGCCGCGATCGCATCGAGGTCGACGGCCGCCGCGTCGCCGCCGAGCGTAAGGTCTATCTGATGCTCAACAAGCCGCGCGGGCTGGTCACCACCCGTGACGACCCGCAGGACCGCGGCACCGTCTATGATTGCCTGGCAGGCCTCGACCTGCCTTTCGTCTCGCCCGTCGGCCGCCTCGACAAGGCCAGCGAAGGCCTGCTGTTGATGACCAACGACACGCGCTTCGCGCAGCGCCTGCTCGATCCCGCCTCGCATGTCGCCAAGACCTATCACGTGCAGATCGGCGCGCTGCCCGACGAGGCCATGCTGGCGCGGTTGCGCGCCGGCGCGACCGTCGACGGAGAATTGCTGGCGGCCCGCTCGATCGAGTTGCTGCGCGGCGGCACCAGCACCGCCTGGCTGGAAATCGTGCTCGACGAGGGCCGCAACCGCCATATCCGCCGGCTGCTCGCCGCCCATGATATCGAGGTGCTGCGCTTGGTGCGGATCGCGATCGGATCTCTGCAACTCGGCGACCTTGCCAAAGGCAAGGCACGCCATCTGAGCGCGGAAGAGCAGGCGCTGCTTCAGGCCTGAACTGCTGGCGGCGACTCGACAGTCAGCCAACTGCCAGTCGAAGCCCACGTGACGCAGCAAGCGGGGCGCGCGGACAAGGGTCGCTTTCGACTCCTGGCGGATATTCCTAACTGACCGCTCACACCGGTTCGACCGATATCAATCTCTGTCGGTATTACATTCCGTCAGCACACAACAGATCGCAGCCGGCGACATTGATTTCCTGCATAAATATCTTGAGCGATTCTTGGGCAGGCATGGGAAGCTGGCCAACCGACGGGACAAACAAATCGATCAGAGCCCGGCGATGGTCTGGAGAGATGCTCTGCGCGAGATAGGGACCATCTGCTCTCAGCGATTCAACAAGAACTATCTTGTTTCCCTCCTTCAGAGCCGGGTCAGCCAGAAAAATCGAGGCGCCACGAAACATTTTCTCTATGCCTCCTCGAGCTTTGGCTCCGTTGGCGCGCAACATTTCGGCAGCGTTAGGTTGGTGCGCTAGGAAATCATTGAAAGCTATCTGCGAAGCGGCAGCAGCCCGAATCAAAAGCGCGAATGTCTGCGTAGCTTCATCCTGCAGAGGCAATGGGCTATTTTGGCTATAGAGCGCGAGTAGCGACCCACTTCTGTCCATTACGAAAGACAGTGCTTCCAGGTCGCCCTCATCGTATGGCGGCGAACCTATCAAAGCCTCGCCGTCCCAAATCTTGTGCAGTAGATCCCAGTCCGTTGGATCTTCAAGATTTGGCAATTTGCCTTCAATCCGGCGCTGCTGCAAAAGTTCATCGAACTTGGCGAACAAATCCTTCGCATAAGCCGGGCCTGTTGGCGGAACATGGGCGTGCGCCCATGTGGCAAATAGGATTGCAAAAATCGAGCACGCCGAACGTTTCACGGCCGTTCCTTTACTTGACTACCTTCAGAGGGCGACGGCGTTGTGCAATCAAGGCCAGGCGATAGTCGATATTGTCGATCGGAGCGCCACGCTCCTTTGCTTCGAGCAGAAATTTGCGAGCCTCCTCGAACCTCAGCAAGCGCTTCTCATACAGAACCGCCAACGCCAACCGATGGCACCAGTCTGCTGGCTCCATTTCAATTGCGTGCAACAAGGCCTTTTCTGACTCGTCGTACCGGTCTGTCAATTCGCGAAGAAAAATACCGTATTGATTATAGGTCCAAGCTGAAACACCCGAGAGTCCGAACACCTTGTCGAACACCTTTTGAGCCTCTATGGGCGCGTCTGTTTCGAACGCCATCAGAGCGGCCAGATTCTCCCACACCTTAACATAGTCCGGCTTGAGTTTGATCGCGCGCTGATACGCCGTTTTGGCGTCGGCGAAACGGGCCAGATGATGATGATAAACAAAGCCGAGATTGAACCACGACCATGCGTGCTCCGGATCGATTTCAACGCACCGCAGCGCAAGTTTCTCAGCTTCATGGTAGCGGGCGAACCGGCGACGGAGCAGTCCCGACAATTTCCCTGTCGCCCAGCGGTAGCGTGGATCGATTTCTATTGCCCGGCGATAGGCCTTTTCAGCCGACAAATAGTTGCCGATTTCATCGAGCATTAGCCCAAACGATGCCCAGGCGAGGCAGGCATCTTCTGTGGTTGCATCGAGGCGGCATTGCTTGAATGACTGATAGCTGGATTCCGCTATCTCGCGCGCCGAGTTACCAATGCGATGCGTGTCGGCGACGCAATCCCAGATGATCGCGTTGCGCGGGTGCGCGGCTATTCCCCGTTGCAAGGCGGCCAAAGCCAGCTGCGGCGTTTCCATTTTGTCGCGCAGGAACAAGGCAAGCAGGATATAGTCCCGCCCGGTGTGCACCTCGCCCTCTGCGCGCGTAACGTTCTCGGCACATAAGTCAGGGAGATTGAGCTTCTTGAACTGCTGAGCGAAGAAAAGGCTCGTCTGCGCGCTACGGTGCGTATCGATTTTCCACCGCTCGTAGAAGGCATGGACGCTCGCTTCGCTCAAAGCCATAGTCGGCCCTTCGGCAACTCCGCAAAACCAGACAAAATTGTCGACAAATCGCCAAAGCTGTTCCCTGTCGGATACAGCATCAATTGCCCGCAAGAGAACCGACACCGCGGTGTCCAGGCTGCTTTCCTCGGCCTCCAGTTCGACAAGCCCTGTCCAGGGATCGAGGTTAGCGGGATCACGCTCTATCTTCGCAACCAACGTCTCGCGCGATTCAAATTGAAATGTAAGGGGTTCATCAATCTTCATTGTCGGAAGAAGCCTTGGCTTTGCCGCACTGGGCCAGCACCTTGCCGATGGCGGCGGATGAGCCGGCAAGCGGAAAGCTGTTCTCGCCATATTTGCCCGAGGCGACCGTGACCTCGCCCTTGGAGCGCAGCAGGGCCAACAGCGGGTCGGTGCTGCTCAATTCCACGGTGAAGGTGTTGTACATTTCTTCGAGTTGAAGCGTCTTGGTCACCGCTTTGCCGCCGGCCTTGAACGCGAACGAAGCGATGCCGGGTTCCAGTTGCGGACCGCTGTCGCCCAAATCATAGCTCAGCGTCGGCTTGCCGAAACAGGCCAGCGTCAGCTGGGCGCCGCCATTCGATCCGCCGCAGACCGACGCCATCAGCACTTTGCCGCCCTCCTCTTCCTCCAGTTTCGCCGTCCAGCCGCACGGCGCGGCAAACGCCGGCTGCGCCGCTTGCAGGACGACCTGAGCGGCGACGCAACCCGCCACGACGAATTTCGCCAATGCGCTTCGCATGATCTTCCCTTCCCAAGTCATCGAACCATCGTCGGCCACGTGGCATCAAGGACTATACAAAACAAATTGTCCCGTGGCATTACCGGCGACACCAGGGCGCTGTAGCAATTCAGGCGATTGATTTTCGATCGAGTGGAAGCGGCACCAGCACCGCCTGGCTGGAGATCGTGCTCGACGAGGGCCGCAACCGCCACATCCGCCGGCTGCTTGGCGCCTACGATATCGTAGGTGCTGCGCCTGGTGCGGGTGGCGATCGGCCAATTGCAGCTCGGCGAGCTTGCCAAAGGCAAGGCACGCCATCTGAGCGCGGAAGAGCTGGCGCTACTTCAGGCCTGAAGTGCTGGCTCCAGGGGCCTTCGCACCGAACGGGTGATTGACATTAACATTCCTGTTTCATATTTTCCTTTTATGAAACCGAAATGCGACAGCGCAATTGAAGGGCTGGTCCGACGCGAAGTGGCTCGGCAGCCGGAGAGAAAAGCATGAGCACGGCGTTGCGGGCGGTCCCCAGATTCCTGGACGAATTGGGCACGTTTGGCGGTCTCAAGGGAACCGATATTGCAAATATCACCGACGTGTCCAAGGCCACGGTTTCGAGGTGGAAGGCCGGCGACATCAAGCCCCAGCCGCGCAGCGAGCTCATTCTATCAGACCTGCACTATATCGTCGGCCGACTGCAGGAATTCTACGAGCCAAGCGATATCCGCACCTGGCTTTACGCTCGCCACCCGCAATTGAACGGCGAAAGAGCAATCGATCTCATTCACGACGACCGTGCTCTCGACGTGCTCAAAGTCATCGACCGGCTTGAGAACGAGGTCTTTCTCTAGTTGGCGATCGCCGGGCGGAAACGACGCGATAGCCGGCTCATCGACGCTATCGAGGCAATAGTTCCGGTCGAATACTCCGGAACGGTTTGGCGTGTGGTGCGCCAGGGCCGCAGCCCGATCCAGTGCTCGAACTCCGGCGGCCGTTGGGACGATGGGACGTTCGACGTGCTCTACACCTCGCAAGAGCGCGAAGGTGCCTTGAGCGAGATGAGATTCCACTTGACGCGGGGGCAGCCAGTGATCCCTTCGCGCGTCAGATACAATCTCTTCGAGATCGATCTTGCTTTGGACCGGACGCTCAGACTGCTCGACCTGGCAGCCTTGCAGACCCTTGGCCTCGACACCGCGCGCTACGGGCAGCTTTCGTATCAGGAAAAGCACGCCGAATATCCGAGGTCGCAAGACATCGGCGAGGCCGCGCATTTCCTCGATTATGACGGTCTGATCGTGCCCAGCGCGCGATATGACTGCCTGAACGTCGTCGCGTTTTGTGATCGGCTGCCGGCCGGCGCGATGACGAGCAGAACCGATCACGGGGAAATTGCCTGGGCTAGCGGCGGCCCAGCTGCCGTCCATCCCCCGCTCGGGTGATGCGGCCAGCCGAAGTGGCGCGCTAACATTGCCTCCAAGTGTAGAGCGTCTAACGCGCAAGGGAGGATCCATGCGTATGCTCCGACTGATACCGACGCTGCTGGCGCTGCTGGCCGTGATGCCATTGAACGCTGAAGCGACGACGAAGAAGTACCCCAAGGGCCACGGCACGAATTGCGCCGAGAAGGACCAGGCGTGCCAGAAGAAATGCCAGGCTGTGCCGATCGACTACAATAGCGTCAGATCCATCAAGGGACGCAACGAATGTCTGAATAATTGCACCATCGGCTACGATCAGTGTCTCGGGGCACCCGCCCGAATCCAGGAACAGACAACCCAGGAGGACGTCGCGCAATAGAAGCCCGCTAGATGGCTCCAATGCGCAAGAGACATAGGTGTGATCGAATGACGGCGACAGCCCGCCGTCGCCTTCATGTGCGGCCGCCGACTTCGTCGACATGGCGCGCAGCGTGTCGTCTGGATCTTCATAGACGCGAAACGCGCCCGATTGGCGGAGCTCCTCGGTGCCATAGCCGCCGCTGAGCAGGCCGACGCCCAGCAGGACGGTGCGATGCGTCACCCGCCGCGCGCCGCGTCATGGATTTCGGCAAAATCCAGCCCATATTCCTAGATGTGGAGCTTTGAGCGTGAAACTCGCGCGTGCGGTCCTGCTTGCCGCGGCTTTCGTGGCTGTTGCGGCCGTTTGTCCCTCTTCCGCAACCGGAGAGGCGGACGGCCGGCAGAAAATTGTGCTGCGCGTCGAGATAGACGGCGCCATCGGTCCGGCGAGTGCCAGGCAGCTCGAGGAAGCGCTGGCGGTGGCCGCGGACCGAAATGCCCAGGCTCTCATCCTGCAGATGGACACGCCCGGCGGGCTGGTCACCAGCATGCGCGAGATGATCGCCGGCATTCTCGCCTCGCCGGTTCCCGTCATCGGCTATGTCGCGCCCGCCGGCGGGCACGCGGCGAGCGCCGGAACCTACATCCTCTACGCCACCCATCTGGCGGCGATGGCGCCCGGCACCAATCTGGGCGCGGCAACGCCGATCGAGATGGGCGGGCCGCTGCCATCGTTTCCCGGCGGCAAGAACGATGGCCCGGAGGCGGACAAGGACAAGAAGAACGCACCCGCGGGCGATGCGATGATCGCCAAGGCGACGAACGATGCCGTTGCCCTGATCCGCAGCCTGGCTGAATTGCGCGGGCGCAATGCCGAATGGGGAGAAAAGGCCGTGCGCGAGGCGGCCAGCCTGTCGGCCGGCGCGGCGCTGCAGCAGCATGTCATCGACTTCGTCGCCCGCGACACCACCGAACTGCTTCAACTGGCCGACGGCCGGACCGTCGAGATCGCCGGCAAAAAAGAGGCATTGGCGACGAAGGGGCTGCCGGTCGAAACGCTCGAGCCAGGCTGGCTCATCCGGCTTCTCGCCGTCATCACGGACCCGAATATTGCCGTCATCCTGATGCTGGTCGGCGTCTATGGCCTCGTCTTCGAATTCACGAGCCCGGGCGCGGTCGCGCCCGGCGTGATCGGCACGATTTGCCTTCTGCTCGGACTCTATGCGCTCAATCTCCTGCCGATCAGCTATGCCGGCCTTGCCTTGATGCTGCTTGGCATCATCTTCCTGGTCGTCGAAGCCTTGAACCCGACTGTGGTCCTTGGGCTGGGAGGCGTGGCTGCGTTTCTGCTGGGCGCAGCCATGCTGCTCAGGATCGAGGGGCCCGGCTTCGAGATGTCGTGGGCCGTTATCGGCACCGCCGCCGTCCTGACGCTCGGCCTGGCGCTGTTGACCGGCAGCTATCTGTGGGCGGCCCGCAAGAACGTTCCGCGTGTTGGCGCACAGGCCATGCATGGGCTGCCGGCGAAGGTTCTCGACTGGCAGGGCAGTGAGGGCCACGTGCTCGCCCGGGGCGAGCGCTGGCGGGCAAAAGCCGACGAACCGCTTGCAGTGGGCGACAGCGTCGAGGTGGCCGATGTCAGGGATCTTGTGCTGACGATACGGCGCCGCAATGTGAGAAGCGATGGAGCAAGGCAATGATCATCGGTTATGTGGCCTATCTGGCAGCAGCGCTCGTCGTGGTCATGTTCCTATCCGCGGCCATTCGCATCCTGCGGGAATATGAGCGCGGCGTGGTCTTCACGCTCGGCCGCTTCACCGGGGTCAAGGGCCCCGGCCTTATCATCCTCATCCCCTTCGTGCAGCAGATGGTGAAGGTCGACTTGCGAGTGGTGGTCCAGGACGTCCCGCCGCAGGACGTGATCTCGCGCGACAACGTCTCGGTGAAGGTCAACGCGGTGCTGTATTTTCGTATCGTCGACGCCGAGCGGGCGGTGATCCAGGTTGAAGACTTCATGACCGCCACCAACCAGCTGGCACAGACCACGTTGCGCTCGGTGCTCGGCAAGCATGAGCTCGATGAAATGCTGGCCGAACGTGACAAGCTCAACAGCGATATCCAGGAGATTCTCGACCAGCGCACCGATGCCTGGGGCATCAAGGTCTCCGATGTCGAGATCAAGCATGTCGACCTCAACGAGAACATGGTCCGCGCCATCGCCAAGCAGGCCGAGGCGGAACGGCTGCGGCGTGCGAAAGTGATCAATGCCGACGGCGAACAGCAGGCGGCGGCAAAGCTCGTCGAGGCCGGCAAGATGCTTGCCGAAGCACCGCAGGCTATGCAGCTACGCTATTTCGAGGCTCTCCATGACATCGCCGGTGAGCGCTCGTCGACGGTCGTGTTTCCGGTGCCGATGGATCTGCTCGGTCATTTCATCAAGCAGGGTGGTGGAGGCGGAGGCGGCTGAGCGCATAATCTCCCCCCTCGAGGGGGAGATCAGCACCCTCACCTCCGCCACGGCGGGACCGGCGCAAAGCGTTTGCCGATCCAGTCGGCGAAGGCACGTGTCTTGGCGGCTTGCCCCTTGGCCGAAGGCATGACGACATAGACAGCGCCCTCGTCGGCAAGCGTCCAGTCCTCCAGCACTGGCACCAGACGGCCGTCGGCGAGCTCGCGTCCGACCAGCCAATCCGTGCTCATCATCAGTCCGACGCCTTGCACGGCGGCTTCGACCAGTACCTCGGCATCATCGGTGACCAGCGGCCCGGAGACCTCGATACTGACGCGACGGCCCGAACTGTCGGTCATCTCCCAGGCCGGAAAGGTCTGGAAGCCTGAGAAGCCCAGGCAACTGTGTTCCAGCAGTGCTTCAGGTTCAGTCGGCGTGCCCCGGCGGGCGAGGTAGGACGGCGCGGCGCACAGCAGCCGCCGCCGTGTAGCGACCTTGCGCGCCACCAGCCGCGAATCCTCCAGCGCGCCGAGACGCACGGCGACATCGAAATTCTCGGCGACGAGATCTACGAAGCGGTTGGAGAACTCGGCCTCGATACGGACATCGGGAAATTCGGCGAGAAACTGCGGCAGCAGCGGGCCGATCCACATGCGCCCGAACGAGCCGGGCAGCGCCAGCCGCAGCACGCCGCGCGGCCCGCCGCCGGCATGCGCCGACGCGGCAGCCTCGGCCTCGTCGACCGCAGCCAGGATGGCGCGGACGCGAACGAGAAATTCCGAACCCGCCTCGGTCAGCGACACGCTTCGTGTCGTCCGGTGCAGCAGGCGCACGCCCAACCGCTCTTCCAGCGAGGCAAGGCGCCGCGACAGGATCGTCGCGTCGCGGCCGATGCGAGCAGCCGCCTTGGTGAAGGAGCGTGCTTCGGCGATGGCCGCGAAGGCGGCCATTTCGACCAATGCTGCCGGTTCGTGCGATTGCTGCATCAGGCGCAGAGCTCAAATGTAAAACACAAGGATTATATACCAATAGCGCAGCAGCTAGTTTCACTCAATCCCGGCCCGTCAATCGGCCATCAACCGGAGTGAGACATGAAAGCGATCGAACTGACTGCCCCGAGACTGGACGCGTTTCGCGCGGCCACCGTTCCCACGCCTGAACCGCAGCGCGGCGAAGTGCTGATCCGCCTGCGCGCCGCAAGCCTCAATTTTGTCGATGTCGCGATAGCGAGCGGCAACTATCCAGGTCCGAGCTTTCCGCTCATTCCCGTCGTCGACGGCGCCGGCGAGATCGTCGGCATCGGCGAGGGCGTGTCGAGGCTCGCCATCAACGACCGCGTCATCGCCCATGCAAAACCGCGCTGGATCGGCGGCCGTCCGCGGCCTTACGAGACCAGAGAGATGCGCGGGCTGACACTGCCCGGCTCGCTCGCCGAATACGTCGCGCTGCCGGCCGATGCCGTCGTGCCGATGCCGGCGCATCTGTCCTTCGAAGCGGCAGCGACGCTGCCGATCGCCGGCACCACCGCGTGGAATGCGCTTCGCGCCGCCGATGCCGGGCCGGGGTCGGTCGTCGTCCTGCTCGGTACCGGCGGTGTCTCGATCCTGACCCTGCAGCTGGCCAAGGCAGCCGGCGCCACGGTCATCATCACCTCGTCGTCTGACGAAAAGCTGGCCCGCGCCAAGGCCTTGGGTGCGGATCATCTCATTAATTATCGTGAGACGCCGGACTGGGACGCCAAGGTGCTCGAGTTGACCGACGGGCTCGGCGCCGATCTGATCGTCGAAACCGGCGGCGCGGCGACCTTCGCCCGCTCCATCAATGCCGCGGCGCCCGGCGGCACGGTGTTCGCCATCGGCTTCGTCACCGGCGCCGAGGCCACCACGAACCTGCTGCCGATCATCATCAAGGCACTCAAGGTGGTGGGCAACAACACCGGTTCGGTATCCGACCTGCGCGACGCGGCGCGGGCCATCGGCGCCGCCCGTATCGATCCGGTCATCGACACGGTCTACAGCCAGCATCAGGCGACCGAGGCCTACGCCCATATGGCGGCCGGCGGCCGGCATTTCGGCAAGCTTGCATTCAGTCTGTCGTGGTGAGCCTGAAAAAGGCAAAGCGTTGAAGCTGCCGATCTCCCCTCTCGTGGGGAGATCGGTCGTCACCTCGGCTTTTGACAATCGCCAATGCGCCGACAGTCCCAACCTCCGCCTAAATCAGCTTCTCCAGCGTGATCGGCAGGTCCCGCACCCTTTTCCCGGTGGCGTGGAATACCGCGTTGGCGATCGCCGGCGCCACGCCGACAATGCCCAGCTCGCCGACCCCCTTACCGCCAAGCGCCGAGGAATGCGGATCGGGAATACCGACCGAGATCACCTCGATGTCGGGAATGTCGGCATTGGTGGCGATGAGATAGTCGGCGAAATTGTCGTTGACGATGCGCCCATGCCGGCGGTCGACGATGCCCTCCTCGAGCAGCGCCTGGCCGATGCCCATGATGATGCCGCCCTTCCATTGGCTTTCGGCGAGCTTGGGATTGTAGAGCCGGCCCGAATCCAGCGCCGACACCACGCGGGAAACGCGAACCGTGCCAAAGTCCTCGTCGACGCGGACTTCGATGAAATGCGCGCACCAGCTGTGGCGGGAATAGTCGCCCTCGGTGTGTGGCAGCGCCATGGCTATGGTGGTGTAGTTCTTGTAGCGGTCCTCGACCGTCGAATTGGCCGGCATGGTGTCGCCCTTCGCCTCGATATGCTCGCGCCCGACGCTGCTGAGCAGTTCGGCGATCGAAACCTCAGGGCCGTTGCCGCGCGGCGAGGCGATGCGGCCATTGGCGACGACGAGCGTGTTGGCCTGCAGCGCATGGAACGGCGAAGCCGGATCGCTGATGGCGAGCCCGATCAGCTGGTCGAGCGCGGCACTCGCCGCCTTGTGGACGGCGCCGGTCATCACCCCGGCCAGCCGCGAACCGCCGGTGACGCCGGCACGGGCATAGCGGGAATCGCCAAGTTTGACGACGACGTTTTCCGCCGGCACGCCCACCACCTCGGCGGCGGTCTGCGCCAGGATCGTGTAGGTGCCCTGCCCCATGTCGATCGATGAGCTTTCGACCTCGACCGAGCCGTCGGCGAGAATACGCACGACCGCCTCGCCATAGGCGCGCCGCACCGGATAGGTACCTGCCGCGACACCCCAGCCGATCAGCTGGTTGCCGTCGCGCATCGAACGCGGCCGGAGGTTCCGCTTCGACCAGCCAAAGGCTTCGGCGCCGGCCGCAAAGGCCTCACGCAGCTGCCGTGTCGACCACGGCTTCTTCGCATGCGGGTCCTGCTCGGCATAGTTCCTGAGCCGGATTTCCAGCGGATCGATACCGACCTCATAGGCGAGCTCGTCGATGGCGCTTTCGATGCCGAAGGCGCTCGGGTTCTCGCCCGGCGCGCGCAATGCCCCCGGCACCACCGTGTTGACCCGCACGACGTTCTGCCGCGACGAGAAATTCGGCGTCGCGTACATGACCGAGGTGACCGAGCCGAGCGGCTCGACCCACATGCCGTCGACCGAGGTCTCGTTGACGCCGCGATGCACGATCGACTGGATCTGGCCCTCCGCGTTGGCGCCGAGCGCCACGGTCTGGCGCGTCGCCGCCCGTCCGCCATAGGCGGTGAAGGTCTGCGGCCTGGTGACCGCCAGCTTCACCGGCCGTCCCAGCATTTTCGCGGCGACTGCCGCTACAGCGCCGTAGCCATAGGCAAACGCCTTGGAGCCGAAGCCGCCGCCAATATAGGGCGAGACCAGTCGTACATTCTCGAACGGCACGCCGAACCATTCGGCATAGGTCCGCGCCATGCCGTCGAGCCATTGGCTCGGCTCCCAGACCGTCAACTGGTCGCCCTGCCACTTTGCGATCAGGCCATGCGGCTCCATCGGCGCCTGGTATTCGCGCGGCGTGTTGTAGGCGTTGCAGATCCTGACCGGAGCCGAGGCGAACGCTGTCTCCGCTTCGCCCCATTCCTTGGTCATCGCATCGACGGGGATGCCGTCGCCGGCCTTTGGATCGCTGAGGTCGACGATCGCCGGCGCCTCGTCATAGGCGATCTTGACCAGCGCCGCGGCGGCGACCGCCTGCTCGAAACTCTCGGCCACCACCGCCGCGACATGCTGGCCGCTGAAGGTGACGTCGCGCGCCAGCGGGCAATAGGCGACGTCCGGCGGCGGCGTGCCCAGCCAGTCCGTTGCGGTTCTCAGCGGCAGGATATTGTCGGGCGTCAGCACCAGCAGCACGCCGGGCGACGCCTTGGCCGCGGCCGTGTCGATCGAACGCACCCGGCCGGCGGCAATGGTGCTCTCGACCAGCACCGCATGGGTAAGCCCCTCGAGCTGCTGCTCGACGGCGTATTTGGCGGCACCGGTGATCTTGGCCGGGCCGTCGACGCGCGACAGCCGGCCGCCGACCTGGTCGGCGAGGACGGCACCGTCCGAAGCGTCGCCGCGTTTGGCATCGCCGGGTCTTGTTCTCAACTCGTGAACGGTCATGCCGTTTCTCCCATTTTGAGGATGGCGCGGGCGACGACGCGCGGCGCCAGTTCGATCTTGTAGTGGTTGGCGCCATGGTCGACGGTGCCCTCGACGGCGAGCAGGCTGGCTTGCCTGACGACCTCCGGCTCGAGCACTTTGCCTTTCAGCGCCTCTTCGACGGCAAGGGCGCGCCATGGCTTGGTGGCGACACCGCCAAGCGCGACGCGCAGATCGCGGATCATCCTTCCGTCGGCCTCGAATTCGATGCCGACCGCGGCACTTGCCGCGGCGAATTCATAGGACTGGCGGTCGCGGACCTTGAGATAGGTCGAGCGGCGGGCGGCCGCCGAAGCGGGAATGCCGATCGCGGTGATCATCTCGCCGGGCTCGATCGCATGTTCCCTTTCGGGCGTGCTGCCCGGCAACAGGAAAAAATCATCGACGGCGATCTGACGGTCGCCGAGATGGACGATCGCGTCGAAGGCGACGAGTGCAACCGCCAGGTCGCCGGGATAGGTGGCGACGCAGGCCTCGCTGGTGCCGAGCACGGCATGGCCGCGGGTGACCCCGCCGGTCGCCGAGCAGCCGCTGCCGGGCGAGCGCTTGTTGCAAGCGGGGAAATTTGCCGGATCGCGGAAATAGGGGCAGCGTGTACGCTGCATCAGATTGCCGCCGATCGTCGCCATGTTGCGCAGCTGAGCCGACGCCGCCTGCCACAATGCTTCCGAGACTGCGGGGAACCGACTCTTGATATCGGCATGGTCGGCGACGCGGCTCATCCTGGCCAGCGCGCCGATCGTGGCGCCCCGCTCATCAACGGCAATCGTGTCCAGTCCCTTGAGATGGGTGATGTCGACCACGGTCTCGGGTTCGGCAACGCCGCATTTCGCGAGATCGACAAGCGTCGTGCCGCCGGCCAAAAGCATGGCACCGGGAAGTGCTGCTGCCTCACGGGCTGCATCGACGGAGCCGGCGCGGAGATACGAAAAGTCCCTCATGACGCGGCCTCCACGGCCGCCTGGCGCACGGCGGCGATGATATGCGGATAGGCGCCGCAGCGGCAGAGATTGCCGGCCATGTATTCGCGGATCTCCTCATCCGAGCCGGCATGGCCTTCGCGAATGCAGGCGACCGCCGACATGATCTGGCCCGGCGTGCAATAGCCGCACTGGAAGGCATCCTGTTCGAGGAAGGCGGCCTGCACCGCATGCAGCGTGCCATCCTCCCCGGCAAGCCCTTCGATGGTGGTGATGTCCCTGCTTTCAGCCTGAGTGGCAAGCGTCAGGCAGGCCAGCACGCGCTGGCCGTCGATATGAACGGTGCAGGCGCCGCACTGGCCCTGGTCGCAGCCCTTCTTGGTGCCGGTCAGGCCGAGATGGTCGCGCAAGGCGTCGAGCAGGGTAACGCGCGGTTCGACCTCCAGCTCATGTCGATGTCCGTTGATTCGAAGTTGGATTGGAGTTCGGGTTTTGCTTGTCATGGGGCGTCTGGCTCCAGTTGCTTGACGCGGGAGGGGATGATCTGGTGCCCGGCCGGCGAGTGGCAAGGTCAGCTTATGGCTAGGTGAAGGCTATCTACCCCTTGGGGGAAATGCCCGGCAGGGCAGAGGGGGGTCTGCCTGACTTGGTGCGACCTCAGGGAGGGCTGCGGCTTGCGAGGTCGAAAGACGTGACATACCCGATCCCGTGATTACATGAGAAAGGCGCTCCACAATCGGAGGCGCCTCCGTTTATTACCTAAGGGCCTGCCCTGCCCTGTTCAAGCCCCGGATCGAAATTGATCGAAATTGGAGAAAATTGGCAGGGCAGCCAGCCGTCATGCCTGGAGACAAAAAAGCACCACCGGCCCAAGCCGGTGGTGCTCTCTGAACTGTCTGTAGGGGCAGGACAGTCCAATGATCCTGAGGGGATCGTGCTCAACGTGGGCTCATTTTTGCCCCACGGCATCGGCCGAACAGATGAGGAGTGCCGGCCGCGAGGAAATATCCTCCGTCGTCATCCACCGGACGTCATCCACGGGCCGTGCACCGGGGGCGGGCAAGATGCCTCGCCTGCCGGAACGCCGGCCCAGATTCGATCCTGTGATTATGTTTACTTGCGATTATATTTGCCGGAGACGTAACGAAGGTGGAAGCGTCTGCGTTCTTGAAACGGGGCCTGCCTATCCGGGTATGCTTCGGATCAGCACTGGAGAAAAAATTGGCCGCGGAGCCGCCCGTCATTTCTGGAGACAAAACCGAAGCCGCCGTTGCAAAGCCGCTGCGCGCCGACGCGCAGCGCAACCGCGATGCGCTGGTCGAGGTCGCGGCAAAAGCCTTTGCCGCGCAAGGCGGCGATGCCTCGCTGGAGGAGATTGCGCGCCAGGCGGGCGTCGGCATCGGCACGCTTTACCGGCATTTCCCAACCCGCGAGCACCTGGTCGAGGTGGTTTATCGGCGCGAAGTGGAAGGACTGTGCCAGGCGGCCGACGAACTCGCCCACGATCATGCGCCCGACATGGCGCTCGAACAATGGATGCAGCGCTTCGTCGATTACATCGCCACCAAGCGCGGGCTGTCGACAAGCCTGCGCATCCTGCTCACGACCAACTCAACCCTGTTCTCCGACGTTTCCGGCAAGGTGACGCTCGCCTTGCGGCGGCTGATCGATGCCGCGGTCGCCGACGGCTCGATCCGCGGCGATGTCGATGCCTCCGACGTGCTGCATGCGCTGGGCGGCATCTATTCGGCCCCTGACACCAAGGACTGGCGCGACCGCTCGCGCCGATTGGTGTCGCTGCTGATGGATGGGCTGCGGTTTGGAGCGGCCAAATCCGGCCCATCCAAGGAATAACGAATGCAGTGACTGTCCCTATTTCAGCGAGATGCTCATACCGCTGAGATCGGCATTGACTTGCAGGCCTACCTGCCTGCCCGTGAGTTCGAGTTGGGCACCCTTGTCATTGGTCATGACGATCACCTGGGCTCCTTTGCCGAGCGCGCCGCCACCGCCCGCTGCACCGTACACCCCCGTCACATCCCGGGCGCGGCGTATGTGGCGCACGGTACCTTTGAAATAGGTCTTGGAGGCGCCGAAGGCGAGGCCGCCCGAGATGCCGCCGACCGAGATCGGATATCGGCGACCATGGAAGGTCAGTGTGCCCTCGCCTCCGGAGCCGCCGATGAAGAAGGCCGCCTTGTAGACGGCGAAGCGGATCGTACCGCTGTCGGCATGCGCGACGCTGGCAAAGCTAACTGCCGCCGCAGCGATGACGGCAACTGCGACTGAACGAAATCTGGACGAAATCTTCATGATGAGAACTCCTCAAGATCGCCGCATGCCCAGCCGGCCGGGCACGTCGGCGTCGTATCAAAGTCATAGCTGAACAGTCTCGCCGGTCATTGGTTCCAAGCACGCGGCCTGAATCCGGCTGCGAGAAGACCGCCACGAAACGAGGCGGATGGCGAGCGTAGTCCTGGCTGTAAGAACAGTGGCCGAATGGTGGGGATGATCGTAGGTGTTGAGGCGGAATGGTATTAGTCTGCGCTGTCTGGGGTTTCGGGAGCGCGGCAAAGCAATGGACTTCAACTCACGCCATGGCTACCTGCTGATCGGCGGCCTGATCCTGGTCGGCGCCGGGCTCCTGGTCGTTTCGCTGATCGTCAATCTTCGCGTGGCGCACAGCGTGCGTGACGACGTACGCCATCGTGAAAAGCTGCTGGAATATTATCGCAATATCTTTTCGCAGCTGGGCGTGATCCTGATCGGGATTGGCGTGTCCCTGTTCATCTTCTTTTTCCAGCAGAATTATCAGGACCAGCGCAAACGCGAAGCGGAGCTCCAGCAGGTTCTCGCCAAACTGGCGGCGCGTGTTGCCCGCGGCAGCGCTGTCGTGGAGGCCCTCGGCGAATTCGACGCGCTGCTGGATGATGGCGGTGCCTATGTCAGTCCGGAACACGGCGGTGACAACGCCGCTGTCAGCGCCCACGGAACGGGGCTTGCCAAGCAGGTTTCGCAGATCCTTCTGGTCGAGCGCGACGTCGATGTTCAGGGGTTCGATATTCTCAATCTGTCACGCGATTTCGAAGCATCGTTCGTCGTCAACGAGCTCAACCCAATGCTTTGGTTCAACATCGTCCGGGACGAGAGCGACATCAAATATGCCACTACCCAGATCGCTCTGGATTACAAGGACCTGCAGGATGCAATCGGCGGCGAGCCGATCGAGGTTGCGATCGCCAATCCCGAAAAGGAACGGAAGATCAAGCAGGAGGTGCTCGACGTCTTTTATGATGCCGACCTCCTGCGCCAGCGCAGCAGGCGGTTTCTCGCCCGCGCGTGCTGGCTTTTCAGCACGGGGCGCGGCTTCGTCAAGCTTGCACCGGCCAATGAAATCGAAGCCGATGCCAGATCGCACCAGGAATGGCTCGACCGGTCGAAACCCTTCCTGACGCAGTTGAAGTCAGGAAGCGGCGATTGCTTCAAATTGCTCCAGTTCGGCCCGGCGCCTTTGAGTTGAGAACGAGCCAAACACTCAACGACCAGGTTCGACCCCATTGCGGACGATCAGTCAAGCGCCACAAACGCGTATGACTTCATCAGATCAAGTGTTGTCTCGGCGCGTACAGAAAGGTTGTCTGGCACCTCGATCCGAACGAGTAAAAATGTCTGTTCCTTGATCAATTCCGAACAAAGCGGCAATCGGTCGGGGACCATCGAAATGGCACGATGCCCATCGCTGTGGAGATGCATCTGTATCGGTTTCTTTGAGCTCGTCTTCGAGAATCCTACGCAATCCGACATCAAGGGCCTCGCCAGCCATGTGACCGAGTTCATCGATCAGCGGGTTCCAATTAACTAGCCAGACCCAATTCTGCACCCAGGCCACCTGCTGGTCTCCAATTTGGGACGAAAGCCGACTGGTCTCGTTAGTCGGTCTTTGCATGATTTGTCGAATCCGCTATCGGCGATTCCTACCATAATAAGCTTGACTGCTTTTTGACCATCTCGGCTGTTGGCGGCAGCCAGCTGATTGAATTTTGACCTAAAGCGGTTCAGCTTTTGATAGTCGCTAACCCGCTCCAAATATCTGTTTTTACGCAATTATGGACGGAAAGCCGCTCCGGACTTTCCTGGAAGTGCTCTAATCTCCCACGCGTTGCAGCGTGCCGAGATGATTGTCGTCGAGAAATTCGACGATGATGGCCGACGCCTTGCCGTCGGGGCCGACGGCAAAGCTGACGGCCGAGGGCCTGTCCGGCATCTCGGCATCGGGGAAGGTCACGAAGAGGTCGCGGTCGAAATGCTTCAGCGAATAGGACCGCGCGCCGGCAGGCCCGACCTTGAGGACAAGAGTGTCTCCTTCGCCCGATACAATAGCATCGCCGAAGAAGTCGTTGAAGTAACGGCCTGCATAGGCACTGGCCGGCTCGGCCGGACTTGCTGGAGAGGGCGGCGCGGCATAGGTGGCCTTGGCCGCCGCAATCACCGGGCCGAACATGCTCGCATAGATATTATTCCATGCCTTTACCTTATCCTTCCCCAGCGTTCCGTCGAAGACGAGATCGGCGAAGTTGTCGGACAGCCCCTCCGGCACGCCTGTCGGAAAGGCGTTGGCGACGACGACGATGCCAAGCTTCTCCTCGGGGAAGAGCATCACCAGGCTGCGTGCGCCGGTGCTGAAGGCGCCCGCATGACCCCAGATCAGCCCGTGCCGGCCGAATTCGATATTCCAGCCGAGGCCGTAGAAGGCCTCGCCTCCTGAGACGGGACTCTTGCCGCGAGCCGTCAAGGGAATATGTGTCTGGTCCAGCGCATCGGCGGCAATGAGTCTCTTGCCGGCATAGACCCGTTGCCGAGGACAAGGCGCATCCATTGCGAGAGGTCGCGTGCGGTGGAACTGACGCCGCCTGCTGGCGCCTGCGCATCCGGATAGCGCTGGACTTTCGCGGTCCAGGCGCCATCAATTTTGGCGTGGAGCTCGGCGCGGTTGGCGTGCTTGATGAAGTCCGAATGACGGGAGCTAGTCGAGGCCATTCCAAGCGGACGGTAGAGCTTCTCTTCGGCGACCTCTTCCCATGATTTACCCGTCGGCTTCGCGGCCGCGACGGCACCCTCGGTCAGTCCGAAATTGCTGTAGGAATAGCCCGCACGAAAGCTCGATGACGGCGACACGAACCGCAGCCGGCGCAGGATCTCCGCGCGGTCATAGCCGATATCCTCGAGGTCGTCGCCGGCGGTGCCGGGAAGCCCGCTGCGGTGCGCAAACAGGTCGCGGACCGTGAGTTCGCTGGTCGGATAGGGCTGAGCGAGCCGGAAAGCCGGATCGAGGTCGGCGATCTTGGAATCCCACGAAGCGATCCCGTCGCTGACCAGCGCCGCCACGACGGTGGCGGAGACCGGCTTGGAGAGCGAGGCAATCTGGAAAACCGTGTCAGCATCGACGGTCTCCGGTTTTCCGGCTTCGCGATGCCCGAACCCCTTGAGGAAGATCACCTCGTCGCCATGCACGACGCCGATGGCCAGACCAGGCACGCTACCATCCGCGACGACGCCTTCGGCCAGTAATTCGAGCTTCGCAATGGCCGCGGCGATCCGGTCGGGCGTAATGGTGTCGGCCGACGCCGCTTTCGGCGAAAGCATAATGAGGGCGATGAAGGCCAACATCCTCCACCGGAGGTGATTCCAGTTTGTGAACAGCCGCATGCTCAGCCCCCTCCGCCTCACCGGCGTCCACTATTGCAGCCTGACGCGGGGGAGGCCAGCCCCAACGATCGCTTCCATCGGCGGATGTTCGCTTCGCACCAGTCGAACTTCAGACAGCCGCGCCTGAGCTAGGATGCAGCGCGCAGGCGGAGGCGCCGCCTGCTGGCGCGGGCCTTCTCCGCCACCGCGGCGGTGATCTCGACCACGCCGTCTTCACGCGGTCTGGCGTTGGTGACCTTGTGGAGCCGCTCATAGGGCAATAGTTCCTTGACCCGGGCTTGAAGCGACGCGACTTCGGCTCGCAGATCCTCGCATTCCTGCCGCTGGACGTCGAACTGTATCTGTTCGGATGCCTGCTGCAGGGAAAGCTGCGAAAAATTCGCGCTGATTGCGGAAAGGTTCATCTTGTCGTTTTCGCTCTCCTTCGTGAGGGCGGACAATTTTTGCTCGACAATTTGCTTTTCCGCCACCGCGTCGCTCGCTTGGGCTTTGAGCCTGGCGATCTCGCTGGCGGCTTCGCTGTTGTGGTTGGAGGCGGCCTCCAGTCGCGATCGAAGATCCTCGATTTCAGAACGCAAGCCGGTCATCTCCGCGACACTGCGTGCAAGTTCGGCTTCCCTGTCACCGTCCCTGATGCGGGCCGCTTCCGTTATTTCCGATAGCTTTGCCTGCGCCATATCGAGCGATTTCTGCAGCCGCATCTCCTCTTTCTCGCTCTTGCCAAGCGCGGCCAGCAGTTCCGAAAGCTGCGCGGCATCATTGGCATGGACAGTCGAGAGTTCGTCCAGCCTGTGCCGGGCCTCGGCCTCCCGTTTCAGCGCCTTGTCGAGGTCGATCGACAGGCTGACATGTTTCTCCCGCAGCATCTCGTTCTCGCGCGAGCGTCTGTTGGCCTCGACGGCTCTGGCCGAGAGTGTTTTGACAAGCTCGCCGAACTCGGCCTCGCGTTTTGCGCTCGCATTGCCTGCGACGACGAGTTCCAGCCTTGCCGCAGCCAGCGCGCCGCGGAGTGCTTCCTTGTCCTCGACCAGGCTCGCCTCGTGCTGCTGCAGGGCCTCGATAGCGCTGTCGCGCTCGCGCTGCTTTCTGGTTGCATCGTGGAGCTGTTCGGACAGCACCCTTTGCTGCGCGGTCAGGCCGGTATTTGCCAGCTCCAATTCGTTGGCGCGAAGAATGTCGCCGTGAAGCAGTTTCAGGAATTCGCCCGTCAGATGATGCGAGGTCGCGATCTCCGACAGTTTCGCATTGATCTCCCCCAGATACTCCTGCGCGTCGTGAAAGAGCCCATCGACCGCATTTAAGGCAGCCAGCCGGGTTTGCGTATGGGGGGACAGCCGTCGTGCGGTCTCGAAGGCGTCCGCATTGGCTTCGAGCTGCGAGCTGTCATCCGTTGTCGCGAGATTCTCATCCGATACCGTCTCATCCGGCACAGTGACGTCGTTCAACGGCGACTGATCGTCCACATTGAGACATTCGCTAAACGCATCCGCCAAATCGGTTTCGAGCTCCTTGAACGCTCTCTCCACTGTCTCGGCACGCTTGATCAAACCTTTGAAATTCATGACCGAATATCCCTCTCGTGCAGCGCCGGCAAGGAGCGGATTTTCAATACTTGACCCTCGCCTCCCCCGAATGCGGGTTCATCTCCTGACGTGCGCTCTGGCCGACGCACGCTAGGGACAGGCTTGGCCACTGTCCTCGTGTGTTTGAATGACGCAAACCGTGTTCTGCCGCGCTCCATACCCGAGGCGTTGGCACCGCTCGCAAAACGCCTACTCATTTCACCCGAAACGGATATGAAGCGGCGCAAGCCTGAGGATCGCCTGGTGATTGTCTTAAGGACCGGCCGAGCCCTCGGTGTTCTGCAGCAGCTACAAGGTCACGGCCTAAGACGACGCGTGTCACTGCCGGGAGGCCTGACCTAATAGATGCCTGACCTAATAAATGATTGTGTTGAATACGTTTCGCTGATTAGCTGCTGTGCATAGACCAGGGACAAGACCGATAAAATGTTGTCCCGGGAGGACCGCGATGCCGGTGCTTGAGGTTCGCCACGTCTCCAAGAATTTCGGGGCTATCCAGGCCCTGACCGACGTTAGCTTCCAGGTGGAGCGAGGCGAAGTCGTTGGTCTGATGGGGGACAACGGCGCCGGCAAGTCGACGATAGTCAAGACTGTGGCCGGGAATTTTCCTCCGAGCGACGGCGAAATTGTAGTCGAGGGCGAGGTGTGCCACTTCCACCAGCCCGTGCAGGCCCGCGCCAAGGGGATCGAAGTTGTTTATCAGGACCTGGCGCTCGCCGATAATCTGACGGCCGCGCAGAACGTCTTTCTGGGGCGCGAGATCAAGAAGGGCTTCTGGCCGATCAGGATTCTTGACAAGCAGGCGATGATCGATCGCTCGGCAGCGCTGTTCAAGGAACTCAAATCGGAAACCCGGCCGCGCGACCTCGTCAGGAAGATGTCGGGTGGGCAGCGCCAGGCGGTCGCCATCGCGCGGACCCGGCTTTCAAATGCCAAGCTGGTGCTGATGGACGAACCAACGGCCGCCATCTCGGTGCGCCAGGTGGCGGAAGTACTCGAACTGATCCGACGCCTCAAAGCACAAGGAGTCGGCGTCATGCTGATCAGTCACCGAATGCCTGACGTGTTCGCCGTGGCAGATCGCATTATCGTCCTCAGGCGGGGCTCGAAAGTTGCCGACAAGCCAGCCGACAAAACATCGCCCGAGGAAATCACCGGACTGATAACGGGGGCCATCCGTGGCGAATAGTGTTCAGGAGTCAGTTGGCGTTCAGGGCTCAGTCGAAGAACATGGCAGGCCGGCCATGTCGGATTTCGTCCCGACCAAGGAAAAAACAGTTCTCCAACGTGTGATTTCAAGTCAGCCCTTCTGGGTGATGATCGCGCTCATCGCGCTCGTCATGTTGATGACTGCGATGGAGCCGAGCTTCGGCACCTCTGAAAACGTCGCCAATGTGACGCGCAACTTCGCACCTTTCGGCATCATGGCACTTGGCATGACGATCGTCATCATCACCGGCGGTATCGATCTGTCGGTCGGCTCCGTCATGGGTCTCGTGGTCATCGTCGCCGGCCTGTTCCTCACCTGGCATTATCCCTGGTACGTCGCCTTCGCCATGGGCCTTTTCTCCGGTCTGGCCTGTGGCGCGGTCAACGGATTCTTTGTCGCCTATGTCGGGATGCCGTCCTTTGTGGTCACCCTCGGCATGCTGTCCGTCGCGCGCTCGCTGGCGGTCGTATTCTCGGCCAACCAGATGCTCTACCAGTTCGGGCCCGATGCTCCGATCGTGAAGGCAATCGGTCAGTGGAAATGGCCGCGGCATGGTCCGAACGACTGGGCACCGCATTGGATACCAGAACTGTCGTCACAGTTCTGGACCATGGTGATCCTGGCCCTGATTGTCGGCTTCGTATTCAACTTCACAGCCTGGGCCCGGCATCTCTTCGCCATCGGCGGCAATGAGGAGGCGGCACGGCTCACCGGCGTTCCGGTCAACTGGATTAAATTCGAGGCCTATGTCTTCTCGGCTTTCACCGCCGCGCTCGCCTCGCTCCTGCTCCTCGGCTATAACGGTTCGGCTATAAATGCCATGGGCCAGGGCTACGAACTGCGCGTTATCGCCGCGACAGTCATTGGCGGCGCCAGCCTCATGGGCGGCGCCGGCACGGCCTTCGGTGCGATCATCGGTTCGGCCTTCCTCGAGGTGATCAGGAATGCGCTGCTGATGGCCGGCATCGATTCAAACTGGCAGGGTGCCTTCGTCGGCGCCTTCATCGTTCTTGCGGTTCTCTTGGGCATGCAAACGGGCGGCAAATCGATTCTCGCCGCGTCGCTGGCAGTCTTGATGCCCAAAAAACGCCGCTAGAAACCCGCCGGCGGGAGGCTTGCGGGACATCACACCAAGGAGGAGAACGTCACATGAAAAAACATCTGCTGACGGCCGCCGTCGCGCTTGGCGCAATGGTGCTTGCCGTTTCCGGCGCCCAGGCGAAATACACCTTCGCCCTGGTGCCGAAGAACATGAACAATCCTTTCTTCGACCAGGCACGCGACGGCTGCAAGAAAGCCGAGGCCGAATCCAATGGCGCCGTGGAGTGCATGTATATCGGCCCCGGCGAGCATGGTGGTGGCGACGAGCAGGTGCAGATCGTGCAGGATCTCGTGGCCAAGAAGGTGGACGGCATCGCCGTGTCGCCATCGAACGCCGCCGCGATGGCGGTTGCGCTGCAGGCCGCCAAGGAAGCCGGCATCCCGGTCCTCACCTGGGACTCCGATCTCCTGCCCGAAAACAAGGATCTGCGCGTTGCCTATATCGGCACGCACAATTATGAGATCGGCGAGAACCTCGCCAAGCTTGTCATGCAGATCAAGCCCAAAGGCGGCACGATCTGCATCCAGTCCGGCGGCGCCGCGGCGGCCAACCACAACGAGCGCATGCAGGGCATTCGCGATACGCTTTCGGGCACCAAATCGGCGGCCTCGCCCGGGGATCGGCTGACGGGCCAGAACGGCTGGACCGAAATCGAAGGCTGTCCGCTCTACACCAACGATGATTTCCCGCTTTCGGTGCAACAGTTCGAGGATATCATGGCGAAAAACCCGAACCTCGACGCATTCGTCCCAACCGGTGGCTTCCCGCAGTTCATTCCCGACGCCAACCGCGCCGCGGTCGCACCGTACAAGGACAAGATCGCCTCGAAAGCCCTGGCCCTTGTCGTTGCCGACACGCTTCCGGTACAGATCGACCAGATGAAGGAAGGTTTCTCCCTTGGCCAGGTCGGTCAGCGGCCGTTCGAGATGGGCTACAAGACGATGATGGCGCTGAAGGACATGAAGGAGGGCAAGGCTCCGCCGGCCGACCCGACCTACACGGGCCTCGATGTCTGCACTCCGGAGACAGCCGACACCTGCGTCGCCAAATAGCGCTTTTGGGCGGGAGGAAACTCCCGCCCTTTTCATAGGGGATCTCAATGCCGGAATTGTTCTCGCTCAAGGGCCGTGTCGCATTGGTCACGGGTGCCTCGCGTGGTCTTGGTTTTGCCATGGCCAAGGCACTTGCCGAAAACGGTGCGACGGTGATCGTCAATGCCCGCGACGTGGCCGCCCTTTCCGTGGCGGCCGAAAGGATCGGTGCAGAAGCCCTGCCGTTCGATGTCACCGACGCGGCGATCTCAAGGGCGTCGCTCGAAGGAATCGTCGAACGCCACGGCCGCCTCGATATTCTGGTCAACAACGCCGGCATCCAGCATCGGAAACCGCTGGTCGAATGGCAGGACGAGGATTTCAACCATGTGGTTGCCGTCAATCTGTCGGCTTGCTTCCGCATGATGCGCGACGCGGTGCGCCTGATGCTGCCAAACAAGTTCGGGCGCATAATAAACACCGGATCGGTCGCAGCGATCCTTGGCCGCCCCACCATTCACGCCTATGTGGCGGCAAAGGCGGGCCTGCACGGGCTGACACGCTCCACTGCCGCTGAGCTGGGCCGTCACGGCATCACCGTCAACGCCATCGCCCCCGGCTATTTCGCCACCGAGCTCAACACCGCACTTATGCACGACGAGGCCTTCACCAAATGGGTCGAGGCACGAACCCCCGCGGGCCGCTGGGCCCAGCCTGAGGAGCTCGGCGGAGCCGTGGTGTTTCTCGCCTCCGACGCTGCCGCTTACGTCAACGGGCACGTGCTGGCGGTTGACGGCGGGCTATCGGTTTCCCTGTGATTTCAACCGGCGACACCGTGCCGGGAGGGCGTGCCTGCTAGCCGCCTGAAATGACGACTTGATGCATGCGCTGCTGGCCCGGTCCCCTGCGCGGACGCCGACGCCACACGATTGGATGCCGCGCCGCATTGCAGCCGCCGACTTTCGATTCGCAACAGGTTATTTCGACGTCTGGCGGCATCGATGCTTGATGCCGCCAATATTTCATTCCACACACCGGTCACGATGAGAGACGACATACGGGATCAGCGCCGGGTATTCGGGTGGGCCTTGCCTGCCTCCGCGGTCGTGCATTTGCTCGCCGCCGCGCTTCTTTTGTCCGCACTGCCGCTGTCGTCCCCGCAGCCGCAGAAGGAGCAGCCCATCGCAGTTGATATCGTGCCGCCGCCTAAACCGCCGGAAAAAACCAAACCTCCGTCCCCCGCTGAACCGCCCAAGCCGGAAAAGCAGCCGGAAGCCAAGGTCGAGACGCCGACGAGCCGTGAGGTCACCGCGCAGAGACCTGTCTTCCAATTCGGTGAGAAGGACGCCGGTCCTCGCAAGTCTCTGGACGGCAACAGTGCGGAGGATGGTTCGGAACAACCGCCAGCGCGGCAAGATCCCAATAAACAGGACCCTGCACAGGCGCCGGACGTGACCGCGGTCGACGGCAGAGACTCGGCTCCGTCGCCTGGCGCATCCGCGCCGCCTAAGCCCAAGCCAGCGAACGTCGCCAAGGAGCAAAAACCCTTGAAGCTTCAGCAAGCCAAGACGTTGTTCTCGGAAGCAGCAACCGGTGATCCGATAGCGACAATCGCAATGGCTGCTTTGCCGCGCGGCGAACGGGTCGGGCAGCTCTGCGCCACGGAACTCGGCGGGCAGTTGCTCCACGCCTCGCCCCCCTATTTTTTTGACAGCATTCCCAAGTATCGGTTGAAGGAGGGCACGGTCCTTGACGTCGCCAGTGCACCCTTTCCCGTCAACGGGCAGTGGTACGACCTGAGCTTTCGTTGCGAGGTCGATCCGGACGCGACGAAAGTCATTTCCTTCGGCTTCCGTGTCGGAGATCCGGTGCCGCGCAGCGAATTGAAGCGTCGCGGGCTGCCGGCCGAATAACTCGCTGAGGCTAATCGAGGCCGACGCGGGGACATCAATCCGCGAAGCAACCCGGCATCCATAAGTTAGCTTTCGCCAACGGCTCCCCGAGGTGGACGAATGCTCGCCCGCCTTGGCAATCGCTGTGTCGAGGTTTAGCTTATGCTAAGGGAGGGTTCGATGACTTCAAGTTTCAACGTTCACCATGCTGCCGGCTATGAGCAGCTCATGGGCCGCTGGAGCCAAAAGCTCGCGCCGCTGTTCATCGGTTTCGCGGGCCTCAAGGACGGCGAAAAGATCCTCGACGTCGGTTGCGGCACCGGCAGTCTGACCTTCGCGCTCGCCAAGGCCGCTGACCTCGGTGAGGTCGCGGCGATCGACTTTTCGGCCGTTTTCGTGGAGGAGGCAATCCGGCGCAACACCGATCCGCGGATAAAAATCCGTCAGGCGGATGCCTGCGCCCTGCCCTTTGAGGACGGCGCGTTCGACCGTGCCCTGGCCCTGCTCGTGCTCCATTTCGTGCCCGAAGCCGGCAAGGCAGTCGCCGAGATGCGCCGCGTCGTGCGGCCGGGCGGCGTCGTCGCGGCGACGGTATGGGACCATCTCGGCGGCATGCCGGGGATGCGCATGATGATCGACACGGTGGCGGTGCTCAGTGAAGGCGGACGCCAGCTGCGTGCCCGCTATTGCACGCAGCCGATGATGCAGCCGGGTGAAATGAAACGGACCTTTGTCGAACAGGGTCTCCGCGACGTTACGGAAACCCAGTTGATGATCCGCATGGACTACCAAAACTTCGATGATTACTGGGCGCCGATTGCCGCCGGCGAAGGGCCGCTCGGCAAGTATGTGGCCGCGCTCGACCCGGAAGAGCGGGCGCGCACCGACGCCGCCATGCGCGACGCCTACGAGGCCGGCCGGCCCGATGGCCCGAGGTCCTTTGCCAATGTCGCCTGGGCCTGCCGCGGCGTCGTTGCCTGACCTTGGCGCTAATGCATGCCGCGAAAAAAGCGCGTCGCATGAGGCCGATCGAACGCGACGCGCTTTAGCCGATCCCATAGACCAGCCCGACGCGGCCGTCCGAAAGCTGTTCGACCTTGCGCAGTTCGAGCCCACGACGATTTTTCGCCGTCCCAAACAGCGCCTTTCCGTCACCGGCGAGCAGCGGATAGACGATCAGCCTGAGTTCATCGACCAGCCCGGCATCGATAAGGCTCGCGGTAATTCGGGCGCCGCCCATAAGGTAGATGTCCTTGCCGGGCTGCTGTTTCAGCGCAGCGATATCCTCGAAATTCCGCACGAAGCGCGTCTTTGGCCAGGCCGCCGAAGTCATTGTGTTCGACAGCACATAATGCGGCGTCTGCGCGGCGAAGCGGGCCCATTCTAGCTCGGCCGGCTTCGGCAATTTGCCGGTCATCGGCAGCGGCTTGTCGGGCTCGTTCTGGATGGCGCTCCAGTAGCGCTCGTAGCCGGCATACATGACGCTGCCAAGCAGGCAGGCATCGATTTGCGGCGTCAGGCCGTATTCGTCCGACCACGCGTCGACCCAATCGGCGTAACCCTCGGGCCCCTCCATCTTGCCATCGACGGAAATCTTCATTCCAGCGATCAATTTGCGCATGACTTCCTCCATCAGGCTTGCGGGATGCAAGCACGTTTCATCGGTTCAGCGTTGCTTCGTGTTGCTGGCGGCGACCTCAGGGATAGCCGCCGCGAGTTACATCAGGCCGGCAGACGGCGGTCGTATTCTTCCCGCAGGTGGCTCCAGCCGTCCCAGAACGAGGTCGGCGTCTTGCCCGCCAGGCGGGCGGCCAGCAGGTCGAGGTGGATGTGCCAGCCGGCGGTGATGTTGAGCTGGATTGCACGTTCCGGCAGGCGGCGATGAACGACGGTGAGCAGCACATCGCTACCCTTCGCCTCCAGCAAGAAGGAGACGCCGCCGGTGTTTCCCCAAGTGATGGAAAGCTTGGACGGCGGATCGAGTTCGGTGATCCGGCCCTCCATACGATGCTCTTCGGGAAAGCCCGCGGGGCGCTGGCCAGGCGGGTCCGTCAGCTCGTCGTTACGCCAGACCAATTCGAACGAGCTGCCGGCCTTCAGTTCCATCTGGCCCGCGGCCATCCATTGCCGGCGCAAGTCACTCTCGGTGAGATAGGCCCAGACGCGCTCGATGGGGCCGGGCAAGAGGCGCTGGATGGTGAACGTGGCGGGCTCGCTCAGCTCGCCATAGGCGTCGATGCTTCTCATCTGGTTCATTGCTCGTCTCCTTCATTCGGGTTGGGCGATTTCCTGGACTCATCCTGGGCTTTGCGTGCGTCCTCTTCGCGAAGAAGGCGTTCGAGAACATCGAGACGACCGGTCCAGAAGCGCTCGTAGAAGCTGAGCCACTGATGGGCGCTGGCCAGCGGTCCAGGGGCTAGTCGGCACAGATGCGTGCGGCCCCTCACCTCTCGACGAATAAGCCCTGCGTTCTCCAGCGCCTTGATGTGCTTGGAGGCCGCCGCGAGCGACATCGCGAAGGGTTCCGCCAGCTGGCTTACCGTTTTCTCGCCATCAGCGAGATCGCGAAGCATGTGCCGCCGGGTGGCGTCGCCAAGGGCGTGAAAAACCGCGTCCATCTGGGGTGTCTCTAATTCAACCATGTAGTTGAATATAGACGCGCGCTTTGAGATAGTCAACCATTTGGTTGAATAATTTATGCGAAGCGCCGCGGGGCCGCTTGCGCCACCGAGCGCGTCGACGTGACGGGAGATAGGGACGCGCCCCGCGACAGTAAGGGCGAGGCCCTTATTTGCCGTCGAAGAAACTGTGGATCGCGGCTTCCAGCTTTTCGATAAGCTGAGGGTTGTGGCAGCTGCCAGCCCAGATCAGGGCGTTTAGCCTCATCTCTTTGTTGATAAAGCTCACTTTCCCAGAATCCAGCAGGTATTCCGCGATCTCGTAGTGCCGCCCCTTGATAGCCTCGATGAGCGCGTTGTTTCTCCCCGTCTTGTCGGTCAGATTTACTTCCGCGCCATTCTCCACGAGCAACTTGACGACTTCGAGATGCCCGTTCTTCGCCGCCTCGATAAGAGCCGTTCTGCCGTAGTAGTCAGCTCGCGCGTTGATCTCTATTTGGGGGTGTCTCACGAGGACTGAGATACACGCGTAATGTCCCTTGGCCGACGCAAGGCTCAAGGGCGTGCTCTTCCACTTGTTTCTGGCATTCACGTCGATTTCCGGGTCTTCGATCAGCGCCTCCACCACAGCTGTGCGGCCATTGAGGGCTGAAAGGTGAAGTGCAGACCAGCCGCCGTCGTCCGACTGATTGATGTCGGCGCCAGCCGCCAATTCCGATCGAACCGCCTCCGCATCGCCTTGTTCTGCCGCGACCAGCAGGGGCGACCAGTCTCTTGCCCCTTCGGCTTCCAAGCTGTTGGTCAACGCAGTCGCCTCCTCGGATCGTCCACAGAATACCACAGAATCCGCGATAGTGGGGTCGTCCTGTATAGAGTTCCCTGGAGTCCGTGGGTCGCAGAGAGCTGTCGGCCCGAAGCGGAGGATCAGCGCTTCACGTCCGTCTCCTCACATTCTCCTGATATCGACTGGCTTTGGCGGCCATTCAGACTAGATAGAGCCTGCGCCGGGCGGAACGATGCAGAAGGACCTGAACATGCCTGAACAGATTACACTGAATAGACCTGAACAAATCAGATTGAACGACGGCTCCGCCATTCCGCAAATCGGCCTCGGCGTGTGGCAGGTCGATCCAGCCATCACCGCCAAGGTGGTGCGCTGGGGAATCGAGGCCGGCTACAGGCTGATCGACACCGCCGAAGGCTATCAGAACGAGGAAGGTGTCGGGCAGGCGATCCGCTCGGCCGGCGTCCCAGGAAGCGAGTTGTTCATCACCTCGAAACTGCGCAATGGCGCGCATCAGCGCGACGCCGCCTTGCGCGCCTTCGACGAGACGATGAGCAAGCTCGGCATCGAACAGATCGACCTGTTCCTGATCCATTGGCCGGTGCCCAGCCAGGACAGATATGTCGAGGCCTGGAAGACGCTGATCGAACTCAGGCAATCAGGCCGGATCAAGTCGATCGGCGTTTCGAATTTCAACCAGGACCACCTCGAACGGATCATCGGCGAGACCGGCGTCACGCCGACCGTCAACCAGATCGAGCTCCACCCCCGCTTCCAGCAGCGTGACAAACGTGAATTCCACGACAGGCACAACATCCGCATTGAGAGCTGGAGCCCGCTGGGCAGCGGCCGGCTGTTGAGCGATCCGACGCTTGAAAGTATCGCCAGGAAACACGGCAAGTCGGTGGCGCAGACGATCGTCAGGTGGCACCTTCAGGAAGGGCTGATCGTCATTCCAAAGTCGATCCACCAGGACCGCATCGCCGCCAATTTCGATGTCTTCGATTTCGAGTTGGAAGCGAAGGACCTCGAGCTTATCCGGGGCATGGATTCGCCCGACGGCCGCACCGGCCCGAACCCCGCCACGGCCGCATTCCTGTTCTAACGAGGCGGGCCAACCGGGACGTTGGCATTCCTTCACACCCCCTCTGTCCTGCCGGACATCTCCCCTTCAAGGGGGGAGATCGGCAGCTTCAATAGCCGCGCCCTTCTTGCAGCGTCGGAGATTAGCGAAGGCCGCGATGAGGGCCAATCTCCCCCCTTGTGGAGGAGATGTCCGGCAGGCCAGAGGGGGGCGCTGTCCCGCCAGCGATCAAAACTACCCTTCCCGCTCGCTCATATCCCGGAGCCATCCACCAGCGGCACATCTTCGCCCTCCCAGGGGCTAGGCATCGATCCCTTGCTGAGATTGGCCGACGGCAGCGGCATCCAGCACTTCAGTTCGGGTTCGGCATATTCGACGATGCGTCCTGGAGACGAGTCGGAGGCGCGCCAGCCTTCGCTGCCGAACTGATCGGCGCGGGCCCAGTAAGCCATGTCGACCTCGGCCGGACCCTGTTCGGACGGCCGAACCGTGACAAGCATTCTGCTGCCGTCCCTTGGCGCGCTCGACATGTGGCGCCACTGACCGGGCTCGTCCATTGCAGTTCCTCCTGCGATCTTCGCCTCGAACGGATAGTCGCTTCGCGTTCGGAAGCGGTCAACCCGAACTTTTTTGCCTGAGACAAAACCCCTGTCCCGTCGTCGCGGAACAAGTCATGGCACGCCGGGTTTGGGCAAGTTGTTGAAGGAAGCAAAATGAGACCAGCGCCGCGACCGATCCTTACCATTATTGCATGGCAGGCCGCGTCTTTCGTTCGCAACCCGGTCCCGTCGCAATGAGGCAGGCCGGTTCCGATCATTCCATCCCACCGAAGGTGGGCAAAGGCGGCATAGGACGAGCGCTCGGCCTCGGCCTGATAACAGGGGCGGCCGACGACGATTGTTCCGCAATAGGCACCTATGCCAGTGCCGGCGCCCGTTTCGGACCCGACCTGCTCTGGACGGCTCCGGTGACGTTGCCGATGATGTACGCGGTCGTCTACCTGTCGTCGAAGCTCGGCCAGGTGTCGGGTCGCGGATTGTTCCACGTCATCAAGGACTTCTACCCGCGGTGGCTGCTCTGGTCGGTGCTGTTGGGTGTGCTCATCGGAAACACGATCGAGGCAGCGGCCGATCTCGGCGGAATGGCCGCGGCGATCAACATATTCGTGCCGCTTCCCATTCCGCTGATCGTGCTGTTCGTCGCCGCCCTCATCTTCGCCCTCCAGGTTTTCGGCTCCTATACTTTGATCCGTAACATCTTTCGCTGGCTGGCGCTGGCGCTGCTCGCCTATGTCGGTGCCGCCATTCTGGCCAAGCCGGACGCCGCGGCGGTGCTGCGCGGGACGCTGCTCCCCAGGATCGAATTCAATCGCGAGTTCCTGTCGATCCTGGTCGCCATCATCGGCACGACGCTGTCCGCCTATCTCTATACGTGGCAGTCCAATGAGGAGGTGGAGGAGGAGATTGCCCAGGGGCGCACAACGCTCAGCCAAAGGAAGGGCGCTACCGACAGCGAACTCCGCCGCTCGCGCCGGGACATCCTCATCGGCATGATGTTTTCAAATCTCATCATGTATTTCATCATCCTGTCGACGGGGGCGACGCTCTACAAGGCGGGGCATCACGATATCGACACGGCCGCGCAAGCCGCGGAGGCGCTGCGACCGCTCGCCGGCCAGGCCGCAAGCGTTCTGTTCGCCGCAGGTGTGATCGGCGTCGGTTTCCTAGCGGTTCCTGTCATGACCACCGGCGCTGCCTATGACGTGGCACAAGCCATCGGCTGGAAAAACAGCCTGCACGCCCGGGCTCGAGAGGCGCCCAAATTTTACCTCGCCATCGGATTTTTTACGGCGATCGCCGCTGGCCTGAACTTTCTCGGCTTCAATCCGATGAAGGCGCTGGTCTGGTCCGGCATCGTTCAGGGCTTCTCGACACCGCCCTTGCTGCTGCTCATCATGCTGATGACGAACAGCCGCAGGATCATGGGCGATCAGGTGAACAGCCGCAGCACCAACATACTCGGCTGGGCAACGACCGTCGCCATCTTCTCGGCGACGATCGGCCTGGTGGCAACCTGGTTCATGTGATCAGGCGGAAGCAAAGGGACGCCGCCGGTTGGATTACCCGTTCCCGCTTGCGGATTGCCCCAGCTTTGCCGGCCTTGGAAACTCCACAACATCTCCCACCGGCCGCTTGTATTGCGCTGCGACAATTGCATCGATCAGGATATCCAGTGCCGCACGAGCCGTGCGGCTCGTCTCGTCCTCGCCGCTCAGATAATGGCAGGCTCGTTCGAGATGGAGGTGTGCGGCGGCAAAGTCGCTTGTCATCGGCTTCTCCCTGTTGCCCGCCGGCCGGCAAGATGACCGCCTCGATTTACCCAAAAGCAAATATCCACAGCCGGATTTGAATCAAATTGGCCTGACTCACCGTAGCCCGCGGGACAAGGTGCTGGCAGGCTTTTGCATCGCTGGTCGATGCACTGCGACGGCACAGTACGCCGCATTGAATGAACCAATTGTGGGCGATGTGCCGCAAACTCCGTTCGCCCAATGCGCTACTTTTGAAATTTTCTCACTCTCTTAATTCTACAAACTCTCTAGATTTAACCTAGATCGCTAGACCCAAGATCTTAAAATAGAGCGCTTGAGAGGGAGCCAGGAATGTCGAAAAAGCTCGTGGTGGGGCTGTCGGGCAATTTGACCCGGCCCTCGAAGACCAAGGCGTTCGTCAGCCACATCGTCGGGCAGGCCGCCGAAAGCATCGGCGCGGCCTCGGCCGTCTTCGATATCGAGGATCTCGGCGCTTCCCTGCCGCAGGCAAGGCGCCTCGGCGACCTCGACCCGGCGGCGCGCAACATTGTCGAACGGCTGCTGGGCGCCGACATCCTGGTGGCCGGCTCGCCGACTTTCAAAGGCAGCTATACCGGGCTTTTCAAGCATTTCTTCGACCTGCTCGATCCGTCGTCGCTGAGGGGCAAGCCCGTCATTCTCGCCGCGACCGGCGGCGGCGAGCGCCATTCGCTGATCGTCGAGCACCAGTTGCGGCCGCTGTTCGGCTTCTTCGAGGCGCTGACCATGCCGACCGCGATCTACGCCTCCGACAAGGATTTTGCCAATGGCGTGCTGGTGTCGGAAGCCATCCACGCCCGCGCCCGGCAGGCGGTCGCCGAGGCATGCCGTGTAACCGGGGTGCCCTACGGCGTCGGCCTTGCCGCCTGAACGCACCACTGACCCGAGATCCCCTTTCCGATCCGTCCAGGAGCACGCCGCGATGACCAGATCCACCAAATCCGGGCAAATCAAACTGGGCGCTTTCCTGCCCGGCGGCGGACAGCATATCGCCGCCTGGCGCCACCCCGAGGCGCCGGCCGACGGCGCCACCAATTTCGAGTTCCACAAGCAGCTCGCCCTGACCGCCGAGCGCGGCCTGTTCGATGCCTATTTCCTCGCCGACAATCTGACGGTCGGGCTCGGCGCCCGCGAAGGCGGCAATGCCAAGATCGCCGGCTTCGAGCCAGTGACGCTGTTTGCAGCGCTGGCGCCGCTCACCACGCATCTCGGCTTCATCGCTACCGCCTCGACCACCTACGAGGAGCCCTACACGCTCGCCCGCAAATTCGCCTCGCTCGATCATCTGTCGAATGGCCGCGCCGGCTGGAACGTCGTCACCTCGGCCGGCGACGAAACCGCGCGCAACTTCAATCGCGAGACGCAGCCTGCCCACGCCGAGCGCTATGCCCGCGCGCATGAGCACGTCGAGACGGTCAAGGCCCTGTGGGACAGCTGGGAGGACGATGCCTTCATCCGCGACAAGAAATCGGGGCGCTTCTACGACAAGGACAAGCTTCACGACATCGACCACAAGGGAGCGCATTTCAGCGTGAAAGGGCCGCTCAACGTGCCGCGCCCGGTGCAGGGGCACCCGGTCGTGGTGCAGGCGGGGCAATCGGAAGACGGTCGCAAGCTCGCCGCCCACTCGGCGGAAGTCATCTTCACCGCCCATCAGAACTTGGCGTCGGCGCAGGAATTCTATCGCGATATCAAGGCGCGCGTGGCGGCCGTCGGCCGCGATCCCGAGCAGGTGCTGATCATGCCGGGCGTGGCACCCTTCGTCGGCCGCACCGAAGAAGAAGCGCGCGCCAAGTACCAGCAACTGAACGATCTCATCCTGCCCGAAGACGGCGTCGCCCTGCTCAACGGGCTGGCCGGCCAGACGCTCGACATCACCGGCTATCCGCTCGATGGACCGCTGCCGCCGAGCAAGGAGACCGAAGGCATGAAGAGCCGCCAGGCGCTGATCCGCCAGATTGCCGACGAGCACAACTTCACCATCCGACAGCTTTACCAATGGGTGGCAACGGCCCGCGGCCATTATACCGTCATCGGCAGCGCCACGCAGGTCGCCGATCAGCTGGAGGAATGGTTCGGCAACGAAGCCGCCGACGGCTTCAACATCCTGCCGCCCTGGCTGCCCGGCGGGCTCGACGACTTCGTCGAGCTGGTGATCCCCGAACTGCAGCGCCGCGGCCTGTTCCGCACCGCCTATGAAGGCAGGACCCTGCGCGAGAACCTCGGCCTCAGGCGGCCGGAAAACCCCTGGACCGCCGCCCGCTCGGCGGTGCTGGCCGCCGAATAATCCCGAGAAACCCGATACTTTCCAAGCAGGAGGCAACCCGATGACCTTGCAGCACATCGAACAGGCCGCCAGCCTCGGCACGCCTGACAGCACGACAAGCCTCGGCACGGACTTCCTGCGCCTCGGTGGCCGGGCGGGCATCCGCTTCCTGTCGCGCTACGGCGTCCTCATCGCTTTCCTCGCAATCTGGCAAGTGTCGAGCAGCGCGGGCTGGGTCAACGCGGCCGTGCTGCCGCCGATCGACATGATTGTCGCGGCACTTTGGAAGGGGCTGGTCGGCGGCACTCTGCTCGGCGACATCGCCATCAGCCTGCAGCGCGCCGGTCTCGCTTTCGCGGCCGCCGTGCTGGTCGCCATCCCACTTGGCCTGTTCATGGGTCAGGTGCGCACGGTCGAAACCGCGCTCGATCCCATCCTGCAGGTTTTCCGCCAGACCTCGGCGCTGGCGCTCTATCCCGTCTTTATCCTGCTGCTTGGGCTCGGCGAAGCGTCCAAGGTATTCGTCATCTTCTGGGCGACGCTGTTCCCGCTGCTGCTCAACACCATCGGCGGCGTCAAGCAAGTCGATCCGAAACTGCTGGAGATGGCCCGCGTCTATGGTGCCAGGCAGCTCACCGTCTTCCGTCGGGTCGTGCTGCCCGGCGCCGTGCCGTCGATCTTCGTCGGACTGAGGCTCAGCGCCACCACGGCGCTGCTGCTGTTGATCGCTTCCGAAATGATCGGCGCCAACAAGGGCATCGGCTTCCAGGTGATGAACGCGCAATACAATTTCCAGATCCCGCTGATGTTTGCGGCAATCGTCATCCTCGCCGGCCTCGGCCTGATTGCAAACCAGGCGCTGGTCAGCCTGCAGCGCCGGCTCTGCCGCTGGAGCAATTCCGTCGACTGACCACCCGCCCTTACCAATCTCAACCAGGCCAGAACTCAAATCAGGAAAGACCCGGACCATGAAAATCTCCCGCCGTTCCCTGCTTGCCGGCGCGCCCTTCGCCGCCGGCCTTCTCGCCGCGGGCCTGCCGCGCTTCGCCTTTGCCGAAGCGGAACCAGTGAAGTTCCGCTCCCTCGCCAGCCGTGGCAGCATCTCTCCGCATGAGTTGGCCGCCGAGCTCGGCTATTTCAAAGGCCTCGGTATCGAGGTCGAGAATGTCGGCTATTCCGGCGGCGGCCCGGAATCATTGTTTGCGCTGGCCTCCGGCAGCGTCGATATCGGCTCGGCTGCAACCGCAGCCGTGATCAACTCGATCTCCGGCGGCAACGACTTCGTCGCCGCCTATCCGAGCAACGGCATCAACAGCAAGGTGCGTAGCGTCTTCTACGTGCTGGACGACAGCCCGATCAAATCGATCGCCGATATCGCCGGCAAGACCATCGCCGTCAACACGCTCGGCGCCCATCTCGACTACACCGTGCGCGAGGCGCTGCACAGCGTCGGCCTGCCGCCGGATGCCGCCAATCTCGTCGTCGTGCCCGGACCGCAGCTCGAACAGACCTTGCGCTCCCGCCAGGTCGACATCGCGGCGCTCGGCTACTGGCAGGCGACGTTTGCCGGCGCCCTCGTCGACAACGGCGGCGTGCGTGGCGTGTTCAATGACACCGACGTGCTGGGCGAGCTGGCCGGCGGCTTCGTCGTGCTCAGGCGCGACTTCATCGCCGCGCATCCCGACGCCGCCCGCAACTTCGTCGAGCAATCGGCGCGCGCCTCCGACTGGTCGCTGCAGAACCCCGACGAAGCGCGCAAGGTGCTCGCCACAATCCTCGACAAGCGCGGCGAAAACGGCGAGCTGGCGCGTTACTGGACCGGCTTCGGCCTGCGCCAGGGCGCCAAGGCGACGGACCGCGACATCGACTTCTGGGTCAGCGTGCTCGAGCGCGACGGCCGCCTGCCAAAGGGCAAGCTGAAGGCAACAGACATCCTCTACCGGCCGGGCGAAACCAAGACCAACTGACAAAGGCAACCGACCAACCAGTTGGGAGACGAGCGCGATGAGCAGCACAAGCGGCGGTCAGGTCAGCATACGCGACCTGTCCAAATCGTTCAGCATCAGTGGGCGCTCGCTCGCCGTGTTGAGGACCCTCAACCTCGACATCCGCTCGGGCGAATGCCTTGTCATCGTCGGCGCCAGCGGATCGGGCAAGACCACGCTGCTGCGCATCCTTGCCGGGCTGGAGGCTGCCGACAGCGGCGGCGTCGCCATCGACGGCAAGCCGGTGCACGGCGTCGGTGCCGAACGTGCGGTGATCTTCCAGGAACCGCGCCTGCTGCCCTGGTTGACCGTGCTCGGCAATGTCGCCTTCGGTCTCGAAGTGCGCGGCGTGCCAAAGGCCGAGGCCGAGGAACGGGCGCGCTTCTATATCGCGCTCGTCGGCCTCGCCGAATTCAGCGATGCCTTTCCCCGGCAGCTGTCGGGCGGCATGGCGCAGCGCGTCGGCATCGCCCGCGCCTTGACCGTGCAGCCCGAAATCCTGCTGCTCGACGAGCCGCTGGGCGCGCTCGACGCGATGACCAAGATCGGCATGCAGGAGGAACTGGCGCGCATCTGGAGCGAGGAGAACGTCACCATGGTGATGGTGACGCACGACCTCGAGGAAGCAATCTACCTCGCCGACCGGGTGCTGATCCTGCCCAAGGAGAAAGGCGGCGCGGCGCGGCTGATCGACATCGACCTGCCCCGCCCGCGCGAGCGCAGCGAAAGCCGCTTCGTGCGCTACCGCGAAGAATTGCTGCGCGAATTCGGCCTGCACTGAAAGCCGCCTAAGACCCCTGCCCCGCTCTTTCCTGGAACCGGATTCCCCGCCCCCGCATTTCCTTAACCGGGAGGCGAAGGAGCGCGGCATGAAAGCCTTGTTCGCAATCTTTGGCGGCTTCGTGCTGACGCTCGCCGTATTCGCCAGCGGTCTCGCCTTCGCCACCTGGCTTCTAATAGCCAAGCCGGTACGGCCGGCCGCCCCGGTCTCCAGCGTCGCCGAACTGTGGGCCAAGGACCCGCGACCGGTGAACCCGGCCTCGCAGCGCCTCGAACGCCTCCCGGCCCGCCCGGTCCCCGTTCGCACCTCGGAAGTCGGTCGCAGCTCGAAACCCACCGATGCCGCCGCAGCGTCGACAACCGACATTACCGCGACCGGCTCTATCCAGCCACCAGCGGAAGAGCAGCAGACGCTGCCTGCCGCCCACGTGGAATGGTGCGCCAGCCGCTACCGCTCCTACAGGCCGGACGACAACCACTACACATCCTACAGCGGACAACAGCGCCCCTGCATCTCGCCCTATCTCGGCGCCGCCGATGACGGCAGCTATTTCGAGGCGAGCGATACGTCGTCGGTGGAGGGCTACGCGCCATCGGATGAACCCGGCGCCGCCGAGCTCTCATTCGACCACGTGCAATACTGCTTCAGCCGCTACCGGTCATATCGACCGGAGGACAACAGCTATCAGCCGTATTCGGGCGGGCCGCGCAGGCAGTGCGAGTAGGCAGGCCGTGGGGTGGCTGGCGGCCGCAGTGCATGGCGCCTTGTGCGACCCCACCCAACGATCACGCAGATTTCTTGGATCGTTCGGGTTGGCGCGGCGTTCATCCGATACCCAAAGGAGAAATCAACATGGGCGACGACCGGGAAGACAAGATTCGTGAGCGCGCATACCAGATCTGGGAACGCGAAGGCGGGATCCATGGCGATCCCGAGCGGCACTGGCACCGGGCCGAGGCCGAGATCGACAGGGAGGCGGCTCTGCCACTGACGGCAGGCGATGCCCTGCCGGAAACCCGCGAGGTCGCGAGCTCCGACGTTTTGACGGTGGAGGCCCTGGCGGTGCGCACCGGCATATCGGGCGAACAGGCGCAGGAGCTGATCGACAGGCTGGGAAACGACAGGGCGGCTATCGAACAAGCCGCGCGCAACCTTAAGGGGAAGCAGCGGCTCGGGGAGTGACAGATGATCAGAAAACTCAAAGACGGAAAATACCGCCTCAATTCGCGCAAGAAGGACGAAAAGACCGGCAAGCGCCGCAATCTCGGCACCTTCGATACCCGCGAGGCCGCCGAAAAGCACGAACGTGAGGTGCAGTATTTCAAGAGGCATTGAGGCGGCGTGCTGTCGCTTCGGTGCCTCCATTAGTTGATATTGAACAAAACGGGAACAAAAATGTCAAGAGCGAATTGACTCTGCGAGGAATGCCTTCCTATTTGTCAGCAGGCGGGGCGGTTGCTCACAAATCGAGGAGAGCCGCGATGGGCAGACGAAAAAGCCGGTTCGACAGGCTGTCGGCGAGGGATGCGGAGGCGATCATCAGGGACACTTTGAGCCTGCGCAAGACGGTGCTGTCGTCGCAACTGCATCTGAAGGCGCATGGCGAGCTGTTCTGGCAGCTTTGCGGGCTTGTCGAGAAATTGCACGAGGTGCTGGCCAGCGTCGCGGAGAAGGAGCCCGATTACCGGATGGCGGAGCTTGGCCTGCTTCCGCTGCCCGAGGATTACTCGACCCGGAATTGAGCCATGGCCGGGCCGATGGACAGCGTTGGGCGTGCCGCCAAGGCCAACATGCTGCTCATCGTGGAGTGCGGCCATTGCTACCATGTCGGACGCTTCAGGGCGAATGACGTGGCCCAGGTGGTGGGCTGGAGCAAGCCGCTGGAAGCGATCAGGTTCAGGTGCAAACGATGCAGCCGCAAGGACACGACGGTGAAGACGCAGTTCATCGACCAGGACCATCCGCCCAAGGGCTACATCTGGGTGCTGCAGAAATTCAAGCGCTAAAACAACGAGCCTTGCGCCGGCGCCTGCTGCGGAAACTTGATCTGTGTCGCCGGCTTGTCGACGATCACCAGCGCATCATCGGGCGCCGTGCGCTGCAGGTGCCTTGCCTCCGACCATGGCGCCGTCAGCCAGGTCTCGGTTTCTTTCGGCGTGGTCAGGATCACCGGCATTGCCTTTTCGTGGATCGGCGCGATCAGCGCGTTGGGCTGGGTCGTCATGAAGCCATAGACCTGGTGATCGGCGGGGCCGTCCTTGACCTTGCGAAGGCCATGCCAGCGCGTCCACAGGCCGGCAAAGAAGAACAGCGGGCGGTCCTCGCCGAGTGCAAACCAGTAGTTGCGCTGGATGCCGGTCTCGTGGTCCTTGTCGCCGGGCGTCGGGCTGGGCTCGGCGAAGCTGGTGACAGGCACCACGCAGCGGTTCTCGATGCCGAGATATTGCTGCCAGTGGCCGTATTGCGGATTGCGGATATTAGTGGTGCCGTAGTCGGTCTTGCCCTTGACCCGCTCCAGTGGCGTCGGCATGCCCCACAGCAGATTGGCCAATTCGCGTTCGCCGTCCGGCGCGTTGCGCACCACCGGGCCGGGCTGGTTGGGATAGATGTCGATGGAGGGTTCGAGATTGCCGAGGATGTCGCGCAAGGCGCGGGTCCACTGGCGGATGGCCTCCTGGCTGGTCGTGATGTTGTAGAGATTGCACATTTTCAGGCCGTTCCCGGATGCTCAGGCATCTTGTTGGAAACGGCCTGGAATTTCCAGCGCTGTCCGTTGGGTTGCTGACACGGCAGGCCGTGTCAGCAATGGCTTTGTGAGACCTACCGCGCCGATTGTCTCATAGCTTGTGCGGCTACCGCCGCGAGAAAAGCCCTCGCCGCGGCATCGCAGGCCGCTCGAGACGGGCCTTTGGCGAAAAGAAGAAGCTCGGCGGCTCGAATGTTGAGCCCGTGCTTCCTTGCGAATGTGGCTAGATCATAAGGCTTGTTGTCGTAAGGTTCGTCGTCGTAGTCGATCGTCAGATCGTAGTTTTCTTTCATTTTCTTCCTCCCTTTAGCGATCTCCCCCCTCCTATCGCTAACGCAAAATTAACGTCGATGGCGGCGGGCGAGTCCACCAATCAGAGATTGTGTAAAAAACGTACGAGCTCGCATGCTCGCCCTCGCAACGGGCCTGCGAGCAATTGCCGCCGACCGGACCGGTCGAAAGAGCCGATTATGATGGCAATGTTGGAAAGGCTGCCACAGCCTGGTGCTACGGGTGTCCGCGACGCCTAGCGTGCCTAAATAGCAGGCATTTTCATCTTCCAGGCCCCGGTCCGCAGCCGGCCTCGTTGGGTCCGGCTAAAGGATAAGTCCGGCTAATAACACCGTAAGGAGCAGCGACAGCGGAACGGCCGCAAGACACCAGATCTCCAACGTGTTGTTTTGCAGCGGGTCCATCATCAGCCTCACTTTTTGGTTTGTCATTGTGACACTAACGGTTGGTCGGAGGTAGCGGTTCCAAGCGACGCCGTTCATAGAGCGCTGCCTGTGCTGCATATTAGCAACAGCTTGACGACCGCTGAGCCGGTACCGCTTGGACAACTTCACTGGCGCCGGTGGATGCGTATTCCGCAGGACTGCAAGCGCCCCTCGGCATCAGTCGTGCGGGGATCGATCGCCGCCCATGATCAGCGCCGAGCCGGTCATGCCCCGGAACCCAATGGCTGCATCTATCTCCGGCCGAAGTTTCGCTACCACCGAGCCGATCCGATGTTCACTCCAGCCAGCGATGCGCGTTTACAGGGACCTAAGTCTGACCTGCCTGCGCAATGGTCTTGTGTACGGCCGGCATCGGGAACAACTGCGCCCGTCTTCAGTTGATGGCGTCACCTCCTCGAGGAGACATCGGCGCAGAATCAGTCCCTTCATGCGCTGATTAGGGTCCGCCTGCCATTGCTGGATTTGGCAGGCGGACCCTTGGTTCTGTACGCTCCAGATGGAAAGCGGGTAAGCTCGGGATCACTCATCATCCCAGAAATCCCGTAGAGACGTAGGCGGAGGTCTTCCTCGCCCCTGAGATGCTTGACCTGGCTTGACATCCGAGACGACCTCCCAGCGCGCACGCAGCGGGGTCGCCCTCAGCCTTCCAGCGCCTCGTGCTGGTAAAGCTCGTCCATGCTGAGCGCCGCCAGGGCCGCGAACGGCGCCTGCTTCTTCACGCGGCCGTGGCTCAGGATCACGACGTCGTCGCAGAACGAAACGGTGCTGCGATGATGGCTGATGACAATGGTGGTGCGGCGGCCGGCGCGCGACTTGAGCGTCTCGACGATTGCAGCTTCCGACAGGCCGTCCACCGCATTGGTGGCTTCGTCGAGGATGAGGATATTGGGATCGCGCACCAGGGCTCTGGCCAGCGCGATCCGCTGCCGCTGTCCCGCCGAGAGATTGACGCCACGATAGCCGACGACCGTCCGGTAGCCCTGCGGCAGTTGCTCGATGAAGCCATGCGCTTCGGCCAGTTTTGCCGCGCGCTCGGCGTCATCGGCCGAGGCCGCGTCCTGGCCGTAGATGATGTTGTCGAAAATCGTGCCGTCGACCAGCTCCAGCTCCTGGCTGGCGAGCGCGATGTGCTTTCGCCATTGGCTGGGGTCGATGCGGTCCAGAGGCGATCCATCAACGAGAATCCTGCCGCTATCCGGTTCGACGAAGCGGCACAAAAGATTGACGATCGTCGTCTTGCCGGCGCCCGACGGGCCGATCAGCGCGGTCGAGCGGCCGCTGCGGAGGTCGAAGCTCGCCGCATGCAGCACCACCGCGCGCTGTTCCGAACCGGAATAGGTAAAGGTGACGTCTTCGAACTTGATGCCTTGGCTGAGCCCGGGGAATGGGCTGTTGCCTTGCGGCGGCTGGGGCTTGTCGGACGGGTCCAGCATCCACGTCACCTCTTCAAGCGATCCACTCAGGCCCTGCAGCTGGCTCCAGGCCATTTGCAGCGACCGCATATAGGGCTGCAGCCTGTAGAGCAGGATGACGAAGGCGACGATCAGCGGGAAGGAAACATTGGCGAACCAGGCGCCGATCACCACCGCCAGGAACAGCATGGCGTGCAGAACCTCGGTCAGCGGCGGCAAAGCTCCCTGACGCGTCAAAAGCACGAAGGCCGCCCGGCGCACCGCATCCGATGCCTGGTCGAATGCCGCCTTCTCGCGTTGCTCCTGGCCAAAAATGCGGATCAGCCGCCCGGCATGCACCAGATGCAGCATCTGCGATGCGAGCTGGCTGTTGCGGGAGGCGACGCTGCGGCTCGGCGCCTTCAAATTGGCCGACAGCACGGCGTGCGCGACCTGGACCAGCGCCAGCCCCAGCGTGACCAGCAGCGTCATCTGCCACGACAGAAGCAGCAGGAAGGCCAATAGGATGATTGCGGCCGATGCATTGACGATTGCCCCCAACGTGATCTGGATGGCATCCGAGGCCCGCCAGGATTCGTTGGAGATGATGTTGAGCAGCCGTCCCGGGCTTTGCTGCAGGAAGAATGGGTAGCCCACCCGCAGCAGCTGCTCCGACAGCGCGCTGCGGATCGAATGGCTCGCCTTGCCGTAGATGAAGGTGGTCAGCAGCGTGTTGGCGAAAGCGAACAGGTTCTTCAGCACGATCGAGCCGAGGATGGCGACCGATATGACGATCAGCCGGTCGCGCTCGCTCAGGCTCGATCCGACATGCTGGAAGACGGCGGAAAAGCCGGCCATGCCGGTCTGCCCCTGCTGCCCCATGATTATGTTCAGCAACGGGATGATCAGGCCGATGCCGAAGCCTTCAAGCGCGGCGCTGAGCAGCCCGAGCACCACCACGGCAGGAAGCAGGCGCAACTGCTTTCTCCCCAGCGCGCGGCGCAGCATCGGCAAGCTGGGCGGCATCAATCGCATGGTGGCGGATCACCTCGCCTCGGCATTTGCCTGTTGCTCCTGTCGCATTTGCGCCGGCTGCGGCGATTTCGCCAGCAAAAGCACCGCGAACTTGGCCGCGCCGAGCAAATTCATGCCGACGATCGGCCAGTGCGACAGCTTGAGTTCACGGTCGAACAGCGGGCCTTTCCCCAGTTCGCGCAAGGCCGCCCTCATCGACCAGTAGAAATGCCGAAACAGCCACGGCGCGTGGCGGATATGCTTCAGGCAAAGCCCGCCATTGCCCATGCTGTAGTCGCGATGCAGCTTTTCGATGGCCTTGCGGTCGCGCCGGCCGTGATGGTGATAGATGGTCATGTCGGGCACGTATTCGACCGGAATCCCAAGCAGCACCGCCCGCACCAGATAGTCCGTATCCTCCGCCGATCGCAGCGGGCCGCCGGCGCCGAACCGTTCGTCGAACCGCCCGATACGGGCGGCGACATCGCGATGCATCGTCATGTTGCAGCCAAGCACGAAGCCGCCGGGATGGACATCCGGCGTAAGCCGCGCGCGCACCGGCGACCGCTTGATAGTGAACGGCAGGTCGCGGGGGTCGCCGATCTCGACGCGGCCGCCGCGGATGACCCGTTCGCCGGCCGCATAGTGCCGCTGCAGATCGCGCAAATAATCCTTGTGGACCGCGCAATCATCGTCGACGAAGACCAGCACGCGGCCCCGCGCCCGCTCCAGCCCGGCGTTGCGCGCGGCCGCCAATCCGGGTCGCGGCTCGCAAATGGCGGTGAACGGGATGTCCGACAGTTCGGCGATGCTGGCCAGCCGTTTGGCCGTGCTGTCGGTCGAGCCGTTGTCGACAACCACCAGCTCGGCGGCAAAGTCGGCATGGGCACGACACGCGGCCTGGATCGAGCTGATGCAGGGCTCGAGTACGGCGACACGGTCGCGTGTGCAGACAATGAAGCTGACCGCCGGCGCCGGTCCTTGCTGCGGCCGCGGCGACATGGCCGCCGGCACCGTCGAGCGGCCGCGCTGCTGGACCTGGTGCGATTTGACGAACATGCGTTGCTAGCTCAACTGGTTCGAAGGCAAAACCGCCGCGGCCGGCACGGACTGCAGATACCGCGACAGGGCATCCACCTGCCTGGTGACCGACATCGAGGCGAGACTGAAGCGCGGCGCGAAGGCACCGGTCCGAAACACGTACTGCTCGCGCCGCCGGATGAGGTTCCATTTCGCCGTCCGCGTCAGGAATTCGTGCATCAGCAGCGGCTGCCTTTCCCCCGATATCAGCTGGTAGAGGAAATAGAACAGGTTCAGCGTGCCGGCCTGGTAGCTCGGCCTCGTCTCGGCCGGCAGTGCCGAAATCCTTTCTTCCAGCGCAAGGATCCATTCGGCGGCACGGCGAACCGTGTCCATCGACAGGACCTCACCGATGTCGCGCAGGCCTTGCGTCTCTTGGGCGAGCCCTTCGCGCTCGAGGTTCTCGGCGACGATCTTCAAATGGGTCCTGCGCATTTCGCGCTTGTGCCTATTGGTCACGCTGTCGTCATGGATACGATAGGCGATCAGGCTTTCGGGGATCATGGCCGCCGGGTAGCGGTCGGTCAGCCGCCTGAACAGGTCGAAATCCTCGGCATGCTTGTAGCTTTCGTCATAAAATAGAACGCTCTCTTCGATGACCTTCCTGTTGTAGACGACCGTGGAATGCATGAAGATCGTGAAGAACATCGACAGTATTCGCAGGATATTGTCCTGGAATATCGGATCGGGCGAACCCCTGACGATGCGGTTGCCGAGCAAGGTATCGAAACCCGCGCCGCATAGAGCCAGGTCAGGCTGCTGGCTGAACAGCGCGACCTGCCGCGACAGGCGCTGGGGATAGGCGATGTCGTCGGCGTCCATCCTGGCGACCAGATCGCCGCGCGCCACGGCCAGGCCTTCGTTCAAAGTTGCGATCAGGCCACGGTTTTCGCGTGAGATGATCGAGATGCGATTGTCGGCCTGGCGGTATTTCTGCAGGATCTGCAGCGAGTTGTCGGTCGAGCCGTCATCGATGGCGATGACCTCCAGACGCTCGTAATCCTGGCGCAGGACGCTGCCCAGCGCAGCGGCGAGATAAGGTCCCGCATTGTAGATCGGCAGCAGAACGGAAACCAAGGGAGCAGCAGCCATGATCAGCTCCGATCGGTTCGGTGCAGCTTGCGCGGCAAGGGTGACGTGCCACCATCAAGCGGCCTGCCCGGATATGCTCCGGCCGCGAGCCATCCGGCATTGCCCACGTCCATGCCTGCCGAGATGGCGCCGCGGCCTTTTCCAGCAACATAGGGGAAGTGGCGCTTGAGGCTGTTGAGCGGCTTTTCGAAAAGCAGCCACGAAACCGAAGCCAGCATGAGCGTCGCAGTTCCCGCGACCAGGAACCGCCCCGGCCCTTGCTCCGAGACGTTGAGCGGAATCCAGGGCTGCGACTTGACAACCAGAGCCAGCACTATGGGATGGTAGAGATAGACGCCGTAGCTTATGCGGCCAAGGCCAAGCAGCGGCGGCAGTTCGAGAAGTTTTCCGACGCGACCGCCAATGCCCGTTGAACAGCTTGCAACGATGACCCCCAGAGGCGCGACAGGCAGGATCTGCAACAGCAGCCAGAGACCCCATTCCTGCACCGGATTTGCCGGCGCCGGCGCAAACCACTGCAGAACGAAAAACGCCGCGGCGAGCCCCGGCCAGCCAGCTCGAAGCCATTGCGGCAAGCCGGCTGTTCTTGACCGGTAGGCGGCGAGCAGCGCGCCTGACGCCAATGCATCCATCGACGCCGGCGGCAGCAGGTCGCGCGCCAAACCGGGCGTTCCCGCGATCGGCCAATAAAACCGGTAGGCCAGCGACAGCATGATCACGCCGATGCAGATCGCTTCGAGGCGCTGGCGCGGTGCCAGCAGGACGATCAGTGGCCAGGCGATATAGAACTGCTCCTCGATGCTCAGGCTCCAGAAATGGCAGAGCAGCCAGGGCGTCCATTCATTCTGCGCCGCGTACCAGAAATTCGACAGATAGAGGGCATGCCAGGCGAGCGATCCTCTGGACTGCTCCAGGTCCACCAGCCAGACGAAACCCAGCACGGCGAAATAGGGCGGGAATATTCGCAGCGCCCGCCTGATATAGAAGGATTTCAGCGCCGGTCCGGTTTCGAATTCGGCGGCCGCTCTGGCTTCCAGCAGTAGTCGCGTGATCAGAAAGCCGCTCAGCACGAAGAACAGGCGCACGCCGATATGGCCCCAGAACGAGGACCCTCCGGCCGCGAAGAAATGCGAGTACAGCACCATCGTCACGGCGATGGCCCTCAGCGCGTCCAATTGGGTGTCGCGCGCATTTCCCATTAGCGGCATACGCCGGCGGGACGGCGAAACTGCCAATCGGTCAATATAGCGGCGTCGTTCACGGCGCATTCCAATCGGAAGCGCCCCCCTTGCGCAGAATAGGACCACCATTGTGCAACGCAACACAAAAAGTTGACACATTTGAAACAGGAACGTGAGGCGCGACTAATAAAAGCCAAAAAACAGCAGGAAACAGCCTGAATTGTCCATTCTTGACGATTTTTTCGCACTGCCTTGGCCCGCCGATATCGGCGAGAGGGTGCTGCGATGCAGCATGTTCGCCGCCATCACGGGCGCAAGATCTGGGTCTGGACACAGATGCCCCGCCACAGGACCGGCCGGCAACCGACGCTCGGCGACCTTTTTGCTGCGCTGGCGCGGCTGCTGTTAGCGCGACAACAGTGGGAGCAAGCGCAAGCTTCCCGCCTTCGAGTTACGCCTCCTTGCTGGCATTCGCGAGCGCCACTGCGCGACGCTCCGGGAGCGCCAATCCGACGAGCGCGCCGGCGAGCGAGAGCAGAGCGGAGACGTCGATTGCCGAGGTGAAGCCATCGCTGAACGCGTCAGTGGACGAGAAGCTTCCAGTGCCGGCGAACACCGCACCGGCGATCGCGATCCCGGATACGCCACCGAGGAAGCGGAATGTGTTGAACGTGCCGGCAGCCTTGCCGACCTCCGGCCGGGCGACCGCATTGAGAACCGCGTTCTGCGCGGCAGGCATGGCCATCGACACGCCGGCACCGGTAATGATCAGCGGGGCGACTAGCTGAACGTAGGGCAGATCAGGTGCGGCGATCTGCGCCAGCCAGGCCATTCCAGCCGCTTGCAGGATCAGTCCGGCCACCACAAGCCAGCGCTCGCCGACGCGGTTGATCAAGCTGCCGGCGATCGGTGCGACCACGAAAAGCGTGGCGGTCCAAGGCAGCAATCCCATGCCGGCGCCGAGCGGCCCACGGCTCTGGGCAAACTGCAGAAACTGCGGCAACAGGAACACGAGGCCGTACATGGCCGCGCAGAGCAGGAAGTTCGCCCCTACGCCCGAGGAGAATGCGCGCGCCTGAAAGAACCGCAAAGGCAGCATGGGCTCACGGGTACGCAGCTGCCAAAGGACGAATGCGGTGGCGAAAAGCAGCCCGGCCGTCAGCGCCGTCAGCACTTCAGAGCCGCTCCAGCCCACGATGTTGCCGCGCATCAGACCCCAGACCAGACCAAATGCCGCCGCAGTTACCAGGACGACGCCGAGGACATCGATAGCCGTGCCCGGCCCGTAACTCTCCGGAATCCGACGCAGCACCAGCGGGATGAGGACGATGCCGACCGGGACATTGAGCCAGAAGATCCAGTGCCAGGAGAGGCCTTCGGAAATCGCACCGCCCGCCATCGGGCCGATGATCAGGGCCAGGCCGGTGATGCTGCTGAAGATACCCAGCGCCTTGCCTCGCTCCTCCGGGGGAAAAGCGACGCTCAGCAGCGCCATGGCCAGCGGCATGACCATTGCGGCACCTGCGCCCTGGACCGCACGGGCCGCAATCAGCAATCCGGCATTGCCAGCGAGCGCGCAGGCAACCGACGCTGCGACGAACAACGCCAATCCGGCAACGAGCGTACGCCGGCGGCCGAACCGGTCACCGAGCGCAGCCCCGGTCATGAGTAGGACGGCAAAACTCAAATTATAGGCGTTCATCGTCCATTGCAGCGTCTCCAGCGAGGCATCGAGCTCGACGCGCATTGTGCTCAATGCCGTCGCCACGACCATCGCATCGAGAACGACCATCAAGGAGCCTATCGACGTGAGGGCGAGAACCCAGACCTTCGTTGATCCCGCACTTTGCTTGCTCATGACTATGGCGCCTCCGGCTTGAACAAAGGGCCCGCCAGGTTGACGGGCCCGTGATCCAGAGACGCGTAGGGAACATCAAAGGATTCCAGCAGGAGAAAGTTTTTTCGACCGAATCCTTTTGCCATCGTCGAGCGTCTATAAGACGCTGCGCCCGATGGCGGGCGCCTCTGCCTGGGAGATACGCATGAGATCGACCCTTGTGCGATGACCGGATCCGCAATCGGCACGCCAGAAGGACGGGAGCCATTCGACCGGCTGCTCGGCGAATTGCGGCCGAAACTGCACCGTTATTGCGCCCGCATGACCGGTTCGGTGATCGATGCCGAGGATGTCGTCCAGGAAGCTACGGTCAAGGCGCTTGAGGCGTTCCCCGGGACCGGGCCGATAGCCAATGTCGAGGGCTGGCTGTTTCGCATCGCGCACAATGCCGCGCTCGACCACCTGCGCCGTCGTGCCAGGTTGGATGCCGCGCATGTCGTTGAGGATATCGATATGATCCCTGACCCCGGTATGTCGGCCGAGGGTCGACACACTGCGGCCGCAAGCCTGCAGACCTTCATGCGCCTGCCCGCGGCGCAGCGTAGCAGCGTCATCCTCATGGATGTGCTCGGCTATACGATCGAAGAGATCGGCAACATTATCGACAGCAGCGTTCCGGCGGTGAAAGCCGCACTGCATCGCGGCCGTCTGCGCCTGCGCGAGGTCGCCGGCGAGTCTGAGGATCGGCCTGCGCCGGTGTTGGCCGAGCCCGAGCGGGCGCGGCTGGCAGCCTATGTAGAGCGGTTCAACGCCCGCGACTTCGATGCGATCCGCGACATGCTGGCCGAGGACGTCCGGCTTGATCTCGTGAACCGGCTCCGGGCGAGCGGCCGCACGAAAGTGGGCCGGTACTTCCACAATTACGCGGGTATCCACGATTGGCGGCTGCTTCCTGGCCTGGTGGATCGGCACCCAGCCATTCTTGTGATCGATCCGGACGACTCGGCCGGAGGGCTAAAATACTTTATCCTGCTGGAATGGGCCGGCGACAGACTGGCGAGAATTCGCGATTTCCGCTATGCGCGCTACACGCTTGATGGCGCCGAGGTGGTGCCTCTGCTTGCATAGCAATACGCGTTTCATAATGCCGAACACTGCCAGCTATTTTGGATCGCGGCCGCTTGCCATCCAAGCGGCCGCCCTTTTCCACCGATCGTGCTTTAAGCCGGTTGCAACTCCCTGCGCGGCAGCGGCGGGAAGGCGATCGCAATCGCCATCGCGCCAAGCCCGACAAGGGCCGAGCCGATGAACAGCCAGGAATAGCTAGCATAGGCATCGAACACCATGCCGCCGGCGAGCGGGCCGAAAGCCATGCCGAGGCTGGACAGCATGGTTACTGCACCGAACACCGTGCCGAGGATGCGCTGGCCGAAATATTCGCGCGCCAGCACCGCATAGAGCGGCATGACGCCGCCATAGGTGGCGCCGAAGATGACGGCGAGCGTGTAGAATTGACCAAGCTCGCTGACCGCCAGATAGGCGGCGATAACCACGGCCTGTATGGCCAGCCCGGTGATCAGCACCGGTTTAACGCCCAACCGATCGGCAAGCACGCCGTAAAGCAGCCGGCCACCCAGCCCTGCCAGGCCCTCGATGCTGTAGATGCTGACCGCCGCCATCGGCGCTATGCCGCACAGCATCGCATAGCTCACCATGTGGAAGATCGGCCCGGAATGCGCCGCGCAGCAGGCAAAGAAGGTCAGTCCCAACACGATGAATTGCGGCGAGCGCAGCGCCTGCGGAACCGTCATGCCGGCACCCTCGGCGGCAACGCTTGGGGCAGCGCCGTCGGCAGCGGGCTTGGGCGGCTGGCGCACCAGAAGCGCGGCCGGCAGTAGCAGCACCCACGCGGTTATGCCGATGTCGAACATTGCGGTGCGCCAGTCGTAGGCCGAAATCAGCCAGCGGGCGAAGGGCGAGATGGTCATTGGCGCCACGCCCATGCCGGCCGAGACCAGCGAGACGGCGAGGCTGCGGTTCGTGTCGAACCAGGCGGAGGTCAGCGCAATCATCGGCGCGAAGAAGGCGCTTGCCGCGAGGCCGACGAGCACGCCGTAGGCCAACTGGAAAACGAGCAGCGAACCGGTGCGGCTGGCCAGGACCAGCGCCAGGCCGAGCAGCACGGCGCCGGTCATGACGACGATGCGGGCGCCAAAGCGGTCGTAAATGGCGCCCCAGGCGAAGCCGCCGAGGCCCATTACCAGGAAGTTCAGCGTCATCGCACTCGATATGCCGGCGCGCGACCATTGTGTGTCAAGCGCCATCGGTTCGAGAAAGATCGCCAGCGAGAACATCGCCCCGAGGGCGACACAGGTCATCAGCGCACCAGCCGCGACGATAACCCAACGATAGGGAAGGCTCATTTCACTTTTCTCCCATGCCGGAAGCGTTGATACGGCACGACCTTTTCGAGCTTCGCCGAGCCGCTTGCGTCCGAAGGACGTTGGATATGTCATGAATCCGACAATCCGGTTGCATTTTTTATCCAGTCGGCGCGATGGCGCCATTCCACGGCTTTCTGGATTGACCGCGCACCATTCGAAGCTAGATTTCCAACCGGCGATCAGGAGCTGTCAAGCATGGCAAATCAGGAACTTCATCGCGGCCGTCTCATCGACCACCTCCATCTGGTGGTCAGGGATCTCAAGGCCAGCCGTCGTTTCTACGAGGCGGTTCTCAACGTGCTCGGCATACCGATCGGTGGCGCCGGCAATGATTATTTCTGGGCCGACGAGCTGTTCATCTCCAGCCCCGACAGCCCGGCGGCCCTGGGAAAGCTGACCGGCCGCCACCACCTGGCCTTCCAGGCAAATGACCGCGCCATGGTCGATGCCTTCTACAGGGCCGGGCTTGAGGCCGGCGGCACCGACAATGGTGCGCCGGGCGAGCGATCCTACCATCCCGGCTATTACGCCGCCTTCCTGCTCGACCCCGACGGCAACAACATTGAGGCCGTCCACCACGGCGCGGCCAACCGCAGCGCCGATTCAGTGAAGATCACGTTCTAGCTTCGGGTAAGGGTGGTTCGCTTGCGCAAGCGGCCGGCACGGTTGGTTTCTGCCAAAAGCTGGGTGTTTGCGTCATAGACCATGCGTCTGCCCTATCGCGTCAGCGCAGCCATTTGGCCTGCAAGGAAATCGACGAACAGCCGCGCCCGGACCGGCAGCTGTCGCCCGTACGCATGGACAATGTGCACCGGCATGGTTGGCATCGCCACCTCGGGCAGGATGCGGACCAGGCGACCCGTGTCGAGATCGTTCTGCACGGCAAACCGCATCAGATGCGCGATGCCGGCACCGCCAAGTGCTGCATTGCGGATGGCGCCGCCGTCGTCGGTATCGAGCCGCCCATCCGGCACGATCATCGTACCGTCGGCAAATGTGACCGGATAAGGCCGGCCAGCCATCTGGTGGCGGACGAATTCATGGTCCCGTAAATCCTCGACCGATGCCGGACGGCCGCGCCGCTCGACATAGGCCGGTGAGGCCACCAGCATGATCGGCAGATTGGCGATCTTGCGCGCGACGAGCCCGGTGTCTGAGAGCGGCCCCATGCGCACCGCAACGTCATAGCCTTCGCGGATCAGATCGGCGTGACGGTCGGTGACGCTGAGCTCCAGTTTGACTGCGCCGTGCTGCGCAAGGAACGCTTGCGCCCATGCCGCGATCAGGCCACGCCCAAGCTCGACCGGCGCTGTAACGCGCAGCAGGCCGCGCGCCGTATCGGCCATCTGAACGATGTCTTCGGCATCGTCCAGCGCCCTGAGCAGCGGCGCCACGCGCTCGTAATAGGCGATGCCTTCGCTGGTGAGCCCGAGCCGGCGCGTCGAGCGCTGGATCAGCCTGACGCCGAGCCGACGCTCGAGCCGCGCCACGCTTTTCGACACTGCCGACGGGCTGGAGCCGACCAGCCGGCTGGCGGCATGGAAAGAGCCGGCATCGACGGTTCGGACGAAGGCGACGAGACCGGCGGTCTTTTCGAGGATGGTGGTCATTCCGGAATTCCAGGAACGAAAGAACGGATTGTGGGCACCATAATACGCGTTTCGATCATGATTAAATACCGCTCATCGTCAACAAAGGAGAGATTTGATGAGCAAGCTGAACGGCAAGGTCGCCATCGTCACCGGCGCCTCCAACGGTATCGGCGCCGCCATCGCCAAGAGTCTTGCCACGGCCGGCGCCGCAGTGGTCGTCAACTACGCCTCGTCACGGGAAGGCGCCGACCGCGTCGTCGCCGAGATCGAGGACCGTGGCGGCCGCGCCGTCGCCGTCCAGGGCGACGTGTCGCAAGCGGCTGATGTGCGCCGCCTGTTCGAGGCGGCGAAATTGGAGTTTGGCGGGCTCGACATACTGGTCAACAATGCCGGAGTCTTCGCATTCGAGCCGCTGGAAGCGGTGACCGAGGCCGAGTTTCACCGCGAGTTCGACATCAATGTATTGGGCATCATTCTGACCACGCAAGCAGCAGTGAAGCATTTTGGCGCGGGCGGCGGCAGCATCATCAACATAAGCTCGGTCGCCAGCCGCAATCCGCAGCCGAACTCGCTCGTCTACGCCGCGACCAAAGGTGCGGTGGACACGATCACGCTGTCGATGTCGCGGGAGCTCGGCGCACGCAACATCCGCGTCAACGCCATCGCGCCCGGCGGCATCGATACCGAGGGCCTCGCGCGCATCGGCATCGTCGGCAGCGAATTCGAGAAGCAGATTATAGCCATGACGCCGCTCGGTCGCTTCGGCCTGCCCGACGACGTCGCCCGCGTCGCGGTGTTCCTCGCCTCCGACGAAGCGTCCTGGCTGACCGGCGAGCGCATCACCGCCTCCGGTGGCTGGCGATAGGCATGGAGGGCGCGAACCTGCCGGCTCGCTGACCGTGCTACCCGCGACGCGACGCACTGCAATCGATGACGAGAGCGATCTAAGCCCTATGTAGCAGCGAGGAAGGAGCGCCGTGCGCCATCGATGACGGCGAGATGCCAGGGAGGTAACGGATGACGGGCGACGAAAAAGCAATCCGAAAGCTGGTCGAGACGTGGATGGATGCGAGCAAGCGTGGAGACATCGCGACCGTCCTCAGCTTGATGACGGACGACGCGATCTTCATGGTTCCCGGCCGGGAACCCTTCGACAAGGAGATCTTCGCGGCAGCCGCGCGGGAGACGGCCGGCGTTCATATCGACGGCACGAGCGATATCGTGGAACTACAGCTTCTCGGCAATTGGGCCTTCATCCGCAGCCGCATCAATATGACCGCGACCCCGCCGAATGGCGAGCCGGTCCATCGATCGGGATATGCGCTGACGCTCCTGCGCAAGGAGGCGGATGGTGAGTGGCGGCTCGCACGCGACGCAAACCTGCTGACCCAGCAAGGCTAGAGCCGGTCTCCGGCATCTCTGCACCTGGGCCAAGATGCGATGCAGGTCGCTCTGATTCCCTCCACCTGATCACACCGGCAAGAGGGCGTTCGGCTTGACATCGGCGATGGAGGCGAACGTGTGCGTTTCGCGCACGCCGGGCAGCGGCAGGATGACCCGCTGCAGGAAATCCTGGAACACCGCCATATCGGCGATCCGCGCCTTGACCAGATAATCGAAACCGCCAACCACCATATGGCACTCCAGAACCTCCGGAGCTTTCGCCACGGCTTCGGCGAAGCGGTCAAAGACATGAGGCGCCGTGTGGTCAAGCCGGACCTCGATGAACACCAGCGTTCCCCGGCCGACCTTGCGCGGATCGAGCATGGCCCTGACCGCGGTGATGAACCCGTCGCGGAACAGGCGCTTAAGCCGCTGGCTGGTTCCGGTCGGAGACAGCCCGACACGCCCGGCAAGATCAAGCGTCGTCCGGCGTCCGTCTTCCTGGAGCAGCCGGAGCAGGCTGCGGTCTATCTGGTCGAGGTCGCTCATTTCACAATCCACGCTATCTAAGGGATTTGCGTGTTGATTTCACGCAGAGACACCGAAATCAACGTATTTCACAACATAAAACCTCGCAATAGCCTTCGCTTCCCTCACCGCTGAAAGCAAACGTGGTGAGCCGATTTCGAACACAGGAGTGCAGGATGACCAAGCAAGCGTTCAGCCCAGCCGGCAGGAGTGCGGCAGAAATCAGCAAGGGAGCGACCGAGATCCTGGTGCTGAGCGAAACCGACGTGATGGAATGCATCGACCTCAGTCAGCTTCTCGATGTTCTGGAAGACGGCTTCAAGGCGCTGTCACAAGGCAAGGTCGTCAATCCACCCCGACCACAGCTCGACATCCCCGAGGCCGGCTACAGCCTCGCCATGCCGGCCTGGATGGAGGGCATGAACCTGACCGTCAAGATCGTCAACGTCTTCGAAGGCAACCTGGCCAAGAACCTGCCCAGCCACCTCGCCACCATCACCCTGTTCGATCCGCTGTCCGGCCTGCCGGTCTGTATCATGGACGGCACCTTCATAACCGCGGTGCGGACCTCAGGCTCCGCCGTGCTGTCGGTGCGCACGCTTGCCCGCAGGGACGCCAGGATAGCGACCGTGGTCGGCGCCGGCGTGCAGGCCAACCAGCACCTGCATCTGTTGCCCTTGGTGCGCGACTTTGCCGAAATCCGTGTCGCTTCGAAGAGCTTCGACGATGCGGCAGCGCTTGCCCGGCTGCATCCGTCGGTGGTGGCGGTCGCCGACCTCGAGACGGCAGTGCGCAGTTCCGACGTGGTGTGCCTGGCGACCCACTCCTACCAGCCGGTGATCGACGCAGGCTGGGTCCAGCCGGGCACGCATGTCTCCTCGGTCGGGGTGGCGCCGCCCGGCGGTGAAATGCCGATCGAGCTCATCCGCAGATCCAGTCTTTTTGTCGAAACCAAGGATGCATTCAAACCGACCCCAGTCGGATCTTGCGAGCTTGCCGGCTTCGACCCGGATTTCGGCACCGAGCTTGGCGCCATGCTGCTCGACCGCGCGCCGGGCCGCGTTTCGGATCAACAGATCACCACCTACAAGGCGATGGGCATTGCGATGGAAGACATGGTCGCTGCCGACCTCGTCTATCGTTGCGCCCGGCGTCTGCGCAAGGGAAAGCTCATCGTGCTGTAGGGGCGCGCCGCACGCCAGGCGGATCGACGGTGCTGACAATGGCGCTTTCGCGCAAGCGGCCGGGCTAAAGGCCGGCCCCTCAGGCCGGCTCGCGCTTCAGCGCCTGCGCCATGCAGTGAATGCCGCCGCCGGTCTTCGAGATCTCGCTCATGTCGATGGCCGCCACCTCGAAGCCGCGCGCCTTGAGCTGGCCGATCAGCGTCTGGCTCGAGGTCGGGGCGATTACCCTGTCCTTGCCCAGCGACATGAAGTTGCAGCCGAGCGCCATAGTATCCTGGAACGGCACGTCGATGATCTCGTGGCCCTTGCCCTTCAGCCAGTCGACGATGCCGGGCTCTGTACAGGCAAGGCAGACGGCGGTCAGCTTTTCGGCGATCGGCACCACCATCAAGTCGATATGGACGTAATACTCGTCGATGAAGGCGATGCGGGTCTCCCAGCCCTCCTTGTCGAACCAGGCCTGGACCTGGCGCGCGCCCTCCTCCTGCGTGCGGGCGCCACCGCAGCCGATCAGCACGACGCCGTCCTCGATGACGTTGAAGTCGCCGCCCTCGAACGTGCCGGCGGTGACCATGTCGTAGATCGGGATGCAGAGCTTCTCATAGGTGCGGATCGCCGCGTAGTTCTCGCCGCGCCGCCACCACTGGGCCATGGCGGTGATGATGGCGCCATACGGCGTCATGACGCTGGAATCGCGCGAGTAGACCTGCATCGGCAGTTCCGGCGTCGGCTCGTGCCAGTGGATGTTGACACCGAAATGCTCATAGGCGGCGACCAGATCCTTGTGCTGCGCTTGGGCGATCTGGACGTTGCATGGCGCCTCGCGCAGATGCTTGCGCGACAGCGAGCTGGTCGAGAGATGGCGCAGGAAATTCGGCGAGCCGAGCAGCACGTCGGTCAGCACGTCGGTCTCGTTGGCGAAGCCCCAGGCGGTCAGCGGCTTGGTTCCGCCGGCCGGGTTGCGGCGCTGCAGCGAAAACGGCTCGGTGACGATGCGGTCATGGACGGTCATGGGGTTTCTCCTCGTGAAGGGCGGCTTGGTTGATCATGCGGGTTGGTTGCCTGGTATCCACCAATCCCGTCCGCGCGGGGTGGTGATGTATTCCGGCCAGCGAAATCCGATGGGCGGATCGTAGTCGCAGAGCGGCGCGATCCAGTTCGAGCCGCCGATGCCGCCGCCGGTGCGGGCGACGAATTCATCCATCGCCGCGTTGCGCGCGGCATCGTCTTCCAACAGGCGAAGTGCTGCCAGCGCGACCGTCTTTGCGGCGCAGATGACCATTGGGTCGATGGTGGCAGAAATGCCGCCCAGCGCATTCATCGCCCAGGACGGAAACGCGTGGCCGTTCTCGGATCGCAGCGCCGGCCGGGCGACGTAGAACCGCGCCGTCGGCGTCTGCCACGACATGTCGGTGTAATCGTCGGAGGTCGAATTCAGCTGCGATGGCGGCAAGTCACGGCGCAGGATCGCCTCGGCATCCTGTGGTGCAATCAGCCGCTCCAGTTCGTCGATGAATGGTTCCTCGGTCGCTTCGCCGCCGGCATTGACCTGGATTTCGCGGGCGATCGCCTTGGCCGTCTTGTCCCAGCACGGCGGCCCGACCGCCGCCAGCGCGTCGAAGGCAATGCCGGCCATTGCGTGGTTGGCAAGCCCCGGCCGCGACTTCGACACCCAGTGCCGCTCATGGCGGCAGCCGCTCATCCTGGCTGCGGCTTCCGCATTGCGGTCGAGCACGGCGGTGACCTGCTCGGCCATCGCAAGCGTCGGCACGCGGATCATGTACTGGATCTCGGCCAGCCCGGCCGGCAGATTGTCGGCGGTCGCCTGGCCCGCCGTCAGGATCGCCTCGCTGATCGACCAGCCACCCTGGTGCGGCAGCATGGAATCGCGCAGCGCCTTGGAGGCCATGTACATCATCATGAGCGCGTCGTTGGCGCCGGGCGCCCTGACTGCCGAATGCGCCTGCGGGATGGGTGCTGCGCCGCCTGCCGCCCTCGCCCAATGTTCCGGCTCGTCGCAGATGAAACGGTAGATCATCGCATAGGCCGCACCGCAATGCGTGTCCCAGCGCGCCGTGTTGCACAGCGGCAGCATATAAAAAGGATGGAAGGAGACCATGCCCGCCAGCCCATCGTAATAGCCCTTCGCGGCATGGATCGGCTTCGATCCCCTCACCTTCTCCGCCGGCTCGCCGGTGAAGCGCAGCGTGCCTGATATGCCGTGACGCTGCATCGCCGCCTTGGTCGCCAGCAGCCCGCCGAGGCTGGCAATACCGAGGCCGGAATGCGGATCGGTGTGGCCGCCGGCCTGTTCGCCCAGCCCCGGGCGCGGTCGCTTCACCGTCGCCGCATCCTGGCAATTGCCAGGCACCGCGTCGTACTCGGCATACATGCCGATGGTCGGGCCGGTCCCGTTGGTCCAGTGGGCGCAGAAGGCGGTCGGCATGCCGCCCGATCCTTCCTCGACCGAAAATCCTTCGTGTTTCAGATGCTCGACATACCAGGCGGCCGACTGGTATTCGCGCCAGGCGGTCTCGCCGAAATCGAAGATCGTCCGCGTCCACGCCGATAGCGACGGCTGGATGTCGTCCAGACAGGCAAGTGCGGTCGCTTGCGCGGAGGTCACCGGTTTCTCCATGGCGGAAAGAAAGCAGTGAAGCGCCCCGCCAAAAAGTGATATGTTTTCCCGGCTCATGCAAATTCGGTTCACCTCTTGAGAATTCCCTCGACGCAGGCGCTGCGCGCCCTCGACAGTTTTGCCCGCCACGGCAGCGTCTGGCGCGCCGCTGACGAACTGCATCTGACCCGCAGTGCCGTCAGTCATCAGTTGCGCCTGCTCGAACGCGATCTCGGCTTCGATCTGCTCGAACGTATCGGCAAGGGCGTGGCGCTGACGCCACGCGGCCAACGCTATGCCAGCGACGTGCGCAAGGCGCTGACGGTGCTGGGCGACGCGGTGACACGCCATGCCGGCACCGGCATCGGCGGTTCGTTCAGCGTCAGTTGTACGCCGGGTTTCGCCTCGCTGTTCCTGTGCACCCATATCGGCGAGTTCCGGCAGATGTACCCCGATGTCGCGCTGCGCATCCTGACGCCGCGCCGTCTCGACGACGTGAGCAATGCCGAGGCCGATGCCTTCATCGCCTTCGGCGTCGGCAATTGGCCGAACCGCGCGGTCGAGCTGTTGTGCGGGATCTCCTTTACGCCGCTGTGCAGCCCGACGCTGCTCAACAAGATCGGCGGCTTCTCCAAGCCGGCCGACGTGCTGCGCGCCAATCTCCTGCATCTCGGCGATACCGAGGACTGGGCGCGCTGGCTGGCGCTGTCCAAGGTCGAGAACCCCGACCCGGAAGGCGGCATCTTCTTTTCCGACATGAACCTGGTTTTTTCGGCGGCGATCGCCGGCCAGGGCATCGCCATGGGCGACGAGCTGACCAGCGGCCGGGCACTGAGCGAAGGCCGGCTGGTCCGCCCCTTCGACATAGCGATCAACTCCCCGCGCTCGTATTTTCTGGTTTCCGAGCACGCCAAGGCGGCGCATCCGGTGCTGGAGGCGTTTGGGCGGTGGCTGAGGTCGAAGCTGTCGGAGAACCAGCGTTAATCTCCCCCCTTTGAGGGGGAGATTGGCGCATAGATGAATCAAATTTGCCGATCAGGCGAAAACTATTCGGTTGCGGTGAGCCGCCGCCCTGCCTACGATTTCGGCTACGCTAAGGAAAGGGCAGGATGCAGCAACCCGGCCGGGCCGCAGAGATCAAGGCAATCGGGATCGGCAAGAGCTTCGGCTCGTTCCGTGCGCTGGACGTTCTGACGCTCGATATCGGCCGTGGCGAGTTCCTCACCCTGCTCGGCCCCTCCGGTTCCGGCAAGACCACCTTCCTGATGATCCTTGCCGGCTTCATTCAGCCGACCGACGGTCGCCTTTACAGCGACGGCGTCGACATCACCGAGCGGCCGGCCGAGCAGCGTGCCGCCGGCATGGTGTTCCAGGGCTATGCGCTGTTCCCGCATATGAGCGTCGAGGCCAACATCGCTTTTCCGCTCAAGGTGCGAAAGAAACCGGCGGCCGAGATCAAACGCCGCGTCGGCGAAATGATCGAGCGCGTCGGGCTCAAGGGCCACGAAAAGAAACTGCCGTCGCAATTGTCAGGTGGCCAGCAGCAGCGGGTCGCACTGGCGCGGGCGCTGGTGTTCGAGCCGGGCGTACTTTTGCTCGATGAGCCGTTTTCGGCACTCGACAAGAGCCTGCGCGGCCAGATGCAGGCCGAGATGAAGCGGTTGCACCAGGAGACCGGCACCACCTTCGTCTTCGTCACCCATGACCAGAGCGAGGCGCTGGCGTTGTCATCTCGCGTCGCCATCTTCAACCATGGCAAATTGCTGCAGGTCGGCGCGCCGGACGAGGTCTACGACCGGCCGGACAACCGCTTCGTCGCCGAGTTCCTGGGCGAGATCAACATGCTGCCGCTGAAGGGCGTGCGCCCGGCCGACAATGGCTCGACAGGCCTCTGCGAAGACCGCGCGATCAGCATGCGCTGCAGGGCCGAGAAGGTCCGTGGCGATGCCATCCTGGCGATCCGGCCGGAATACATGTCGATCGCCCGCGAAGCCGCGGCAGGCGAGAACGGCATTGCCGCGACTGCCGTCGCCTCGACCTATCTCGGCGCTGCAACGCGGCTCGATCTGACGACGCGCCAAGGCGCCAAGGTGACGGTCTCGGTGCCGAACGAGGTCGCCGCCTCTGCCCTCAGCAAGGGCAATTCCGTCTGGCTGACCTGGCCCGCGGAGAAAGGCTTCCTCCTTCCGGGTGGAGAGCAATGACGATCGGCGTGGCGAATTCGCCAAGCTGACATTCAGGAAATACCAACGACAAAAAAGGGGAACTGACATGACAAACCAAACCAAGAAAAATTCCATCGAGGCGCTATCCGCCAGGGCAGTGCGCGGCGAGATCTCGCGCCGGCAGTTTACGCAGCTGGCCGCACTGGTGCTGGCCGGCACGCCGATGCTGCTGCGCTCGACCGGCGCCTTTGCCGCGGCTAAGGAACTGGTGCTCGTCAACTGGGGCGGCGACGCCATTACCGCCTATGACGCGGCTTACGGCCAGGCCTTCACCAAGGAAACCGGCATTGTCGTTAAGATGGACGGCTCCGGCCCGACCGAAGGCGCGATCGCGGCGCAGTTCAAGAGCGGCGCCCCGACCTGGGACCTGGTCGACGTCGATCCGTTCTCGGCCATCACGCTCGGCGCCCAAGGCATGCTCGAGCCGATCGATTATGCGGTCGTCGACAAGAAGAAGATGCGGCCGGGCTTCGGCTGGGAATACGCCGCCTCGACCTATTTCTTCTCCTATGTCATCGCCTATGATGCCGAGAAATACGGCAGCCAGGCACCAACCGGCATGGCCGACTTCTTCGACGTGGCAAAATTCCCCGGCAAGCGCTCGCTCTACAAATGGGGCGTGTCGAGCTGGGAAGCGGCACTGCTCGCCGACGGCATCGCACCGGCATCGCTCTACCCGCTCGACCTCAAGCGCGCGCATGACAAGATCGCCGCCTTCAAGGAAAACGTCGTCGCCTATTGGGGTGGCGGCGCCGAAAGCCAGAGCGTGCTGCTCAATGGCGAGGCCTCGATGGCGATCGTCTGGTCGACCCGGGCTTCGCTCATCGAGCAGGATTCCGGCGGCAAGATCAAGTTCATCTGGGACCAGGGCCTGATCTCGCCCGGCGCGCTCGCCGTGCTCAAGGGCAATCCCGGCGGCAAGGACGCGGCGATGAAGTTCATCGCCAGCACCCAGGACCCGGAGAAGGAACTCATCATGTTCGAAAAGCTCGGTCAGGGTCCGGCCAACCCGGCCACCGATGCGCTGATACCCGCCGACAAGAGGCGCATCAATCCGGTCGATCCCGAGAACATGAAGAAGCAGATCCCGCTCGACATGGATTGGTACGCCAAGAACTACGGGGCGGCACTCGACGAATACACGAAGATCATCTCCGCCTGACAAGCCGGGATAACCGGATGAGAGCATACCTCTCCGACAGGATGGGCGCGGCGCTGTTGATGGCGCCGCTGCTCCTCTTTCTTGTGCTGGCCTATGCCTGGCCATTCCTTGGCGTGGTTAAATGGAGCTTCACCCTGCCCACGCCGGGGCTGGGGCAGTACAATGCGCTGCTCACGGATCAGTTGGTGCAGTCGGTCTTCATCCGCACGCTGCGTATCGCGGCGATCGTGACGATCGTTTCGGTTGTCGCCGCCTACGCCATCACCGTTGTCTGGGTACGCGGCACGCCGGTGCAGCGCGTCGTGGCCGAGTTCTGCATCCTGGTGCCGTTCTGGATCTCGGTGCTGACGCGCGCCTTCGGCTGGGTGGCGCTTTTGTCCAATCGCGGCCTGATCAACACCTGGCTGCAGGCGGTCGGCTTCATCTCAGAGCCGCTGGCGCTGGTGCGCAACGAGTTCGGCGTTATCGTCGGCATGACGCATTTCCTCATTCCCTTCGCCGTGTTTCCGCTGGCCTCATCGATGCGCGGCCTCGACGACCGTGTGCTGCTGGCAGCGCGCGGCCTCGGCTCCAGCCGTATGCGCACCTTTTGGTCGGTATTCGTGCCGATGACCAGCTCCGGCATCATCGGCTCGGCGCTGATCGTCTTCGTCTTTTCGCTCGGCTTCTTCGTCACGCCGGCGATCCTCGGCGGCGGCCGTAGCGTGATGATCGCCGAGCTGATCTACCTTCGCATCTTCCAGAGCCCGGACTGGGGCCTGGGCGCCGCAATCAGTGTCGTGCTGGTGCTGTTTGTCGGCGCGCTGATGGCGCTGCTGTTCCGCTATATCAGACCCAAGCAACTGGTGTAGCGCGATGCCGACCTACCGCCCCGGTCCCGTCTCGCTGGTCCTCGCCGCCCTCGTCGCGCTGTTCCTGCTGCTGCCGCTGCTCGCCGTCATCCCGGTGTCGCTGACGCCGAGCCGCATGCTGGCGATGCCGTCGGGCGAATTGTCGCTGCGCCATTACCGGGCGCTGATCGAGGATCCGCGCTGGATCAGTTCGATCCTGCTCTCGATCAGGATCGGCATCGTCAGCAGCGCCTTTTCCACCGTGCTGGCGCTCTGCTTCAGCCTCGGCATCTGGATGTTCCAGCCGCGCTTCACGGCAGCATTGGTCGGTTTCGTGCTGCTGCCGATGGTGGTGCCGCCGGTGGTCTCGGCAATCACGCTCTACTTCCTGCTGACCTCGATCTCCGGGTTCTCGTCGTTCTTCGGCTATGACACCTGGCTGGGTGTCGTCATGGCGCATGCGGTGATGACGGTGCCCTTCGCCACGGTGCTGATCCTGGTGTCGCTCAGCCAGCTCGACCGCCGCATCGACCTCGCCGCCCGCGGCCTCGGCGCCACCGTGTGGGAGCGCGCCACCCGCATCATCATGCCCAACATCAAGTTCGGCATCGTCACCGCGGCGTTGTTGTCTTTCGTGCTGTCCTGGGAGGAGATCGGCGTCACCCTGTTTATCACCTCGGTCAACGCCATCACGCTGCCGCGCTTGATGTGGATGGGCCTGCGCGACAACATCGACCCGGCGATCGCCGCACTCTCGGTGATCCTGATCGTCATCACCGTGCTGGTGCTTGTGGCGCGCAGCGTCGTGGTCAGGCTGCGCGCAGCGCTGTAGACGCCGCCTCACGCCGAGGTGACTGGCGCGAATGAAACCTTGCGCTACGATTTTCGTTATAGATGGTTCAACAGGTCGAAGGCCCCGCCATGAACCAGGGATGGTTTGCCAAGCCGGTTGCGGTTGCGGTCGGCATCGTGGGAGATATCCGCAACATTTCCAACGCACGGCAGGCTGTCGCATTGCTGGAAGCCCACTGGCGTGACACCGGCAGCGCCAAACACGGGGTGGCACTGCGCACATGCCGCCGCGCCATGAGCGACGATCGCTGGACCGAAGCCGCCAGGAACGCGTTCATCGAGGCCGCGCGGGAAGCGCATGTCCTGGTCGAGCGAGCCGTCGAACCGCAGGACCGGTCCAGGCAGGCGGGACCGTGATCGATTTGTGAGAGCCTCGGTGGTTCGGCCGATCTATTGCATCTCAGGCAGCATGCAGCCTTGGAATGGCGCTGACGTCAACCTCGCGTTCCGCGTGCCACGCATCATAGGCGGCCTGCATCCTGAGCCAGATCGCGGCGCCGTCGCCGAACATCTTTCCAAGACGGGCAGCGACAGCCGGCGACACCGGCTTCTTTTCGCGGATGATGTCATAAAGCTGCTGGCGCGAGATTCCGAGCAGATTGGCGATCTCCACCTTGGTCTTTCCGGTTGCCGGGATAATGTCGTCAAGCAGCGCTCCAGGGTGGGATGGGCAGCGCTCCATCGGACGCATCGGCTCATAAGAGATCATGGGCTGGTTGTCCTTTCGCTTGGGGCGCCACGTACCCATAATGATATTGTTCGAAATCTACCCGGGTTGCCAGACCTCCCGAAAACCTGGCGGAGTTGTGGCACAGCGCCACCCACTATCCCATGGCGTGGCGGATGGTCTTGGACAGGCGGCTCAAAAATGCCGGCCTCGACGACGCATCAAGCTTCCACGACAGCACCGCGGTCGCCATTTTCCGCGGCAACACCCCGACCGACAGGAACCAGGCGGCAAGGATTGCACGCCGCCGCAGGGATGCGGTCATTTCGAGGCTGGCGACGGCGCCGGCCGCCCCGAGCGCCAGCCGGGAATCGTCGGCCACGGGATGTCGGCCGCTGTCCGCGCAGAGCGACGCCAGCCGCTCTTCCAGGTGGACCGGATCGTGGCGGACAGCATCCGACGGCACGATGGTCAGGCCGATCCCGGCGGCCTGGTCCGACAGCGCCTGCATGCGGCGGAAATCGTGAGTTACCCGCCAGCGTGCCCGCTCGGCGAGCTTTTCACCGAAGACTGAATGGTTGGCGCCATGGATCCGGTAGGCGCCGAGGCATTCGTCGATCGATTGGACATGCCCGTACATCGGCGCCAGCGTTGCCAGATAGCCGTCGGCGCCCTGCCGGAACTCCGGCTCCGGTATCGGCATGATCGATTCGAGCGTTGCGCGGTCAAAGGCCAGCCCGCTGGTCACTGTCGTCTGATAGCGGCCCTTGTGCAGGAGTTTCGGCATGACGTCGCCGCTGTCGAAAGGCAATTCGGGCGGCGGAAAGACATCCCTGATGCGTTGCCCCTCGTCGACGATATGCAGTCTGGACTGGACCTGAGCGGTTGCATCATCCCACGTTTCGACAATGGTGGAGACGGCGGTTGGATAAAGATAATCATCGGCGTCGAGGAACAGGACGATCTTGCCCGAGCTCGCCGCAAAGCCGGTGTTGAACGCCGCCGCGTGTCCGCCATTTTGCGCCCGCGGGCATGCGAGTATCTCATCGCGATAGGATTCCATGATTGTCGTGGAATTGTCCTGCGATGCATCGTCGACGACGATGACTTCGACATCCGCGTAGTCCTGCTCGAGGGCGCTGTCGATGCTGCGTTTGAGGAACCGCGCATAGTTGTAGTTCGGGATGATGATGGATACCGGAATGACAGGCTGCATCGCGTTTGACCTCGCATCTTGCTTTGGTTCGGCAAAGGCCCTCATGGGCCCGCCCCCCTCTTCAAGTGCCCCTCTTCAGGCGCGACGAGTTCCCCTCAAAAAGCTTGCGCTTTCCACCAGGAGACGGGTCACGTTTCGCTTGCGACTTCGCAGTGAGGCCGCCATTGCCTTCGAGAGCTGCCGCCATAGCCAGAACGCGGTCGGCAGCAAAAGCTCCGACGGTTCGGCAAGGATGATGTTGCAAACCGAGCCCGACGGAAATGTCTCGCCTCGCGATCAGGTCGGGAGCGAAGCGGACAGGTGCCCTGAAGGCATAGCGGATACTGGCCTGCAAATGCGGCTGGAACAAGCCCCGCGTCGAAAATAGCGCCACTTCAGGTTGCGTTTCAGGCGGCATACCGCGACCGCCGCCGCTGTTGCCCCGAAGCCAGCGAACCGCCTCCGGGGCCTTGTGGTCATATGGCCTAAACAGTCAGGCGGCCTGCAAACCCGGCAGCGACAGGTCGACTTCCTCCGGCAAGTCGCCGGCCATGGCGGCGGCAAACTTCGTCTGGTCGAGTTCTCCCTCCCAGCGTGCCACCACGACCGTCGCCACCGCATTGCCGATAAAGTTGGTCAGCGCTCGGCATTCCGACATGAAGCGGTCGACGCCGAGGATCAGCGCCATGCCGGCGACCGGCACGGTGGGGACGACCGAAAGCGTTGCAGCCAGGGTGATGAAGCCGGCGCCGGTGATGCCGGCGGCACCCTTGGAGCTCAGCATGGCGACAGCGAGCAGCAGGATCTGGTCGCCGTAGGTGAGTGGCGTGTCGGTCGCCTGCGCGATGAACAGCGCCGCCAGCGTCATGTAGATGTTGGTGCCGTCCAGATTGAAGGAATAGCCGGTCGGGATGACCAGGCCGACCACCGAGCGGTTGCAGCCGGCGCGCTCCATCTTGGCCATGAGGCCCGGCAATGCCGCTTCCGAGGACGAGGTGCCGAGCACCAGCAGCAGCTCTTCCTTGATGTAGCGGATCAGCGCCAGGATCGAGAAGCCGTTGTAGCGGGCGACAGTGCCGAGCACCACCAGCACGAACAGCAGCGCGGTCAGGTAGAACGTGCCGATCAGCATGGCGAGGTTGGCGATCGAGCCGATGCCGTATTTGCCGATCGTGAAGGCCATGGCGCCAAACGCGCCGATCGGTGCGGCCTTCATCAGGATGGCGACGAGGCGGAAGATCGGCGTGGTCAGCGCCTGCAGGAAATCGACGACCGGACGGCCGCGATCGCCGACCAGCGCCAGGGCGACACCGAACAGCACCGAGAAGAACAGCACCTGCAGGATGTCGCCCTGCGCGAAGGCGCCGGTGATGGTGTCGGGGATGATGTTCATCAGGAAGCCGACGATGGTAGTGTCGTGCGCCTTCTCGGCATACGCCGCCACCTTGGCGGTATCGAGCGTGGCCGGATTGATATGCATGCCGGCGCCGGGCTGGACGACATTGGAGACGACCAGGCCGACGACCAGCGCCAGCGTCGAGAACACCAGGAAATAGATCATCGCCTTGCCGGCGACGCGGCCGACCTTCTGCAGGTCGGAAACGCCGGCGATACCGGTCGCCACCGTCAGGAAGATCACCGGCGCGATCACCATCTTCACCAGCTTGATGAAGGCATCGCCGAACGGCTTCATCGCCTCGCCGGTTTCCGGATAGAAATGGCCGAGCAGCACACCGGCGGCGATCGCCGCCAGCACCTGCACATAAAGATGCCGGTATAAGGGAAGTTTGCCGCGCGGCTCGGCGGCAGCGATTGCTGTCTGCATGACGTCCTCCATGGCGCCCCGATCGAAAGCTCGACTCCCCGGGGCAGTTGTTTTGACCAGCAGCCTGCGACTGCTGAATTCGTGTTTGCAACAGCCGTGCCAGATACGCAGAAGAGTTATTCATCATTGATTTTGTTGAGCATTCGCAAATGTCCGCACTGCCGGACGCATGGATAGGTGCGAATCTCCGCATAGGTCGAATTGTGTTTTGTGCGAGTTCATGCACAAATGGGCGATGCTGCAACGCCCCGCCGGTGCCTTGTCTTCGACGCCCGAGCAACTCGCCAGGCGGGCGCGCCGAGCCTGGCTGCTGTTTGCGGCCATCGCGCTTTTGATCGTCACGGCAGCGCTCTACGGCGCCGGCCTTTACGGCCGCACCGCCGAGATCGGGACCCTGGCGGCGCAGGGGCGTACCGACGCCAATCTGAAGGTCGCGCTGCTGCGCGCGGTGCTCGAAAGCCCGCGCGCCCTGCCGCTGCTTTTGTCCGCAGACCAGCAAGTGCGTGACGCGCTGTCGCAGAAAAATGCCGCGGCAATCGATGTGCTGAACCGCAAGCTCGAGGGGCTGGTCTCCGGCACCAAGGCGTCGGTACTCTATGTCGTCGGCACCGATGGACTGGCGGTCGCCTCCAGCAACTGGCGCGAGCCGATCAGCTTCGTCGGCAATGACTACCGTTTCCGCGACTATTTCTCCGGCGCGATGCAGGCCGGAACCGCCGAGTATTTTGCGCTCGGCAATGTCAGCAAGCGCCCCGGCCTCTACATTTCGCGGCGCGTCGGCGACACAGACGCACCGCTCGGCGTCGTCGTCGTCAAGATGGAGTTCGACCAGCTCGAAGCCGACTGGCGTGAGGCGAACCGCCCGGCTTATGTCAGCGACGAGAATGGCGTCGTGCTGATCACCAGCGTGCCGTCCTGGCGTTTCATGACAACCGCACCGCTGACCGCACCTAAGCAAGCCGCGATCCGTGACAGCCAACAGTTCGGCGACACGCCGCTTGTGCCGTTGCCGATCATGCACGCGCAGGCGCTCCCCCCGGATGTGTCAATCGTCCACGCAGTAACGCCCGGCGGCAGCGACGCGGAGTATCTCAGCCTTTTCACGACGATTCCTTCGACCCCCTGGCGGCTCGACTATCTGATCCCGGCTGAAGCGCCGATCGCCGCCGCCGTCCGCGAAATGCGGCTTCTGGCGCTCGGCGTCGTCGTCCCGCTGCTCGGCCTTGCCGCGTATCTGTTGTGGCGCCGGCAGTCGGCGCAGATGCGGATTGCCGCCGAACAGGCGGCCCGCACCGAACTCGAACGCCGCGTCGTCGAACGGACCGAGGATTTGAGCCGCGCCCGCGACCGGTTGCAGGCCGAGATAACAGGCCACCGCAGCACGGAAGCCAAGCTCCAAATCGTGCAGCAGGATCTGGTCCAGGCCAACCGCCTCGCCATCCTCGGCCAGGTCGCTGCCGGCGTCGCCCATGAGATCAACCAGCCGGTCGCCACCATACGCGCCTATGCCGACAATGCCCGCACCTTCCTCGACCGCAAGCAGACCGGGCCGGCCGAGGAAAACCTCGGCGCTATCGCAGCCCTTACCGAACGCATCGGCTCAATCACCGAGGAGTTGAAGGCATTTGCCCGCAAGGGCCGCACCGCCGCCGAGCCTGTCGAATTACGTGGTGTTATCGAAGGCGCCGTCATGCTGTTGAGAAGCCGCTTTGCCGGCCGGCTCGACGCATTGGCCATCGACCTGCCGCCGCCGAGCCTCAAGGTCATGGGCAATCGAGTGCGGCTCGAACAGGTGCTGATCAACCTCTTCCAGAACGCGCTCGAAGCACTCGACGGCCGCGACGACGCTCGTGTGCAGGTGTCGGTCGAGGAGACCGCGGACGGCGTGACGGTCGGCGTGTCCGATAACGGACCGGGCATTCCACCCGCGATCCTCAAATCGCTGTTCACGCCGTTCAACACCTCGAAGGAAAAAGGCCTTGGCCTTGGCCTCGTCATCTCGAAGGACATCGTCGCCGATTATGGCGGCCGCATCGAAGTTTCGAGCGACGACAGCGGCACCCGCTTCACCATTCATCTCCAGACAGCAGCGTAAGCCATCATGACGAACGACAATGCCGCGCCGGTGATCCTGATCGACGACGACCGCGATCTCCTCAAGGCCACCGTGCAGACGCTGGAGCTTGCCGGCTTCTCGGTTTCCGCCTTTGCGGTGGCGGCTGAGGCGCTGGCCGGGCTCGACGCCGGCTTTACCGGTGTCGTGGTGTCGGATATCCGCATGCCTCAGATCGACGGCTTGCAGCTTTTCAATCGCATCCTGCGGCTGGATGCCGACATTCCCGTCATCCTCGTCACCGGCCACGGCGACATCGCCATGGCCGTCAAGGCGATCAAGGACGGCGCCTACGACTTCATCACAAAGCCCTTCGCCGCCGACCGGCTGGTACAGAGCGTGCGCCGCGCAGCGGAAAAGCGCCGCCTGGTGATGGAGAACCGGGCCTTGCGCGAGGCGGCCGGAGAGGCGCAGGACGGCCTGCCGCTGATCGGCCAGACGCCGGCGATGGACAGGCTGCGCCACACACTACGCCAGATCGCCGACACCGACGTCGATGTGCTGGTGACCGGCGAGACCGGCTCCGGCAAGGAGGTGGTGGCAAGCGTTCTGCATCGCTGGAGCCGCCGCGCCAAGGGCAATTTCGTCGCGCTGAATTGCGGCACGCTGCCGGAGACCGTCATCGAGAGCGAGTTGTTCGGCCATGAGGCCGGCGCCTTCACCGGCGCGCAGAAGAAACGGATCGGCCGCATCGAGCACGCCAGCGGCGGCACGCTGTTCCTCGACGAGATCGAAAGCATGCCGGTCTCGACGCAGGTGCAGATGCTGCGCGTGCTGGAGATGCGCGAGGTCACCCCGCTCGGCACCAACGAGGTGCGGCCGGTGGATCTGCGCGTCGTCGCCGCCGCCAAGGTCGACCTCGGCGATCCGCGCCAGCGCGGCGCCTTCCGCGAGGACCTCTATTACCGGCTCAACGTGGTGACGATCTCCATCCCGCCGCTGCGCGAGCGCCGCGACGACGTCGCCCTGCTGTTCTTCTACTTCGCCGAGCGCGCCGCCGCCCGCTTCCACCGCCAGGTGCCGGCAGTGCCGGCGACGGTGCATCGCCATCTCAGCGACCATGACTGGCCGGGCAATGTGCGCGAACTGGCGCATTTCGCCGAGCGGTTCGTGCTTGGGTTGGAGGAAGGCGCCGAAGCACAACCCCCTGCCCCGACCCAATCGAACACCGCCATGAAGCTGCCGGAGCGGCTGGAGCGCTACGAGGCCGACATCATCCGCGAGACGCTTGGCCGCAACGACGGCGACGTCAGGCGCACGATCGAAGCGCTGGGGATTCCGCGCAAGACCTTCTACGACAAGCTCCAGCGCCACGGTATCGTGCGCAGCGATTTTTCCAGGTAACCGCCGCCGGGCCTCGACCGGGCGACTCGGTTACTTGGCGTCGTGGAAGATGATACCGACAGTGTGGCGCATGCCGGAGCGAAGCCGGCTGACGCCGTGCCTGAGATTGACCCGGTAATTGCCCTTGCTGCCCTGGACCGGTCGATTGTGGACCGCGAAGGCGACCGCGTCGCCCCGGCGCAGCGGCACCACCTCGGCGCGGCTCTGCATGCGCGGACGCTGCTCGGTCAGCACGAACTCGCCGCCGGTGAAATCCTTGCCTGGTTCCGACAACAGGATCGCCACCTGCAGCGGGAAGGCCAGATCGCCGTAGAGATCCTGGTGCAGGCAGTTGAAGTCGCCGGGAACATATTGCAGCAGGAGCGGCGTCGGCCGCGTCTGGCCCTGCTCGTGGCATTGCTCGAGGAACGCGGCGTGTTCGTCGGGATAGCGCTGCGCGATACCCATGCGCTCGTTCCAGTCATTGGCGACCGCGGCCAGGCGCGGATAGAGCGCGGTGCGCAAGCCGCCGATCAAGTCGGGCAAGGGATAGCGGAAATAGCGGTACTCGCCCTTGCCGAAGCCATGCCGCGCCATATGGACATGGCTGCGGAAATGGCTCTCGTCCGAATAAAGTCCGGCGATATGCCGGCACTCCTGCGGCGTCAGCAGCTTTTCCATCACCGCGCAACCATAGCCGCTCAGCTCATCGGCCAGCGTCCGCCAGTCATATCCGGCAACGCGCACCTCCGCCGATTTCACCGCCGCTTTCGCGCCTATCGAATGGATGGTCATGGTTTCGCCTCCTGTGGCTTCTCTGTCATTGAGATGGGTGAAACGGCGCGCGCGGACCACCCGTTTCTTGCCGGGTGAACTCGTTAGCGATTGTCTCGGGGATTTCGTTGAATACAATGCAGCTGGGCTTGCCGCGATGGGGGGCGATTTGATCGGACGGGTTCGACAAGGGGACGGGGCAGTCCGGCAATTCCTCGTTTGCCTCGTCGTCATGCTGGTCTCGGCGCTCCCGGCCTTGTCCGCCAGCAGCGACTGCGTCAGCGACGACGAGGTCGAGGCAAGCACGCGGATCGCCGCCTGTACGCGCATGATCGAGGATGCGACAGAGCCCCTCGAAAACCGCGGTATTGCCTATTTCAAGCGCGGCAATGCCCTGACGGAACGAGGCGACTATGACCGCGCGATCGCCGACTACAGCGCGTTCATCGGCATCGCACCGACCGTCGCCAGCGGCTACTACAACCGGGGCATCAGCTGGGTCTTCAAGGGCGACTACGACAAGGGCATCGCCGATCTGGACAAGGCGATCAGCCTGGACCCTAAATATGGCGGACGCCTACTACAATCGCGGCGTCGCCTGGACCTTCAAGGGCGAGAACGACCGGGCTTTGGCCGACTATGACAGGGCAATCAGTCTCAGTCCTGGAGACGGCAAAAGCTACCACAATCGCGGGCTGATCTGGTCAAGCAAGGGCGACGACGACCGCGCGATAGCCGATTTCGACCAGGCCATCAGGCTCAACCCAAACGACGCCAGTTCCCTGAACGGCCGCGCCGATGCCTGGACCAACAAGGGCGATGCGGAGCGCGCGCTGGCCGACTATGACAAGGTGATCAGCCTCGATCCGAAAAACGCACATGCCTACTACCGGCGCGGCAACGCCCGGCTGACGGGCGGCGATTTTGACGATGCCATCACCGACTGCAATAAGGTCGTCGCGATCGATCCGAAGGATGCTAGCGTCTACTACAACAGAGGCCTCGCCTGGTCGAACAAGGGCGACCATGACCAGGCGCTGGCGGACTTCGACACGTCCATCAGCCTCGATCCGACATTTGCACCAGCCTATTACAGCCGAGGCGTCACTTGGGCCAACCGGGGGGACCATGACCGCGCCATAGCCGATTATGGCAAGGCGATTGGCATCGATCCAAAACTCGCCGTCGCATACTACGCGCGAGGCGCGGCCCGATCCGACGCAGGTGACGCCGATGGCGGCATCGCCGACTATGGTCAGGCCATCGCGCTCGATCCGAAATATGTCGACGCCTACAACAACCGGGGGATAGCATGGGCGGCGAAAGGCGATTTCGACGGCGCCATCGCCGACTACGACCAGGCGATCAGACTCGATCCGAAACACGCCATCTCTTATTCAAACCGGGGTCTGGCCCGAGCAAACAAGGGCGACATCGATCGTGCCATCGCCGATTACAGCCAGGCGATCACCTTCGATCCGAACCTTGGCAATGCCTATTTCAACAGAGGCATCGCCTCGCTTGCAAGGGGCGATGCGGACAGTGCCATTGCCGATTACACCCAGGCGATCAGGCTCGATCCGACAAATCCGAAAATCTACGTCAAACGTAGCGAGGCCTGGTACAAGAAGGGGGAGGACGATCACGCCATTGAGGACTCCAACCGGGCCATCGGTCTCGATCCGAAACTGACGAGCGCCTACTACAATCGGGGCACCGCCTGGCTTCGAAAGGGCAGGGACGATCGTGCTATCGCCGACTACAGCCAGACCATCACTCTCGACCCGACAAAGGCGATCGCCTACAACGACCGAGGTTTCGCCTGGAGCAGGAAAGGCGAATACGATCTCGCCATCGCCGACTGCGACCGCGCGATCAGCCTCGATCCGAGACTTGTCAAGAGCTACCAAAACCGAGGCGTCGCCTGGACGGCAAAGGACCAATACAGCCGCGCTATCGCCGACTATGGCGAAGCAATCAACCTCGATCCGAAAGACGCCTCCACCTATGCTGGCCGGGGCGTCCTGTATCTCTATTCCGGCGCGACGGCGATGGCGCAGACGGATTTCGAGCAGGCGGCCTCTCTCACCCCCGACAATGCCTACTTTGCCATCTGGCTTGATATCGCGGCGCGGCGCAACGGCGCGGCGAGCCACTTGAAGGAGGCGAAAAGCAAGCTCGACATGACGAAGTGGCCGGCACCGCTGGTCAGCATGCTGCTGGGTGAAAAGACGTCCGCCGAAGCACTTTCGGATGCCGGTGCTGTGGGCCTGGCTCAGAGAACCGGACAAGTCTGCGAAACGAATTTCTACACGGCCGAGCTTAGCCGGCTCCAAGGGCATAGCGAGGAAGCCTTACGGCTTTACCGGCTCGCCGCTAGCGATTGTCCCAGGGATTTCGTCGAATACCGAGCCGCCATGAGTGCGCTGCACGATCTGGGCGTGCCGCCATAACTCTGCAAACGACCGTCTCTTTTGCCGAGAAGATCGTTGGCGAACAAGGCGATAGAGACACACCCTGCCCGACTGATCCAGGCCGGCCGGCGTCCATATGTCAGGAGCCTTCGCCAGCGCGATTCCGGTTTTCACTGGCCCGCGCTAGACTGGCAGCAACCGCAACCGGACTGCCCATAGCATGATTGTCCAGACCTGCATCAATGGCGCGCGCAGCGCCGATTTCCACCCCAACCTGCCGCTCGACGCGGAGGCCATGGCGCGCGATGGCGCCGCCTGCGTCGCCACCGGCGCGGCTGAGCTGCATGTCCATGTGCGCGGGCTGGACGGTCGCGAAAGTCTGGCTCCGGCGGCGATGGATCGGACGGTGCTGGCGCTCCGCCGCGCCTGCCCTGGAACGCTGATCGGCGTGTCGACCGGCGCCTGGATCGAGAATGAAGACGAGCGGACGCTGGCCGCGATCGCCGCTTGGAGCGAGCTGCCCGACTATGCCTCGGTCAATCTCAGCGAAGACGCCGCGCCCGCTATCATGGAGCGTCTGCGCCAGCGCGGCATTGGCATCGAGGCGGGGCTTGCCTCCGTCGCCGACGCCGAACGCCTGGTGAGCCTCGACCATGGCAAACGCGTGCTGCGGATCCTGATCGAAATCTCCGAGCAGGAGCCGGACGCTGCGCTGGAGATCAGCGACGATATCGCCGCCGTGCTCGACGGCGCCGGAATGCGCCGGGCAATCCTGCTGCACGGCGCCGACGCCACGGTCTGGCCTTTCGTGCACCGGGCGGCGGAACGCCGTTGGTCGACGCGCGTCGGACTGGAAGACGGCAAGGAGCTCCCTGATGGAACAGTAGCATCTAGTAACGCTGCGCTGACAGCGGCAGCCGTCGCTATCTTCGAGTCCAGCCGTTAGCGCGGGAACGGCCAATCTCCTCTTCACTGGGGAGCTGCCAAGTTCGGCAACGAGGCTGGCCAAAGTCGGCCGAGCATAAATGTGGCGCACGCTATATCAATAAAACTTATCTAAAACTTTACGTGTTAATTAAACCAACAATTAATCGGCACATCAACGATCACGTATGTTAATGCTCTCCTGCACCGGGGACCATTTTTTGATGAACATCATTCCACAGAATGATCACGCTGCGCCGCGTCGGATTCAACAGTATACATCGATACAGGTACTGCGGGGGCTGGCAGCTCTCATGGTTGTTATCTATCATCTTCCGGCCGCGCTGGGCATGCTCGATCTGCGTATTCCCGTTCTAAACAGCGGCGTCGACCTGTTTTTCGTCATTAGTGGTTTTGTAATGGTTCTCTCGACAGAGAACAGACGCGCCGACCACCGTGCTTTTTTGATGCAGCGCTTCACGCGCGTCGTTCCCTTCTATTGGGTTATGACCTTCCTCATGGTCGCCGCACTTTGGTTGTTTGCCGGTCGTGCAGTGTTTCTTGAGCAGATCACCAATAGCCTGCTTTTCATAGCCTATCTCGATACGGTCACAGGCTATGTCCAACCGGTGCTTGGCGTGGGTTGGACGCTCAATCTGGAAATCCTGTTTTACATTCTGTTCGCAGCGACTATGCGTTTCGGCACGCTGACGCAAATGGCCATGGTCGGCGTTGTCTTTGCAATCGCCGTAGCGGCGCGCATCGTCTTCAAACCCGCCGCCGACACTGTGCTGTTTTTCTATACCACGCCAATCCTGTTTGAGTTCCTTGCCGGCATGGCGCTCGGCCACCTGGTCGGCAGACTGGCGCGTTTGCCTACCGTCCTGGGTGTCTCGGCGCTCGTGTTCGCCATCGTGTCCATGCTGGTGATGGTACTTGGCTTCAACTTGCCGCGAACCCTTGCTCAGGGAATCCCGGCCTTGATCCTTGTCGCCGGTTGCATCAGCCTGGAAAGCTATTTCCGGCTTTTTGCTCCTCGCCTGCTGGCAAGGTTGGGCGATGCCTCCTATTCTCTCTATCTGACGCATCCTATCGTGCTGCTTGCGACCGCTCCTGTCGTTGCAAGCGTCAGCGTATCACCATGGCTTGCTGGCATGGTTATTGTCACCGCCTGCATTGCCGTCTCCCTGGCCAGCTACAGTTTTGTTGAAAAGCCGATTTTGGCCATTTCGCGGATGAGCCTTTCCGCCCGTCACGTGAAGGCATGAGTTGCGGCTGCGCTCCGCGGAACCACGCTGTCCCGCCAATCTTAGACCGGCGGCGCTGAGCCTTCAAAAGATCCGGAAACAAAAACCCGCCTCGGGAGGACGGGTCGTTGGAGCCAAATTGGCACCATATCCAAATTAATAGCATAGCTGCCGGCACAAAGCAAGAACAAAATGTGGCGACATCGACGAAACTGCCGATAGGCGCAGCGGCACGGCGGATGACATGGCTCTTGCCGTTGTTAAAAATCTCTCATAAGGTATTTTTCATATCTGAAAAAAATCCAATCGTTTCTTTCTTTTTATGAAAGCCTGAGCGTTTGCGGGAACATCTCGATCAGACCGACCGGCGACTGGTCAAGCTGCTGTCGCAGGACGCGCAGCTTGGCGTCAACCGCCTTGCTGAGAAGATGGCGATCTCGGTGCCGACGGTGCGCATGCGGCTGCGCAACCTGCTCGACCGCAACCTGCTCAAGATCGTTGGGCTGCTCAACCTGACCGAGCGCCCCGAACTGATCTCGGCCATCGTCGGCATCAACGCGCAAGGGCGCGGCCGGGCCCGGGAACTGGCGCAGCGCATCTCCGAATTGCCTTTCGTGAACTCGGCCGCCGTCGTCACCGGGCGCTTCGACATCATCGTCGACGTAACCGTGGCCGGCGATGTCGCCGATCTCTACCGCGTCACCAGCGAGCTGATCCCCGGCGCCGGCGAGCCGGGTGAGGTGGTGCGCAGCGAGACCTTCGTCGTCATGGCGTCCTGCAACAAATGGGTCAGCCTGCCGGAAGGTTGCTGGTCGGACGAGACGCGGAAGGAAATGGCATGAAGATCGCGGTTCTCGGCGGGCTCGGCCTGCAAGGCCGGGCGGCGATCGCCGACCTCGTTGCCAGCGACGGCGTCGAGCAAGTGGTCTGCGTCGACACTGCAACCGGCGGCGCTGCGCGGCTCGGCGGCCTGACCGACCTTGCCCGCGTGCGTTTTGTAGTGCCGGAGGGCGCGATCGGTCCGGTGCTGGCCGATGTGATGAAGGACGTCGATGCGGTCATCGACCTGTTGCCGCAGCCGCTGATGCGCGACGCGGTGCAGGCGGCGATCGCGACGCGCACGCCGCTGGTCACCACCAATTACGGCAAGGCCATCGCCGATCTCGCTCCCGAGGCCGAAAAGGCCGGCGTGTCGATCGTGACCGAATGCGGGCTCGACCCCGGCATCGACCTGGTGCTCTACGCGCGCGCCGCCAGCCAGTTCGACACCATCACCGCGATCGATTCCTACTGCGGCGGCATTCCCGAGCCGAAGGCGGTGGTCGAGCCGCTGCGCTACAAGGTGAGCTGGAATTTCGACATGGTTCTGGTCAGCCAGAACCGCGACAGCGTGCTGGTCGAGGACGGCAAACGGGTCGATGTGCCGGCCGCCCGCCAGCACGACAATCGTTTCATCCACGAGATCGAGGTGGCGGGACTGGGCAGGCTCGAAGCCTTCCCCAATGGCGACGCGCCGCATTATGCCGGCATGCTCGCCGCCGCCAAGGGGCTGCAGCGCTCCGGCCGCTATTCGCTTCGCTGGCCCGGCTGGTCGGCGTTCTGGGCGCCGCTGAAGCAGCTCGGCTTTCTCTCTGAGGACAAGGTGCCCGGCACCGGCGTCAGCCCACGCGAATTCCTCGGCCGGCTGCTTGCCCCGCAACTGCAATATGGCGCGGACGAAAAGGACCTTTGCGTCATGCGCAACGTCTTTGTCGGCAGCGAAGGCGGCCGCCGCAAGACGGTGACCTCGGAGCTGGTCATCGAACGCGACCTCGCCTCCGGCCTGTTCGGCATGAGCCTCGGCGTCGGCTATCCCGCCAGCATCGTGGCGCAGATGCTGGCACGGCGCGAGATCGCCACGCCCGGCCTGCTCAACCCGCTGCTGCATGTGCCGGATGGCCGCTTCCTCGATGAGCTCGCCAGGCGCGGCATCAAGGTTGCCGAAACGGTGAGCTGGGACTGAAGGATTTTCGAACGGTGGTCGCCGCCGGCAACGGCGCTGCCGCTCAAAAAGCACCTCGATAGGGTGAAACAACAAGTGGAACAACAAACGAAACAAGGAGGAATGCCCAAATGAAGATTGCCAAGCTTTTCATCGCCGGCCTTGCGCTCGCTGGCCTTACCGCTGCCGCCGGTGCGGGAACGCTCGACGAGATCACCAAGCGCGGAGAGTTGCGCGTCGCCGTGCAGACGCAAGGACCGCCCTTCTCGCTGGTGGGTGCTGCCGGGGAACGCACCGGCAGTTCGGTCGAACTCGCCGAACTGATGGCCAAGGAAATGGGCGTCAAGATCACCTTCCTCGACTTCGACTGGGACGGCCTGATCCCGGCGCTGCTGTCGGGCAAGGCCGATCTTCTGGTCGCCGATATGACGCCGACATTGGCGCGTGGCATGAAGGTCGCCTTCACCAAGCCTTACATGTACACGGGCAGCACCGTCTTCACCAAGGCTGGTACCGCCTTCAAGTCCACCGAGGACTGCAAGGCCAAGGGCACCAAGATTGCGGTGCTGCTCGGCGCCACCGGCGAGAAGGAAGCCAAGGCCGCCTTCCCCGATGCCGACATCAAGAGCTACAAGGGCGGCGGCCCGCTGCTGCTCGACGCCGTCAACAACGGCCAGGCCGATTGCGGCGTCAACGACGTCTCGGCGGTCAAGGGCCAGTCGACCGCTTACCCCGCCGACAGCTTCATCATCATGCCGGACATGCTGTCGAAAGAGCCGCTGGCCTTCGCCACACGCTATGACGAGCAGGACCTGCTGGTCTGGATGAACCTGTTCCTCGACCAGGTCAGCCTCGACGGCCGCCTGCAGAAGAACCTCGATTACTGGGTCAATTCCGACGCCTGGAAGAAGGATCACTAAGTAGAGTGGATGGTGAATGGTGAATGGTGAATAGTAAGTAGTAAGTAGTAAGTAGGGAGTAGGGGAGTAGGGAGTAGAGAAGAGCTACTCGCTACTCGCTACTCGCTACTCGCTGCTCCCATTCCAAATTCCCTATTCACTATTCCCTACTCACTACTCACTATTCACCATTCACCATTCACCATTCACCATTCACCGTCCAAAATGCTCGAAAACTTCAGCTTCCGCACCATCGTCGAATATCTGCCCCTGTTCGGGCAGGGCCTCGTCACGACCGTGTGGCTGTCTGTCCTCTCCTTTGCCGGCGCGCTCGCCGTCGGCATCGTGCTCGCCGCCATGAACCTGCAGCGCGGCCGGCTGTTCCGCGTCCCGGCCAAGGCCTATATCGACGCGGTGCGCGCCACGCCGCTGCTGGCGCAGCTTTATTTCCTCTATTTCGGCCTGCCGCGGCTCGGCTTCGTCCTGCCCGAGTTCGTCGTCGGCATCTTGGCCCTGTCGCTGAACAGCGGCGCCTATGTCGCCGAGATCATCCGCGCCGGCATCCTGTCGATCCCGCGCGGCCAGGTGGAGGCCGGCGTCGCCTCGGGCATGACCTATGTCCAGCGCATGCGCCTCGTCATCCTGCCGCAGGCGTTCAAGGTGACGATCCCGCCGCTGCTCGGCCAGGCGATCGTGCTGGTCAAGGATTCCGCCCTGTTGTCGCTGATCTCGGTTGCCGAGCTGACGCGCGCCGGACAATTGCTCGCCTCCGACCGCTTCATGCCGGCGGAAGGTTTCATCACCATCGCCGCCTTCTACCTCCTGCTCTATTACGGGCTGAAGGGGCTGGCGGCGCTCTCCGGGCGCTGGCTCGGCCTGGCGGGGGCACGGACATGATCTGGCAGCAGCTGCAAAGCATCGCCGGCAGCTATCCCCTCGCCTTGCGCGGCCTCGGCATGACCGTGGTGCTGTCGCTGATCAGCCTGGTGCTGGGCACGCTGCTCGGCTTCGGCCTCGGCATCCTGCGCACCGGCGGCAACCGGCTGATCAGCGGCGCGATCGGCGCCTGGGTCGACCTGATCCGCGGCACGCCGTTCCTGGTGCAGATCTTCCTGATCTTCTTCATCCTGCCGGAACTCGGCATCGAGCTCGACGCCTTCACCGCCGGCATCATCGCGCTGACCAACCTGGCCGCCTGCTTCATCTGCGAGATCGTCGTCGCCGGCATCCGCTCGGTGCCGACCGGCCAGGTCGAGGCAGCGCTTGCGTCCGGCCTGTCGCGCTGGCAGCGCATGCGCCAGGTAGTGCTGCCGCAGGCGATGCGCATCGTGCTGCCGCCGCTGGTCGGGCAATATGTGCTGCTGATCAAGGATTCCTCGGTCGTCTCGGCCATCGGCCTCACCGACCTCACCCGCGTCGGCTGGCTGGTGGTGCAGCGTGTACCCAATGGGCTGCTGGTCTTCTTCCTGGTCGGGCTCGGTTACTTCATCGTCTGTTACCCCCTGATCATGCTGGCCCGCCGGCTGGAGCAACGCATGGGCGCGGCGCATGGCGAGGTGCAGTTGTGACATCGAACCTCAAGGGTCCGGCAATATGACCAAAACCGGCATGATCGAATTTCGCGGCGTCAACAAATGGTTCGGCACGCTCAACGTGCTGAAGGACATCAAGCTCAGCGTCGAGCCGCGCGAAGTGGTCGTCGTCTGCGGCCCGAGCGGCTCGGGCAAGAGCACCCTGATCCGCTGCATCAATGGGCTGGAGACGATCCGCGACGGCGACCTGACGGTCGACGGCCAGCGCCTCGGCGACCCCGCCACCAACATGACGCGGCTGCGCACCGAGATCGGCTTCGTCTTCCAGTCGTTCAACCTCTACCCGCACAAGACGGCGCTCGAGAACGTCACCCTGGCGCCGATCCATGTCCGCAAGATCCCGCGCGCTGAAGCCGAGAAGGCCGGGCGCGAATTGCTCGCCAAGGTCGGCCTCGCCGACAAGGTGAACGCCTATCCGGCGCAGCTGTCTGGTGGCCAGCAGCAGCGCGTGGCGATCGCGCGCTGCCTCGGCATGCGCCCCAAGATCATGCTGTTCGACGAGCCGACCTCGGCGCTCGACCCCGAGATGATCTCGGAAGTGCTCGACGTCATGGTCGCGGTGGCCGAGGAAGGCATGACCATGATGGTGGTGACGCACGAGATGGGCTTTGCCCGCAAGGTCGCCCAGCGCGTCGTGTTCATGGACGCCGGCGCCATCGTCGAGAGCGGCACGCCGGATGAGTTCTTCTCCAACCCGAAGACCGACCGCAGCCGCGCTTTTCTGAGCAAGATCCTGCGGCATTGACAGCAGCGACAATACGCACCGAACCTGCCGTCGCCTTTGCGCCGAGGTTGCGCTCGAGCCTACAATGAATCATCCGCAGCGGCGCACTATGGCGACACACCGAGCGCGCGCAGTGCATTGCCTGCTGCGACATATTCGATGAAGTCGTGGGGGCAGTCGCGTTCCGCAAGCCGGTACCGCCGCAAGGCTTCATCGTCACGGCCGTCGAGCCGGTAAAAACTCCGCGACATAGAGATTGGCCTCGCATAGATTTTCGCGTTTCTTGGCCGGGACCGGGACGGGATCGTCGGCTGCGGCCAACGCTGCTTCGGGCGTCTGTTCGCCAAGAAACATGCGAAACCAGCGGCGCCGGCCAACTTCACGGCCGCGGCCAAGACACTTCGGGTCTCGCCGTCGGCGATCAGCAAGATGATCAGGCAACTGGAAGCGCGGCTTAGCGCGACCCTTCTGACGCGGACCACGAGGGCGACGAGCCTGACTGAAGCCGGCGAGAGGTTTTGAGCCAGGCAGGACCGGCGCTGGAGCTCATCCTTGCCGCAATGAGGGATGCTGGAAGCTTTGCCGAAAAGCCTGCCGGCCGGTTGCGGTTGAATGTCCCGCAGATGATCTATCCGAACTTCCTCAAAGTACCAGAAACTTAGGCAATGATACTTTCCAAATCCCTGCCCCGGAGCGCCGATCTGGTTCCTTTCGTGGCTCCTGCGGACGTGGCCGCGCTGTTCGCGACCAAATCTTGCGCCGGGTTAACGTCCGCTCTGGGCCTAAGATCTGCCGAAGCGTTCAGCCGACCAAGCGGCAGCAATGGGTGGCGAGCCGACGCTCCACGCGAACACATGGAATGGCCGGCTTGCTGGGCTAGCCGGACGTTGAATGTGGATCAATTCGGGCTGAAAAGAAGCACAGTTCTGGCTCCATGACGCCGGCAGAGCCGATGGTGCCGCCAGCGCAATTCCTTTCTCTGCCCGTTTCGGACCGACGCTTCTCAGAACGCGAAATCCGCGGACTGAACGACATCGGCTGGGAGCCAGGTTTCATGAACTTGCAAGATCTCGGGCCCCCGGCTGTAGCCGCGATCGCGGATCACCATCGTCGTGACCCGGCCATTGTTCGGTTGATCAGAGTCCTTCGCGTCGCGTTGCCATTCGTGGTAGTTCACGACCGCCAGGTCGGCGCTTTGATGGCTGATCCGGATGTCGCGTATTTTGATACGGAAGGCCGGATTCGATCCGTAGATGCTCCTCATGTAACCTGCGAAATCATTTTTCCCGAACGCCCTGCCGCCCGGCATGATGGCGACCAGATCGTCGCTGATCCGGTCGAGCGCGTTCTTCTTGAACGTCGCATCGTCGCCAGGGCATCGGCCCGCCACCCAGTCGGTGAAGAATTCGTGGATGTCGTGGATCGTCGCCTCGATTTCCTTCGTTTGAAGGGACATTTTTTCCTCCTGTCTCAAGATGATTCTGGATCAGGCGCTTTACGCCGTGGCTTGCCCCGACCGGACGCTGCTTGAGGACAGCCCGTACCACGCGAGCCACAGGCACATGAGAAGCGAGGAAATCAGCCAGATCGGACCCCCGATGCCGATCCCGAGCTGCTCACCGAGTGTCCACCCGGTTGCTGAAAGGATACCGAACGCCGAGCCGACGATCGCGGCCCATCGGGGCAGTATCCCAACGTTGTCGCGGGCATCGTGATACGCGACAAGCGCTGTCGCCAGGGCGAGCGCCCAGAATCCGTTACCCATGCCGCCGGAAAACGCCCACCAGGTCATGAAGGCGTTGGTGTCACCCCGGTCGGCCGCGACCGCGACCACCGATGCCTCGGCGACTGCGGTGGAGAACGGAGTCAGGGCGCCGAGAGCCATCACCATCCAGGCGGAACTCAGCATCGGCGAACGCCGAACCCGGGGGTTGAGCGCCAGGTTCAGGAACGAAGCGCCGGCGATCAGGAACAGCGCCGCTGCCGCCGTCCAATGGACCGTAGCCCATCGCCCATGGCCCTCGGCGATATTCTGCATCTGAACAGACAAATCCGCGTCCGGTGGCCCGTGAAAGACGAGCGCAGCCGCCAGCAGCAGCGTTCCGGTGGCGAGCCAGACACCGCCCGGCCCGCTCATGCTGTTATTATTCGTTGGCATCGGGAAAACCTCCTGTGGCCTTTACCACGCCATGAGGTTTAGACCCGCGCCACGGTTGCCCGCTTCGGCGTAAGTACCCACGCAGCGAGAAATTTGGCTTGGGTAGGATTACCCAGATACGACCATGCCGATCAGGCCGTGCTCGACCGCATAGGCCGTGGCTGCCGCGCGCGTGCGCACGTTCAGCCGCGTCAGGATATCGCTAACGTGACGGTCTACCGTCCGCTGGCTCAGACCGAGCTCGCGGGCAATTTGAGGAGGTGGCGGCAGGTTACCGATGTGACAGAAGTTCGTTTCGGGCTCAATCGAGCCGTTCATCGCGTCCGCCGCCGAGGACCGGGGGAAGGGTGGATGCTGCCATTCGTCTCGTCGATGGGAACGAGTAGGTAGCGCCAATATCGCGACATTCATGGCGCTTCTCAAAAGCGGCCCTTCGCGCAACGGCTCGAATCGACCCCATTTCTGCCGTTCGGATATCGGCCTCATCATCTCCAAGGCGGACATTCACCCATTATTCGACTAAAAATCTCGTTCCGATCAAAGCCGCCCTACTTCGTTGCAGCGGCTGCGGCTTCCCCCGGCGGCATAATCCGCATCATGAACGTCGACACCGCTTCCCCGGGTTTGAACGGGCCGGGAACCTGGTGGCTGACCGGCTTCACACTTTGGAGGAATGCCGCGATCGCCATGGCGTCATCCGCGGTGAGATGCGCGAAATCGCGCCAAGGCATGATCGGCGCCAGGATGCGGCCGTCCGGCCGTTCGCCGGTCTGAATCGCGGTGACGATCTGCTCCGGGGTCCAGCTTCCGATACCGGTCTCCCTGTCAGGCGTGATATTACGGGCGACAAAGACACCAAGACCAGGAATCTCGAAGCCCACGTCCGAACCGCCGAGGAAGCGCGACATGTCGGGTTTCCCGAAGAAATAACCGGATGTGTGACAGTCGCTGCAGCCGGCAATCGTAACCAGATATTCGCCGCGCGCGATCTGTGTGTCATCGGCCATGGCCGCGTAAGATGGCAGGGCAACAATCGACGCTGTCAAGAATGCAAGATGAACCGGTGTCCGAAACATTGCTTCCTCCCTGTGATCTGTTCGTGTTTGTCCGTCGACCTCCCGCGCCGTCAACCGGTCGCAATTCCCCGATCTTAACCACGTCGAGGACGCTGAATTCTAGCATGGCCAGCACGTAGTAACCATCAGCGATCAATTGGATGGTCGGCACTTGTCGCGCCCCGTTGAGCGCAGCTGTGACGGAGCTTGCTCAGCCGACGCACACGCCTTCTTTTGGCGCGATCGAGCCACGCACGTTGATGGATCGACTTCGTCGCCTGAAATGCCTTGATGGTCGGACCGGGTCGAACTCGGTCGTTCAGAGTGATTGGGTTTGATCCTGAAACGTCAGCCGGAGGCGACCGGCGTCTTCAGCCGCCACACCGCATCATGCGCCGCCTCGGCCGGCCGCGCGCGCCTGTCAACCTGAGCAGTCCCACCTGTCAGCCGCATCGGTGCACCCACCGCGAACCACGCGGAACCGTCAAATCCCCCATAGCGCCGGAACCACGCCCCTCCATCCCGCGGGTTCTTTCCCTGGAGGCTTTCGGACGCCGGCCCTCGCGCCAAGCCAACACCTGTTGGCCGGCATCCGTAACCCTAAACAATAGCCGACATTTACCGCACGCCTTCAGCTTTGACATCGGCGCTATCTTCAATTGCTGCCGGGGTGGCGGTGTAACCTTCAACGTGAGTCATCATGGCCTCCCTGATGTTGATAGGACGCCGCTGGCCTCTTGGGGTGCTCACGCGCTGAAGCTCGCGCTGCGAGCTTTCGACACGCTGTTCTCGGCTCGCGCGAGCCCCAACCCGAACCACAACGTCCACAGGGCCATTACAAAAGACGACGCAACCCAGACGAGGCTGCCCAGCCCGATGCCGAACCACATGCCCAGCGGCCATCCGACGAAGGCACCAAGCCCGGCCACGACTCCGACCAGTGACGCCCAGGTCGGCGTTACCTGTTGCCGGCTCAGCGTCTCATTGCCGGCGATCACGGCAACCGCCAGGCAGAGGAACATGAAGCCGTTGGCCTTGCCCTCGGCGAAGGCCCACCAGACCGCGAATCGCGCCATGTCGTTGGCGGCGACGGCATCGGCGACGGTGGTGGCCTCGGCCACGGCGGTTGTCATCGTCCAGAGCGCGCCGACGGCCACCACCGCCCAGGCGGATAGGGTCCACCAGCGTTCGGTCAGTCGAGAGCCGGCGGTCAGCACGATCAGGCTCGCGACGACGAACAGCGAAAGTGCTGCCGCGGCGGCCCAATGCACGACCACCCACAGGGTGACGCCACTGGCGATGGCCTGCATTTGCTGGGCGAGGTCGGGATTAATCGGCCCGTGACCGATCAGGACGAAACCCAAGAGTACAGAAGCGATCGCAAGCCAGGCGCCCGCGACCCGCATTCCGGTATCGGCATGCGACATCGCTACTTCCCTTCATTGTGGCCGGATGTTCGCAGCGCGATCACTGCGTCCGTCTCGCGATCTGTGGGCGAGCTGCGCCGTGGCGCCGCGCATCCATGGCCGATCGATTTCGAGTGCAAGCTAGCGTGGAAGGGAGGGCGGCGCTTCGGGCGAACCACCCAATGGGCGCCGATGACGGCATGGGTGATTCGACCCATGCCAGACCTGCTCAAACCAGGCGGTGCTCGTAGGCCCAGGCGGTGGCGGCAGCGCGCGTGGGGACGTCAAGCTTGTTGAAAATATTGCTGACGTGCCTGTCCACTGTCTTCCCGCTCAAATCCAGTTCGTTGGCGATTTGCTTGTTGGTTTTGCCGGCAGCGACCAGGCGGAGAACTTGCAGTTCACGGGCAGAGAGGCCGCGGGCTCCGTCTGATCGCATGCCAAGCAGGATATCGACACGAGAAAGGTCCGGCATCGCACCGAGCTGCCGGAACACTGTCCGGGCTGCCTGCAACTCCAGTTCCGCACCATCGTTGTCACCGAGGGCGCGGCAAGCCTGGCCTATCATGACGCCTACGCGCGCTGCTTCGTATGGCGCTTCGACTTGCTGCCACCCCTCGAGTGCCTGGCGCAGCCAAGTCAATGCAGCCTGCGCTTCGCCTTCTGCCAGTTCCACCGCTCCCCGCGCGTGAGCGGCAAGGGCGCGCAGCGGTTCGGTTCCGTAGCTTTCTCCAACGTCCGCCAGTTCGTGGCAGGCACGCCGTGCTTCCTCGATGTCATCAGCCGCCAGCATGATCTCGACGTGAGCCGGCAGCAGTCGTATGCGCCGCACCTGATCGGTCGTCGCACCCATGACGCGCCGGATTGCGGCCGCAGCCGCATCGATGTGCCTTTCGGCCAACCGCAACAGGGCAAGGCCCGGCTGCGGTTCGAAGCCATGTTGGCTTGCACTCCGATATGCCTGCTCGGCCACGTCAAAGTCTCCGCGAAGGCGGTATACTTCCGCCAGCTGGTACCATGCTCCAGCCGTATCTCTCCGATTGTTCGACTGCGTCAAACGCTCCACGGCCTGCTGCGCTTCGTCGATCGCGTCCTGCCATGCGCCGCTGAGCCGCTTGATCTCGGCGCGATGCATCAGGCAGGTGCCGCTGAAACTGATCAGCTGGGGCTGTTCGGCGCACCATCGCCCCAGGGCGGAGGTCCATTCGCGTGCGCGGCCCAGAGCATGGACTTGCTGACACGCTTCGATCACGCTGCAGTAGATCAAGCCGGTAAGCAGCGGCGACAATTCGCCAGCCGTGACCGAAACCATCGCCTCGTCGAGGAGCGCGAAACCTTCCGCGGTTCGCCACTGGCGCAACAGAACACGGCCCTGCAAATGCCGTGCACAGGCCACCAGATCCACGTCCGCAAAGCGCTCGCCAATCTCGACTGCGCCGCTCGCCGCAGCGTAGGCCGCTTCAAGGTTGCCCGAAGCAAGATGCTGTTCGACGTGGGGCAGCATCAGGTAACCCTGTTCGGCACAATCATGTGGCTCGCGTTCGAGCAGCCGATGCGCCCGTCCAAACCAGCCGGCCGCCTGAGCCATCTCCCCACGAAAGACAAGGCGCAGGCCAAGCCAGAAGGCGCAGCGGGCGGCCCGATGGCACTCGCCCGCGTCCAGATATGCATGATGGGTTCGCTCCAGGGCCCGCAGGTACTCCTCGTCGCGCCCGGTCAAATAGGCCGACATCGCCAGCCGTTCGAGATCGTCCACTGCGAGCGGAGCCGCTTCGCCGGCACGCCAGAAGAACCGATAGGCGTCGTCCCACGCCCTTTCCTCGTAAGCCTCACGACCGAGCACGAGCTGGTCCGCCTCCTGCAAGGAGCCGCTGTTGAATTGCTGTCGATCTGACCTGCCCATCCGCATTGGTTCCTAGCCATCAATGGCTGCTTTGGAGCCAAGGTGCAGTATAGCATGCTCGAACGCGAATGACCGGAATGCACTTAAAGCGCTCTGAACAGGGAACGTCCCGGACGACTGAAACGGGTCGAACTCGGTCGTTCAGAGTGATCGGGTTTTGACCTAAAACGTCAGCCGGAGGCGACCAGCGGCTTCAGCCGAACGTCCCCAAAGGTTCGGTTCGGATCTCGACCCACTGGCAGCGCCGGCTCTCGTGGTAGAAGGACCGGAAGGGCGATGGGAACGCAGGGTCCGCGAAAGCGCCCACCGGGATGACGGTCAGACCGGGCTGCGTGTCGATCCGGTAGTGGACGGTGGTGCCGCAATCCGGGCAGAAGCTGTAGATGACGCGGCCACCCTCCTCGCCGGTGCGCGAGAATTCCGCTGCCCGCCCCTCGATCGATACGTCATTCTCGGCAAACCGCGTATTGAAGCTGAAGGCACTGCCGGTGCGCCGCTTGCAGGCCAGGCAATGGCAGACGGAGACGCGCACCGGCTCGCCCGAACAAATGGCCGATAGCTGACCGCAGGAACATTCGGCGCGACGCGTGACCATGGCTGCTAGACTCCTGAAATGACCTCACTGCGCATCCGCGTGGGTGCTCAATTCGGCCCGCTTCTCATCCGAGACGACGGCGAGATCGAGGACCTTCTGCAATTCGGCAGCATGCCGGAACGACGGTTCGGCCTGGACGCCGCTGCGCACCGCATCGACGAAGCGCTGGTAGTTGGTCTGCACCGTTCCGGCGTCCAGAACTTGCCATTTGGCGTTCTCGACATCCTCGCCGATGCAGGCTTTCAGCTCCGAGCCGGTCAGATTGTGCACGACTTCGATGCCACCCTTGTCGCCGTAGATGCGCAGTCGGAGCTCGTTGAGATGGCCGGTTGCCCAGCGGCTGGCATGGACGACGCCGAAAGCGCCATTGCTGAAATCGAGCGCCATGGTGAAACTGTCATTGGCGTCGAGCTCGTACTCCCCGATCCGGTTGCCAGGCGCCTTGTCGAAGGACCGCAGGCGGCAGAACACATGGTCGATGTCGAGCGCCGCGCCATAGCTGGCGAAATCGAGGATGTGGATGCCGACGTCGCCCAGCACGCCATTGGAGCCGTGGCCGCGCGACAGCCGCCACAGCCATTTCGGATCGGTGCGCCAGTCGCCCCAGAACTTGGATATCAGCCAGCTCTGCAGATAGGACGCCTCGACATGCCTGACCGTGCCGATCTCGCCGGCCAGCACCATGGCGCGCGCTCTCTGCAGCGGCGCGACATTGCGATAGGTCAGGTTGACCATGTTGATGATGCCGGCCCGCTCGGCCGCATCGGCCATTTCACTGGCCCTCTGGTAATTTTCGGCGAGCGGCTTTTCGCACAGCACCGGCTTGCCCGTCGCGATCAGCGTCATGGTGGTCGGATGGTGGATGCGATCGGGCGTCACGTTCGCCACCGCGTCGAACTTGCCCCATGCCAGCGCCTCGTCCAGCGACGCGAAGCGGTTGGGGATACCGTAGATGTCCGAAAACTTGTCGACGCGCGTACGGTCGAGATCGACGGCGCCGATCAGTTCGACGCCCTCGATCTTGCCGAACTGCCTGGCATGCTCCTCCGCCATCCAGCCGGTGCCGAGTATCAACAGACGCATGATTCGTATCCTTAGGACAGGGCTTTATCTTCTTGTTCGATCATGGATTTGTCGTCTAGCGGAAGCCGGTTTCGCCAGCGGAATGAAGCTTTCCGCCGCGCTCGACGATCGGCTCGAGCGCCTTTTCCACCGGCACGTTCGGCGCATCGAGGATGGCTGGATTGGAGCCTTGGGGGTTGTGCGCCCATCTCACCGCATTGCGCAGCACCTTGTGGACGTTGGCGTCGTGATAGGTCGGATAGGTCTCGTGGCCGGGCCTGAAATAGAAGATGTTACCGGCGCCGCGGCGATAGGTCAGCCCCGACCGGAACACTTCGCCGCCCTGGAACCAGGAGATGAACACGGTCTCGAGCGGCTCCGGCACGGCGAACTGCTCGCCATACATCTCCTCGTTCTCGAGCTCGAAATACTCGCCGATCCCGGCAGCGATCGGGTGGTTGGGGCTGGTCACCCAGAGCCGTTCGCGCTCGCCCGCCTCGCGCCATTTCAGCGTGCAGGGAGTGCCCATCAGCTTCTTGAATACCTTCGAGAAATGGCCGGAATGGAGAACGATCAGCCCCATGCCTTCCCAGACGCGGCGCGCCACGCGCTCGACCACTTCGTCGGCGACGGCGCCATGGTCCTTGTGTCCCCACCACAGCAAGACGTCGGTCTCGGCCAGACGGTCGGCCGGCAGCCCATGCTCCGGCTGCTCCAGCGTTGCCCAGGACACTGATATTTCCGGGTCGAGCTTCAGTGCATTGGCGATCGTCGCATGCATGCCCTCAGGATAGATGCCCGCGACCACTTCGTTGGTCCGCTCATGAATATTCTCGCCCCAGACGACAGCGCGTATTGTCATGATGTCCTCGTGATTGTTTGAAGCCGGAGCCGCCCCACCGGCCACTCATACTGTCCCTGGACGGGATTGAAAACCTTCGAGATTGGCCAAACCTCCCCAGCTTCGTCATCCCAGGGCGGAGCAGGCGCGAAGCGGCGTCGCGAAGACCCTGGGATGACGAAGCCATGAAGGGCTGCCGCGAGCGACCTAAGCCCCTCGCCCCTCTTGGGCGACGCGTGTCAGCGGCTTCGACAGGCGCGGCACCACGACGAGGCGCTTGATCTTGCCCTTCTTGTAGGCGGCGAGGAAGCGGGCATAGTCCTTGAAGACGACGCAGCCATTCGATTCGGCGCGGCCGCCGCGCAGCATGTAGGTGTGGGCGAGCAGGCCGTCACGGCCATATTTGTTGCTGCCGCTGGCCGGCGTCAGACGGATCGCCTCGACACCGTGGAAGCGCGATTCGCGCATCGTCAGATTGTAGGTATCCGGCGGCGTCGGGCCGACATTCTTCTTGTGGACGTAGCGTGGCTGGTCGACCATCGCGCCCAGTCCCGAATGTGCCTCCAGCCGCGAGCCGTCGGGCATATAGACGGTCTTGGCCGAGATGTCGTAGACGGCGACGCCGGTACCCATGTTGGGCGTGGTGAACAGGTTCCTGAAGGCTCCGCCGAGTCCGCCGGAAGGCATGTCGGGCTTGGCATAGGCCAGCATGTCGCCGCCCTGCGTCTTCGAACGTTTGCCCGGCTTGCCCGACACACCCGGCACTGCCGCTTGTGACGAATTGCGAGGCGACAGGCTGCCGGGTTGCGTCTCGACCGGCGGAGCGTCGGCCGTCTGCACCTTGCTCGCCTTGGCGGTCCTGGAGGCCTGCGCCTTGGGCGGCTCCGTTTTCGATGGCTGATCCTTTTGCGCCTGATCTTTTCGCGCCTGGTCTTTTGGCGCCTGATCTCTTGACGCTTGAGCCCGCGGCGCCTCGGCCGGCTTATCGATGTCCGCCCGCGGACGCAGCGTCGGCAGCGGAATGCTGTCGGGCATGTCGTCTTGCGGCGGCAGCGAGGCCAGTTGGACCTCAGGTTCTTGCGGCTCTTGCGAAGCCGCGGGCTCGCTTGCCGCGACGGCTGCCGGGAGCACGTCGATCATCTGCTCCGGCAATGTATTCGCCAGCGCCAGCGCAAGGCGCGACGAGCGTTCGATCTCCGCCACCGCGGGCCCGAAGCGCACCGACGCCGGGCCGTTCGGGTCGGGTATGCGTACCGGCTCGGCGAACCGGGCGTCGGCCGGCAGGCTTGCGAGCATGACGGGTGAGCCGGCACGGGCAAAGGCGGCGGCAAGCTTTTGCGGCGACAGCGCGGCCTTGGCGACCACGTCGTCGAAGCTCGATTGCCGCGACGCATCAGCGACAATCGGCACGGTATTGCGCTTGAGACGCGCCGATTTTCCCTGGTGGACGAAGTTCGACGCCGACCGCAGGCAGTTGGCATCGCACCCGTACTGCAGCAGCTTGGCCGACAGCGCCGCGTTGGCCGCGGCCCACGTCGGGGCCTGCGCCTTTGCAAGGCTGCGGCGAGGATCGGCAAGCGCGATGGTGCGCGGCGCGAGCAGGCTTTGCGGGAGACCGTTGGAAGCGGCGCTGAGCGAGGTTCCCACTGAATAAAGGCCGGCCAAAGTCGCCACCGACCATAAAGCAATGGCTGCGCCGACGGCCGGAACCGCGACCCAGCGCAGGCCGGGCCTCATCGAAGTCAATCCAGTTGCAGGACTGTCACCCCGGGTTTTCGCACTTACAAACGCCATTCAACCACTCTCAATCGGCCGATGCCGGCTAGCGGATTCGCAGCCGTGACATTCACAGTTCGCCTGGTGCCCCCAGCACGCTTTGCGTCTGTTGCCGATTGATTCAAAAGATGGACAAAGTTGGTTAACCAATCCCTCTACCGACCGCCGATTGGGCGACGGTCACACCGAAAAACGCCCTCCAAAACCTGCATAGTTGGCAAAACTGCCCTCCAATGATGACTTTGCTGCCCGTTTTTGTCGGCCGAGTCAAGAAAGCGAAATGACTAGACCTTGCTGGGCGGAGTCGGCCATGGCTGCGAAAGTGAAGCCGGGCCGACCAGAATCGCGCGGCCGGCCGCCGCCGCCATCAAGCCCCGGCGATCGTCAACCTGCCACTTGTCGACCTGCCACTTGGGCGAATGAACGGTCATCGTCTGGGAATTCGGAATAGCGGCAAGACGTGTGCTGCATGGCAGCTGAACGTCGCAGGTGCTGGACGGGATATCCAATACCTCGAGCAATTTCAGGAAAGTTTGAAACGGTTTTCCGTCCGGAATTGCGTCAAAACAAAAAGATAGAGCGGTTCAGCGTTTCCGTGAAACTATGAACCGTTCAGACCACAGCCACCACTATGTGAGCCTGGATTTTGGCAGCAACCTCGCCGCTGCCATGCCTGTCTGCAATGGCGGCTGCGGCATAGTCGGTTGCAGCGTCCAGCTTTCCCGCCTCTCTGGCCTCGATTTCGTTGCGAAGGAGAGTGCCCTGGCAATAAGCAACGGCCGGAACGCGCGGCGAGGAGGCACGGCTTTGTTCGGCCCTCGTCTCGATCACCACACCGGAAAAACCTGCGTCCTCCAGCTCGCTACGGATCAGTGCCGTATCGTGGTAGCCATGCGGCGTGCGTGCCAGAAAGCGCGGCGGATCGTTCGGAAAAATCCTCGCCAGGGCATTCGTCACATCGTCCGCAAATACATTCTCTTCGATGCGATCCCATACGCTGAATAGAAAATGTCCTCCGGGCTTCAGGACTCGCCGGGCTTCGCGATAGGCGGATGAGCGGTTGGGAAAGAACATCGCACCGAACTGACAACAAACGAGATCGAAGGCCGCATTTTCGAACGGTAGCGCCAGAGCATCAGCCTGACGCCAATTGATGCGATCGTCGGGAGCTTGCCGCGAAGCGGCGTAGTCGAGCATCGGCTGGTTGAGGTCGGTTACGACATAGCTTGCACCGGGCGACAGTTTTGGCGCCAATGCGCGGGTGACAACCCCGGTGCCCGCGGCGGTTTCCAAAACGGCGCTTGGCGACAATGACGCTGCTCGTCGCGCAAGATCTGCGGCGAACGGCTCGAAAATCAACGGCACCATATAGCGGTCGTAGTTTTCCGGAATTGAGCCAGCGAATACCTTGTCCGTTTCCAACATTGCTATCCCCCGTCGCCCGTTTGATGGCTCGCCAGCATAGCATGGAATTGTTTGCTGTTCGGTCGCATTCGACCGGGAGGCGGTTCGCTTCCGTAAGCTCCGAAACGCCGTGCTGCAATTATCTGCATGTGTGCTAATGTATTGTGGTCATGCGCATTGGTGCGTGGCCAAACATTAAATGGGAGGACGCGATGAAAACCATGAATCGCAGGTCCGCGATTGCTCTCGGCGTGACGGCGGCAGCGGTAACGCCTTTGTTCACGCTGGCGGCGGCGGCAAAGGTGAAGAAATACGGCCCGAAGGAAGGCAAGGAGATTGCACCCGGCGTCAGATTGGTCGAGGTCGGCACCGGCAATTCCGATATCCCCGCCTACAAGAGCATCTCAATTGTCGATATAGTCTTTCAGCCCGGAGCAGCCGCCCCTCAAATGGTGATGGACAACGACATGGTCTGCACCATTGCCGCCGGTGAATTCACGATCAAGAAGGCCGACAAGGAATTCAAGCTCAAGGAAGGTGACGTATATACCTGCTCCAAGGGCAAGACCGACGCGGCGGCCAACACCAGCAAGGTGGTCGGCATCCACCGCATCGCCGTCTTGATACCTGCCTAGCGCATACCGACGAAATCGGCCCGCGTCCGCTTCGGAGGCGCGGGCCTTTTGATGACGTGCGTGGCCTTGTGCGGTTCATCGTTTCACCGCTTCAACCCGGTCGACTTCGTCCAAGTGTGGTGAGGCTCATGCTGTTCATGGTTTTTCCTCCCGATTTTTACTTATGGGCGGTTCTCCCTCCGACCGCTTTGAAAGGGTGCGATTATATTAGAGATCGCGCAAGTTTCTGGCTGACTGCTGGCCGGTATAGGGGCCTGCATTGGCGGATTGGCAATGCGGCAGCGCGCTGAGCGTTTTGGAGTTCACGAAACGGCCCGGTGCTCTTCCCGAGCTGCCTCCCAGACCTCGCGCGCCGCATCTGCATTCAGTGCTGCGATTCCCAGGCCGACGATCAAATCCGGCCACGCCGAGCGCCACAGGAAGGCCGTCACCAATCCGGCCAGTATGATCGCAATATTGGCGACCGCATCGTTGCGGGCCGAGAGGAATGCCGCCCTGGTAAGACTGCCGCTGTGATGGCGGTAGCGCGCCAGCATGTAGGCGCATGACAGATTGACCGCCAGAGCGCCCAATCCCGCCAGCGTCAGCGCCGTTGGCTGCGGCGGCACCGGCATGTTGAACTTTTCCCACGCGGTCCACAGCGTCGCCAGGCCCGGCACCAGCAGGATAAGCGCCAGCGCCATGCCGACCCGCGAGCGGGCACGCAGCGACCATCCCATGGCGAGCAGTATGAGGAGATTGACCGAGGCATCTTCCAGAAAATCGACGCTGTCGGCGAACAGCGACACCGAGCCGATCGCCAGCGCGACAGCGAATTCAATGCCGAAATAACCCAGGTTCAGCAGTGCGACGACAAGCACCACCCGGCGAAGGCCGTCCGACGCAATGGCTTGCTGCATGGTCTGTCCTAACACGATGCCGTTGTCGCTCTTACCAGCTGCTCTTCCAACGCAACAGCCGCATGGCATTGGCCGTCACCAACACCGTCGCCCCGGTGTCCGCGAGAATGGCGGGCCAGAGGCCGGTGATGCCGGCGATCGTCGTCACCAGGAACACTGCCTTCAGGCCCAACGCAATGGTGACGTTCTGCTTGATGTTGGCCATGGTTGCTTGGGACAGCCTGATCATGGCCGCAACGTCGCCGACGCGTCCATGCAGCACCGCTGCGTCAGCCGTTTCAAGAGCCGCATCGGTGCCGCCGCCCATGGCAATGCCGACATCGGCGGCGGCAAGTGCCGGCGCATCGTTGATGCCGTCGCCGACCTTGGCTACCCTAAGCCCCTGCCCCTTCAACTCGTCGAGGATGCGCTGCTTGTCCTCCGGGAGCAGTTCGGCGCGCACCTCGATGCCGAGCTGTTTGCCGATGGCAGCCGCCGTGCGCTTATTGTCGCCGGTTAGCATGACTGTCCTGATGCCTGCATTGGTCAGCGCCTTTAGCCCGGCGAAAGCATCCGGCCGGGGTTCGTCGCGCATGGCAATGAAGCCGGCCAGCGCGTTGTCTACAAGCAGCACCGCCACTGACTTGCCTTCATCGTTCAATGCCACGATGCGTGCCGCCTGGTCTGCTGGCAGCAGGTTTATCTCGCCCGCCGCGACTGGCGAGCCCAGAAACAGGTTCTTGCCGCCGACACGACCGATAACCCCTTTACCGCCGATCGCTTTGGCTTCGGCGGCAGGCGGCACGGGAATGCTGCCGGCTTTGGCCCTTTGGAGGATGGCCAAAGCGAGGGGATGGCTCGAGCCGATCTCAAGCGCTGTGGCGAGCGAAAGGATGTCGCGTTCACTGGCGCCCACCGCAACGACATCGGTGACCTGCGGCTTGCCGAGCGTCAGCGTGCCGGTCTTGTCGAGCGCCACGGCGTTGATGGTCGCGAGCCCTTCCAGCACCGCCCCACCTTTCATCAGCAGGCCGCGCCGGGCTCCGGCCGAAAGCGACGCCGCGATCGCCGCCGGAACTGAAATGACCAGCGCGCACGGGCAGCCGATGAGCAGCAGCGCCAGCCCCTTGTATATCCATTCGTTCCAATCGCCGCCCAAGAGCAGCGGCGGTGTGGCCGCCACAAGCGCCGCGACGGCGACAACGCCGGGCATGTACCAGCGCGAAAAGCGATCGATGAAGCGCTCGGTCGGCGCCTTGTTTTCCTGCGCCTCCTCGACCAGCTTGATCACGCGTGCAATCGTGTTGTCTGCGGCGGTCGCCGTCACCTTGACGCGCAGCACGCCGTCGCCGTTGATAGTGCCGGCAAAGACCGTGTCGCCGACGTCCTTGCGCACCGGCACGCTTTCACCGGAGACGGGTGATTCCTCGATGGCGCTCCCGCCTTCGGTGATCTCGCCGTCAGCCGGAATCCGGTCGCCCGGCCGCACGAGGATGATGGCGCCCACAGCCAGGCTTTCGGCCGGCACCTCGCGGGTCTGGCCGTCTTTCTCGACGAACGCGGTTTTGGGAACGAGGGTCGTGAGCGCTTGAATACTGGACCGTGCGTTGCCGGCCGCAACCCCTTCGAGCAACTCGCCGATCAGGAACAAGAAGACCACCGTCGCCGCTTCCTCGCCGGCACCGATGATGACGGCCCCGGCCGCCGCCACAGTCATCAGCATTTCGATTGTGAACGGAATGCCTGCGGCTGCGGCCATGGCCGCTCGGCGCGCGATCGGAGCCAGGCCGAGCAGCATTGCGGCGATGAAGGCCCACGGGCCGGTCGCGTGCCAGGCGTAATCAATCGCGAAAGCCACGGCCAAGGCGACTCCGCTGGCGATGGCCAGGCGGCCCTTGGCGCTATCCCACCATAGCACCGACGCCGGCGCATCACCGTTCGCATGTAACCCCGCTACGTTCTCGTCGTGATTGTGCCTTCCGTCGGCATGGTCATCGGCGGATTGATCGGATGCCGGCGTCCCGGACTTGGAGGTCAGCGGAGCGACGGCGTAGCCGAGGGCGGTGACCTTCCTCTCGATCGCGCCGAGATTGCTTTCGGGAGTATGAGTGACCGTCAGAGTGCCCGCCGAAACGGATACGTTGATGTCCTGAACACCAGGCATCCGCCGCACGGCCGTATCGATTTTGCTGGCGCAACCGGCGCAATCCATTCCTTCCACGCGGTAGCGGGTCTGTTGTTTGGTCGCAGCCATGGTGAACCTCTTGTATCTTCGACCGCGACGCTACATCCTCTAGCGACTAGAGGAGCAAGCGAAATGTCAACAGGTGTGACCATCGGTGAAGCGGCCCGACACAGCGGCGTGAAGGTTCCAACCATCCGCTACTATGAGCAGATAGAGTTGCTTCCTGCCGCTGCCCGCAGCGAAGCCAATCGCCGGCAGTATGAAGCGGCAGACTTGCGCCGGCTCGCCTTCATCAGGCACGCGCGCGAGTTGGGGTTCGGGATCGAAGCCATCAGGGCGCTGCTGACGCTGCAGGATAATCCCAGCCAGCCTTGTGCGACCGCCGACGCCATTGCCCAGGCGCGTCTGGCCGACGTGGTTCAGCGGATACGCAGCCTTACAGCATTGAAAGCCGAGCTGGAGCATATGGTCGAAGGCTGCCGGCACGGAAAAGTCTGCGAATGCCGTGTCATCGAGGTGCTGGCGGATCACGATAAATGCGAGCATGCCCGGCACTGATTGGCTCCCCTTGGTCGCTATGTCACAGCATTGGCACTTGCAAAAACCGTACTTTGCGGTCAGCCTGAGCAGATGTTGGCTCGGCTGTCGCCAAAACACATGCTTGTCACGCTGCTCGCGGTCTTCCTGACCGTGGGGCTCAGCCTGTCCGGTGCACAGGCCAGCATCATGTCGGCAACGATGACGGCCGGCATGGCTGCCGGCGATGGCATGACCATGCCTGCGGGGCCCGGCATGGACAAGATGGCCGATGCCGCCATGAAGGGTGACTGCAAGGGGTGCCTCAAGGGTGCCGGCGGTGACGGCAAGGGGATATACTGCCCGCCGACCTGCATTGCCCCGGCGCTTGCGTTGCTGCCGCAGAAGCTCGACATGGTGACAATCCCGCTGCCGTCGCAAATATCGCCGCTGCCGGCGCCGTTCCTGCACGGGCGAAGTTCCCTGCCCGACCCATACCCTCCCAGAGCCAGCGCTCTCGTCTGACGCCGTTTCAGCCGTCCCACGGCTGATGTCCGGCGTCCGGTCGCCCGCTCGCGTTGATGCGCGACGGGCGCGGACAAGCAATCAGTCGACGCTCGCCGTCGATCGAGATCGCAAGGAACGTAAGGGTGAATAGCAATTCCAGTCTTTTCCTGTCGCGCCGCGGGTTCCTGCTTGCGGCGGCGGGCGTCGCCGTCTCGACGTCGATGCGCCCGGCGCGGGCAGCCGCAGTTGATGAGCGCCGTATCAAGGTCGCGCCGGCCCATGCCCGGTTAATCGACGCAGGTGGTCCGCAAACCACGGTATGGGCCTATGACGGCACAATTCCCGGCCCGACCCTGCGCCTGCGGCAAGGCCAGCCGGTCCGCATCACTGTCGAGAACGGTCTCGACGAGGATACGACCGTCCACTGGCATGGCATTCGCCTGGCAAACGCCATGGACGGCGTGCCGGGCCTGACCCAGAAGCCGATCGGGCCGGGGCAAAGTTTCATCTATGAATTCACCCCGCCCGATGCCGGCACCTTCTGGTATCACCCGCACGCCAACAGCCTGGTGCAGATCGGCCGCGGCCTTGCCGGCCCCCTCATCGTCGAGGAGGCCGAGCCGGTCGCCGTCGACCGCGACTTTGTCTGGCTGCTGCAGGACTGGCGGCTTGTTGCCGACGGGCAGATCGCCGGCGGCTTCGGCAGTGCCATGGATGCCTCGATGTCGGGCCGCGTCGGCAATGTCGTCACCGTCAACGGCACGGGGCCAGGCGATCGGAGCGTGAAGGCCGGCGAGCGCGTCAGGCTGCGGCTCGCCAATGCCTCGCTTGCCCGCATGATGGCGCTGCGCTTCGAAGGCCACCGTCCGGTCGTCGTCGCCATCGACGGCCAGCCCTGCGATCCGCATGAACCGGAGGGCGGTCGCCTGGTGCTGGCGCCCGCCATGCGCATCGACATCGTGCTCGACATGCAGGGCCACCCCGGCAGCCGCCACGCGGTGATCGACGATTTCTACGACGGCCTTGCCTACACCCTGACCACGCTGGCCTATGACGCAGCGCCGCCGCTGAGAACCCATCCGCTCGACGCGCCAGCCGGCCTGCCGCGCAACCCTCTGCCCCAGCCCGACCTCGCTGGCGCCGAGCGCCAGGAGATCGTGCTGCAGGGCGGCATGATGGGCGGCGGCAAGCTCAAGGGCGTCGGCGGCATGATGGGCATGGGGATGATGGGCATGAACGGCGGTGCGGCCTGGGCGATCAACGGCATGTCGATGACCGGCGACGGCCATGCCGGCATGGCGCCGCAGTTCACGCTGAAACGCGGTGTGACCTGCCATCTCACCATGCGCAACGAAACCGCCTGGTGGCACCCGATGCATGTCCACGGCTTCAGCCTGTCGGTCATCTCGCGCAACGGTTCGCCGGTGCCGCACCGCCAATGGCAGGACACGGTGCTGCTCGCCCCCAAGGATGTGATCGAATGCGCCTTCGTCGCCGACAATCCCGGCGACTGGATGCTGCACTGCCATGTCGCCGACCACCAGATGGCGGGTCTGATGACCGTCTTCCGCGTGACCTGATTTTTTCGCCACCCCAATCACCCAAGGAGAACTGCAAATGAAACTGCCCTACTCAATCGCCGCTCTCGCGGTCGCAATCGCAATGCCGATGCCTGCATTCGCCGCAACGATCCAGGCGGTGATGTACAAGAACCCGAGCTGCAGCTGCTGCGAGACCTACGCCGCCTATCTCGAACAGAACGGCTTCAAGGTCGAGCTCAAGCCGACCAACGACCTCAGCCAGATAAGCGCTGGGCTCGGCGTTCCCGCGCAATTGCAAGGCTGCCATTCGGTGGTGATCGGCGACTACGTGGTCGACGGCTTCGTGCCGGTCGACTTGGTCAAGAAGATGCTGACGGAACAGCCCCAAATCACCGGCATCGCCATGGCCGGCATGCCGATGGGCTCGCCGGGAATGGGCGGCGAGAAGACCGAGACCTGGAAGATCTACGCCTTCACCAAGGACGGCAAGGCGCCGACCGTCTACGCGACGCAGTGACGGCCGGCGATGAATTTCTGGAACCCGAGGAGACTGCCATGAAACTGACCTACTCGCTTGCGGCCTTCGCCGTCGCGATCGCCATGCCCCTTCCGGCCGTCGCCGCGACGATCGAAGCGGTGATGTACAAGAACCCGCAATGCAGCTGCTGTGAATCCTATGCTAACTATTTGGAGCACAATGGCTTCAAGGTCGAGATCAAGCCGGTCAACAACCTCTCGCAGATTAGCGGCGATGCCGGCGTGCCGGCCGACCTGCAAGGCTGCCATACGCTGATGGTCGACGGCTATGTCGTCGACGGCCTAGTGCCGGTCGAGATCGTCAAGAAGCTTTTGACCGAAAGGCCAGCAATCACAGGCATCACGCTGGCCGGCATGCCGACGGGCGCGCCCGGCATGGGCGGCGAGAAAGACGGGACCTGGACGATCTATGCTTTCACCAAGGACGGCAAGGCGCCGACCGTCTACGCGACGGAGTGAAAGGCACCGCGATGTTGACCGACATTTCCGATTGTCCGGCCAGAACCTGGCTTGCGATGACCTTCCTGTCCGTTGCCGGTTTCCTCGTGCTGCTGGTTCTGGTGCTCGCCGTCGCAGCACTCGCAAGATACGTGCTGACGGGTCGTCGGACCACAATCGGCCGGGTGCATCATGACCAGCGGTGACGTTCAATCCGATGCGGGACCGGCAGCCATTCGGCGCGCCTTGCTTCGACGATTACTGGTCGTCCTGCCCGTGATGATTTTCGTCGGGCTGGCCGTGTTGCTCGCCTGGGGGCTCACGCGCAATGCGTCCGACATTCCATCGGTGCTGATCGGCAAGCCGGTGCCCCAATTCAGCCTGCCGCCGGTCCAGGGTCGCACGTTTGGTTTGTCGAGCGGTGACCTGCGGGGCGACGTTTCGCTGGTCAACGTCTTCGCATCCTGGTGCTTGGCCTGCCGCGAGGAACATCCTGTGTTCATACAACTGGCGGCGAGCAAGACGGTGCCGCTGCATGGGCTCAACTACAAGGACAGGCCCGATGATGCCGCACAATGGCTCGACACGATGGGCGATCCTTATACGCGTACCGGCGCGGATCTGAACGGCCGCGTCTCCATCGATTGGGGCGTCTACGGCATACCGGAAACTTTTGTCGTGAGCGCCGACGGCCGCATTGTCTACAAGCACATTGGCGCGGTGACGGAAGAGGCTCTTGAGAAAACGATCATGCCGCTCGTCGAGCGCCTGAGGGCCGAGGCGAAGGAGCGGCAACCGTGAAGATGCTCACTCTCGCGCTCTTCGGCGCCTTGCTCACGGTGGCGCAGCCCGCATCGGCCGTCGAGCCGCCGCAGGACTTCGCCATTCATGAGGCTCCCGTCCCCGTGCCGGAAATCAGCTTTGAGGACGCCGACGGTCAACCGAAAACGCTTGCGGATTTCCACGGCAAGGTCCTGCTGCTCAACATCTGGGCGACATGGTGCGCTCCCTGCCGCAAGGAAATGCCGACGCTCGACCGGTTGCAAGCCAAGCTCGGCGGACCGGATTTCGAGGTCATCGCGCTGTCGATGGATCGCGGCGGTCCGGACATCGTGAAAAAGTTCTTCGCCGAGATCGGCGTCGAGCATCTCGCCCTCAACATCGACACAACGGGCAAGGCGATGTTCACGCTCGGCGCCCTCGGCCTTCCCATGACATTGCTGATCGACCGCGAGGGCAAGGAAATCGGCCGGCTGATCGGCCCAGCCGAATGGGATTCACCCGAAATGATGGCGTTCATCCGCAGCCATTTCGGGGCCAACTGAGAAAGGAAAGGACATGACCACAACAGAATCGCCCGAAACCTCGCAGGCTTCGCTCGGCCGCAGCATTCTTCACGCCATCCGCCACTATCTCGGTGACCGGCGCGGACTAATCGCTGCCGGCATGGTCATTGCCGTCGCCGGCCTCGCCTTCAACTGGACATGGCTGGTCGCCGCGGGCATTGCGCCACTGCTGCTCAGCGTCCTGCCTTGCGTGGCCATGTGCGCGCTCGGCCTGTGCATGAACCGGATGACAGGCCGCACCTGCCAAACGGAAAACGCTGCCCCAAAAGCGGATGGGGAAGGCACCACGAAAGGCAGCGGTTGATGCCTATCCAGACCCAAAACGAGCGGCAAGCGCTCTCGCCGACTTTGGGCACGCGCTTGCTGTGCGGCCTGATCGCACTGGCGGCGCTGATCCTCGGCCTTTTTCACGGCGCGCAGGCGCATTCGCTCGATGAAGTCGACGCCATGCTCAAGGGCGACGAGAAGTATTTCCAGCCGATTGATAAGCCGATACCCGATTTCACCCTGCGCACCGCTGAGGGGCGTATCGTGCGGCCGACCGAGTTGCATGGCAAGGTCGTCGTCCTCCACTTCGTCTACACGTCGTGCACGGACGTATGCCCGCTCCACGCCGAGAAGATCGCCGAGATCCAGGCGATGGTGAACGCCACGCCGATGAAGGACCAGGTCACCTTCGTGACTATCACCACTGACCCGACGCGGGACACGCCGGACGTGCTGCGCAGCTACGGGCCGGCGCACGGGCTCGATCCGGTCAATTGGTTGTTCCTGACCACGACACCCGATCAGCCGGAGGACGCGACCCGCAAGCTGGCGGAAGCCTTCGGCCACAGATTCAGCAAGACAGATGACGGCATTCAGGCGCACGGCATCGTCACTCATGTCATCGACAAGGAAGGCCGGTGGCGCGCCAATTTTCACGGCCTGGATTTCGCGCCGGTCAATCTTGTCACCTTCGTCAACGCGCTCACCAACGGCGTCGAGCGTCCGCACCATGAACAGGAAACGGGTGGGGAGCCGGACGAAGGCTGGCTGGCAAAATTGAAAAACTTCTTTTGACGCGCAATTTCGCCGGCGGCATGCCGACCGGGCGCCTCGACGGAGAACAAGGAGAGATGCATATGACGATCAGCGTAAAACAGGCAAACCGATATGGGAGCTGGCTTGTCCGCGCCCTGCTGCTTGCCGCCGTGACCGGATGGTTCCTGCTAAATCCGGGCCTTCAGGGCGCCGGGCGATCGGCGACGGCGGCTGGCGGAATGTCCCAGGACCAAATCGACCAGCGCATCCACGACTATATCCTCGCCCATCCCGAAGTCCTGGTGCAGGCGCTGCAAAGCCTGGATCAGCGCCAGCGCGAGGCCGAGGCGGCCCAGGTAAAGGCGGTTCTGGCGTCGCGCGCGGACGACATTTTCCGCGACAAGCAAAGCCCCGTCGGCGGCAATGCGCAAGGCAACGTCACCATGGCCGAATTCTTCGACTATAATTGCCCTTATTGCCGCCAAGTGGCGCCGATCATGGCGCAAGCCGCGGCCAACGACCCGCAGTTGCGCATCGTCTACAAGGAATTCCCCATCCTCGGCCCTGATTCCGTATTTGCGGCCAAGGCAGCGCTCGCGGCTCAGATGCAGGGCAAATATGCGGAGTTCCACAAGGCCCTGTATGACGCCAAGAGCCGGGTGAACGAGACGATCGTTCTCAGGATCGCGGCCGAGATCGGCCTCGACGTCCCTCGCTTGAAGACCGATATGCAGCATCCGGACATCCAAGCGGCGATTGACCAAAATGCGAAACTGGCTCAGGCGCTGAAAATCGCCGGAACGCCGACTTTCGTCGTCGGCGACCAGATTTTTCAAGGCGCGACCGATCTTGCTTCGATGAAGAAATTGATCGGGCAGGCAAGGGCCCTGAAGAAGTGACGCCGGCAAGCGGGAACAATTGATCGATGCCCGAACTCTCCAACATCGGCGTGCTGACCGCCTTCGTGGCCGGCATCGTCTCGTTTCTCTCTCCCTGCGTGCTGCCGCTGGTGCCGGGCTATGTGTCGTATGTCGCCGGCAGGACGCCGATGGGCGGGTCGGCGCGCCTGTCGGCGGCCGCTTTGAGCCTCTGTTTCGTGCTCGGGTTCTCGACCGTCTTCATCGTGCTAGGCGCCAGCGCCACGGCGCTCGGCCGATTGCTGCTCCGCCACCGCATCGAGCTCAACCTTGCCGGCGGTGCGATCGTCATCCTGTTCGGCCTGTTCCTCACCGGTCTGCTTCGCCCATCCTGGATGATGCGCGAAGCGAGATTTCATGCCGATATGCCCGGTGGCAAGGCGACGTCGGCCTATGTTCTCGGCCTCGCCTTCGCCTTCGGCTGGACCCCGTGCATAGGCCCGATCCTCGGCGCCATCCTGACCGTCGGCGCCCCGTCGGCCACCGTCGCCGAAGGCGTGACGCTGCTCGCCGTCTATTCGCTCGGCCTCGGCCTTCCCTTCTTGCTTGCCGCTCTGTTCACCGACAGTCTGGCGCGGCGGCTGAAGGCGATGCGCCGGACCGGCTCGATGTTGCAGTTCGCCGCCGGGGGTATCATGGTCGTCATGGGGCTCGCCATGGTCACCGGACGGATGTCGACATTCTCGTTCTGGCTGCTCGAACAGTTTCCAATATTCACGCGCATCGGCTGAAGACCGGGAAAGGAATTAGTCATGGTCCGGACAATGTCCCCAAACAGACGAATGGTTGTTTTCGGCGGTGTTTTCGGCGCCGCGATGGTTGCCGGCTTTGTCAACGAACCGGATTTGGCAATCGCTGCGGAGGACCCCGGTATGGCGGGTCGCTTCAAAGACCTCAGCGAAAATGGCAACAGCACGTGTTCGGCCAAATTCACGGAGTCGATCGCAACCATGCCAAGCACGTCGCGGATCAAGGGCTCATGTTGCAGCCCGATGGAAATGAAGCGCTACATCGAGCAGTTGAATGGGCTGACCAAGTATCGCGATATCGCCATGATACCCGTCGATCCATACGACATTCCGGCTGGCATCGCCCAAAAATTGATTCCTTACTACGATGTGAAGCTCTCCGGCGATGAGCAGCAGGCCTACGACTACGCGATGGCCAATTCCAACGAGAAAGGCCCATGCTGCTGTCAATGCTGGCGCTGGAAAGTGTATGGCGGGCTGGCGAAGTTCCTGATCCGCGAGCACGGTTTCACCGGCAAGCAGGTCGTCGACGTCTGGGATCTCTCCGACGGCTGCGGCGGTGGAGAGTAGAGCCGGGCGACGCCTCGGATGCGGTTCAACAAGCGCTCTCAACCTGTTCTAGCTTCTTGAAAGGAGCGCTTGACCTTCCGGTGGCTGGAACGGTTAGGCTCATTGCCAACTTCCGGAGATCGTCCAATGGCGGACCGAACCATGAATTTCGAAAGGCAGCTACTGGCCCTGTTCAGAGAGGCATATCGGCAAGGCAGATCAGATGTCGCGGAGCATTTGCTGCGAGCGCTGGAGGCACTGGATCAAAGCCCTGCCGTTCCCGAGTTACCGCACGGCCAGCATGTTTTGGCCGAAGCCTACTATGAACTCGTTCGTCGATAGCATTGAACATGCCCTGATTGACCGGCAAGCCACCGCCTTCGTGGGCTGATCGAGTTCGCCTTGACGGGCGTACATGGCGAACTAGTTCCCCTCGCAATCGCCGGTGGCAGCGGCGGCGGGAGGGATGATTGTAATGATGATGGACGGTTCAATGTGGATGATGGGCGGCATGGCGCTCATTTGGGTCCTGGTGCTTGTCACCCTCGTGCTCGCGATCGCGGCGCTGGTCAAATATTTGCGAACCTGACGGCATAGGCAGTCGGGGTCAAAAGAGCAAAAAGGACGGAAAGTTGTAGGCGTCACCGGAAGCAGCAGCGTCATCGGGTCGGCGTCGGAACTGGTCCGGCCCTCCGGCTCTTAACGTCTGTCGCCTTCGGCCCTCTCAGGAGTGGCAAATCGCCGGCTATGAGGTCTGGATGGCGAAGCGCAAAGACACGGTTATTGTTACCGGCAGCACCGGCTTCATCGGCTCGGCTCTGGTCAACAGCTTCGCCGACCGGTTTGCTCTCGTCGGCCTCGACCGGGCGGCGACGCGTCAGCCGCCGCCGGCCGCGGAGTGCGTCTGCATCGACCTGACATCGGAGGACGCCGTGGCAGCCGGCTTGGCGCGCGTGCGGACGGCCTATGGCGCCCGCCTCGCCTCGGTGATCCATCTTGCGGCCTATTTCGATCTCACAGGCGAACGGAACCCGCTCTACGAAAAGATTACGGTTGGCGGCACCGAGAAGCTCCTGCGCGCCCTGAAACAATTTGAGGTCGAGCAGTTTGTCTTCATGAGTTCGATGCTGGCGCACAAGGCTGGCCGACCAGGCGACATCATCGATGAGGATTGGCCGCTCGAATCGAACCTACCCTACCGCACCTCGAAGATCGAGACCGAGCGCCTGATCCATGAGCAGCACGGGGCGATCCCTGTCGTCTATGCCAGGCCGGCCGGCGTCTATGATGATCTCGGCCGTAACGCATTCCTCGCCAATCAGATTGCGCGTATCTACGAAGAGGATCCGACCGGGCATGTATATCCGGGTGACCTGCGCACCGGGCAGTCGTTCCTGCATCTGGAAGACCTCACCGATGCGGTGGCGCGCCTTATAGATCGGCGGAAGAAACTTCCCACGGAGCTGGCGCTGCTTCTCGGCGAGCCTGAGGTCATGGGCTACGGCGAACTTCAAGCCGAGATTGGTCGGTTGATCCGTGGCGAGAACTGGGAGACACGGGAGGTGCCGAAGGCGCTCGCCAAGGCGGGTGCCTGGGTCCAACAGGACGTGCTGGGCGAAGAATCATTCGTTCGTCCCTGGATGGTCGATATCGCCGACGACCACTACGCGATCGATATCAGCCGTGCCCGCAATGTCCTCGGCTGGCAGCCCCGGCATTCCCTGCGCGAGACGTTGCCGCGGATCGTCGACGCGCTCAAGGCAGATCCCGCCGGCTGGTATCGGGCCAACAAGCTCAACGCCGCCAAGGTGGCCGGCAGCGGAACAAAAGCGCGAGAGAAAGACAAGGCGTTCGAGGCCAAACACGACAAGATGAAACCCGGACACATGGCCGAGATGGCGGGGATGGGCAAGCAGATGCTCTGGGCTCATTTCCTGGTCATCACGCTTGGCGTGTGGCTCCTCACCAGCCCGCTTCAGTTCGCGCTGTTCGATCCGGCGGCGGCTGGCACTGTGCGTGACGTCACGCAAGAGCGTGGACTGTGGGAACCGGTGCTGCGCAACGCGCTCACCGGCTGGAGCGACATTGTCTCGGGCTTGCTGCTGATGCTGTTTGGCGGGCTCGCACTGTCGCCGCGTTTTTCCTGGGCGCAATGGGGCACGACGATCGCCGGCCTATGGCTGCTGTTCGCGCCGCTGTTCTTCTGGACGCCGAGCGCCGCCGCCACCATGAACGACACGATCGTCGGCGCGCTGGCCATCACTTTCTCGGTGCTCGTCCCGATGATGCCGGGCATGAGCCACGAAGGGATGATGGACGAGAGCACCGTTCCGCCCGGCTGGACCTACTCGCCGTCATCCTGGCTGCAGCGCCTGCCGATCATCGCGCTCGGTTTCTTCGGTTTCCTTATCGCCCGCTATCTCACTGCCTACCAGCTCGGCCATGTGGGTGCTGTCTGGGAGCCGTTCTTCCCCGGCGGAGACGGCAGGAACGGCACGGAATTCATCATCACATCCGACGTTTCTCGAGCCTGGCCAGTCGCTGATGCCGGGCTTGGCGCCGTGGCCTATATGATCGAAACCCTGATGGGCGCGATGGGCACGGCGACCCGCTGGCGCACCATGCCCTGGATGGTGACCTTCTTCTTCATCCTGGTGGTGCCGCTCGGCGGCGTCTCGATCTTCTTCATCATCATCCAGCCGATCATGATCGGCACCTATTGCACACTGTGCCTCATCGCGGCGGCGGCCATGCTGGTCATGATCCCGCTGACGCTGGACGAGGTGGTCGCCATGGGCCAGTACATGCTGCGCAGCGTGCGGGCAGACCGTCCGTTCTGGCGCACCTTTTTCCAAGGCGGGCCGGAGCCGAACGGCGAGGCGGACAAGAACGATCCCGGCTTTTCCGCCGCGCTTGCCGCACAGTCCGCCGCAGCCATTCGCGGTGTCACGTTTCCATGGACGCTGGTCGCATGCTGTATCGTCGGCGGTTGGCTGATGGTCTCGCGGCTGGTCTTCGGCACGGCTGGCGCCATTGCAAACAGCGATCACCTCTCGGGCGCCATGATCATCACGATCGCGGTCTGCGCCATGGCCGAGGTGGCACGGCCATTGCGTTTCCTCAACCTGCCGTTCGGGTTATGGCTGATCGCAGCGCCCTGGCTGCTCGACGGCGCGACCAGAGGTTCGACATTGAACAATGCCGTTGCAGGGCTAGTTGTGATCGGCCTCAGCCTGCCTCGGGGGCGCCGAAGCAAGGAGCACTACGGCTCATGGGACCGCTATGTCGCCTAGACGAAGCCGGGAACCGGCTTGGTCTTGCCGCTCAGTTGCGCGCCCAGCGTCAGTGTCTGCGGGAAATTCCGGACGATCGCTGCCATCAAGGTGGCGCTGCCGGGGCGAAGGGCAATTCCGGCAACGGCCGCGGCGGCGTAGACCCGTGTCGAGAACAGTCTTTTCCAGGCCGCCCCGTAGCGTGTGGCGGCAGCCTCGCGCCCTGCCCGGCCACTTGGCGCGCATGCGAGTTCGCAAGCCAGCAGCCAGCCGGACTGAAGCGCCATCGAGATGCCCTCGGCGATGACAGGATGAGACTCTCCAGCTGCATTGCCGACGCGGAAGATGTCCTCTTCGTAGCACGAGCGAATTCCCGGCCGGATCGGACCTGCGGCAAGCCACGGACCGTCGAGGAGAGCCGGTTCCAGGGCGTTCCTGACGCCTTGGCACGAGTCCACGAGATGGCGCGCGACCGCACCGGCGGCCGACACGTGGCTCCGTTGTTTGGGGCCATATTGTTTACGCAGCCGCGCGAGCATATCGCGCCGGATGCAGCACGAGACCGACAACCGGCCATGATCCGCCGAAACCATGCCGCCATAGCCGCCGGGGAAGGCCAGCAGAGGCATCAAATCCGGCGGCAGGGACGACCCGGTGAAATGCGCCTTGAAGCCGAGCAGGTCCGACGGGCGATTGGCCTTTGCGAGCTGGCTGGGCAATGGTCCCGGTTCCCACGAGCCGTGTGCGGCGACAATCACCGGCGCTCGCAATATCGCCGCTTCATCCCCGGCATGAATTCGCACCCATTGCATCTCGCGATCCCGCTCGATGGCGACGGCGCGGCAGGGTTGAAAGATTTCGACACCCGCCGATCGCGCCGCTTGCAAAAGCAGAGAATCGAGAATGTCCCGGCCGAGCGCCCGGCCGAAGCTGTCTTTCGCCCGAGGCCCAGCTCCCGCACATGGCATTGCCGCCTCGACGCAGGTCTCCCCGGAAAACAAACCGACGCGGCGGATTTCGGGGCCGGCATTGGTACGCCAGGCATCGCCGATCTCGAGCCGGTCGAGAAGCGCAAGATTGCTTGCCGAGATGTATTCGCCGCAGACCTTGCGGCGTGGAAACGCACTCTTTTCCACAATTGCCACAGCCCATCCGCGCCGGACCAGCGTGAGCGCGACGGATGTGCCCGCCGGGCCGGCGCCTATGATGATCGCGTCATGGGTCGACAATCGCGTCATGGGTCGTTGCCGGCGCTGGCGCCGACGAAAATGTGGGAAAACAGGCCGGCGCGCCGTTCCTCGACCGGTTTGCCGTTGGCCGCAAGCCAGAGACCGGAAAGCTCGCTGCCGCGAAAGCCGGCACGCACGCTTTGCGCCGCGTCGTTTCGTGTGACGTCGTTGGCGCCGATTGCCGGCAGAAGACGGGTCGCGGCCAGCGGCAGTTTCGCCCGCAGCGGCTCTGTCGCAATGAGCAACGGGGCTTTCGGCCCGATCAGCGAAAACAGACGCACGAGCTGTGCATCGTCGAGGTGATGCAGGAACAGATTGACGGTGACGGCGTCGAAACGCGCGCCCTCGATCTTTCCTGCCCAGTCGAAGACATCGGCGGTGACGCCTTCCGCCCTCCATCCCAGCCTGTCAAGATCGCCGCGCAATTGCGCGGTGACGAGGCCGACGCGGTCGAGCATCACCAGTTCGACCCCGGGCCAATGCCTGGTCATGCGCCGCGCCACCGCCAGCATGAAGGAGCCATCGCCGGCGCCGATCTCCAGAATGCGGCGTGGCGGCTTTGGCACAAACCTCCTGAGCAACGACGTCATGATCGGCACCTGAAACATCAGCATATTGATGCGCCGAAGGTCGCGGCGCGCGGCCAGCGCTCGCGGATCGTCGGCCGCAAGTCCGTCGAGGATTTCCGGCGCAAGCTGCCGGTGCTCCAGGCCGCTCATGACACCGTTCGAAAGAGCATGGTTTCGGCCGTCAGCCCGGGTCCGAACGACATGCCGCAACCGAGCAGGCCGGGTGGCGCCTTCAGCATCTCCTTCATCACGAACATGACGGTCGCCGACGACATGTTCCCATACTGGCGCAACACCTCGCGCGATGGTTCCAGCGCGGTGGGCTCCAGTTCCAGGGCCCTTTCGACGGCGTCGAGCACCGAACGTCCACCCGGATGCACGGCCCAAAGGTCGATGTCTTTCGCCGATCGGCCTCCGAGGACGGCGGCCTGGCTGTTCCGCAACGCTTCATGAATCGCTGCCGGCACCTGGCCGGAAAGAACCATTTCGAAGCCGTGGTCGCGAATGTTCCAGCGCATCAGGTCCCGCCGTTCCCTCGCCACCAGACAGTGAAAGCTATCGAGCTCGATGCCGACCGGCTCGGCAGTGATGAGCGCAGCCGCGCAGCCGTCGCCCCAAAGGCAGAACGACAGCAGTTTTTCCAGCTCGGTGGTCTGTCGCAGATGCATCGTGCAGAGTTCGATATTGACCAGCAGGACCTTGGCCTGCGGGTCGGAGCGGACGATGTGGCGGGCCAGCTTGAGGCCGTTGATCGCCGCATAGCAACCCATGAACCCGATCATCGTGCGTTCGATCCCGTTCGGCAGCCCGCAACGCGCAACCAGCTCGAGATCGATGCCCGGCGCCGAAAAGCCGGTGCAGGTGGTGACGATCAAATGGGTGATGCGGGAAGCGTCGTCGCCAAGCTGCAATCCGTCGATGCCCTTTTGCGCCAGAACAGGTGCGGCATCGTCGAACATCGCCATTCTCGCCGCCGTTCCGGGAAACGCGCCCCGGATGAAGGTTCCGGCCAGGTCGGCGGACGGTCCCTCGGGGTCGGACGCCGGCGCAAAGCAGGAATATCGGTGCTCGATGCCGGCAAGATCGGCCATGCGTTCGAAGATCCTCCGGCGATCGGCCGCGAGCATGGAGGCCGCGAAACGCAGGTAGAATTGATGAACCTCGTACTCCGGCACCGCTGTCGCGATCCGGTTGATATAGGCCTTGACGGGCATGTTCTGTCTCCTCGGCGTCTGCGCGGTGTTGCGTCGAGCCAGCGCCGGAGGGTCTTTGCTCATCGGCACCCGGTGTCGAACACCGGGTTTTGAGCACTGTTCGGTAAAAACGTTTCCGAGGACCGATTTCTTCCCGAAGGTTCAGTATGTGCTGGCAGGCAAACGGTTGGAGCGGGCGGGCGGTTGCGTCAGGCATCCAAAATCGCCACATCATGTTGACCTTCCATCTACTGGAAGGTCTATTTCCTCCGACAAAGGAGATTTCCGCCATGAACATCGGCGTCGCATCCGAAAAATCCGGCTTGCCGGCCAAGACGATCCGTTACTACGAGGATATCGGGCTCTTGCACCCGGCCCGGACGGACAATGGCTATCGTGATTACTCGACGGCCGATATTCACCGGCTGCGCTTCCTGCAGCGCTCGCGAAGCCTGGGGTTTTCGGTCGACGAATGCCGCCAGTTGCTGTCGCTGTACCAGGACAGGGAACGTGACAGCGCCGACGTGAAGGCCATCGCGAGCGCCAAGCTGGTGGAGATCGACAGGAAGATCGCTGAGCTGGTCGGATTGCGCGGCCTGCTCCACCAATTGGTCAGTCACTGCCACGGCGACGAGCGGCCGGATTGCCCGATCATCGACGAGCTGGCAGGACAAGGCGTCGCCCAGTGAGGTGGATTGAAAATCGGAGCGGCTGACGTGCAAACTTCGCTGTCATGCCGGCTTGTGCTGCCGCACGACCTTCCATTCATGCCAGATCAGCACCATGACGACAGCATCGAATACGGTCAGGACAAGCAGGCCGAACGAATGGGTGTAGGAGTAGCGGTAGACTTGATAGAACATAAATGCGCCCAGCGCCGCAAGCGATGCCGGATACGACCACAGCTTGCCTCTCAAAAGCCCGACAACGAGCAGCAGTTTTATCAGGCCGTGGCTAAGTAGGTAGAAGGCATAAAACTCCTTGCTGGCGACGGAAAAGTGGCTTGCCATCTGCGACAGATAGCCAGCTATGAAATCGTTCGGATCTTCGATCAATTCCTCTTGGGTGAATGTATTGACCCAGGAGGCAATGGCGTCGGTGGTGACGACATAAAGCAGGATCCCGCCCACGCATTCGATCAGGGCATGCGCCCCTTTAAGCCAGATGCTGAGCTCGAAAATCTGATGGATGCGGCGTTCGTCTACTGCTTTCACAAAATTCACCTTGCGATCGACAACAGCGGAAACGAGAAACGATGGATGCAGCTCTCACCCACTGGATCAACGCGGCAGCCGGGATCAGCCCTTTTCTTGATAAGGCAATGATCGCCGTCTCACAAATCGGCGTTCCGCTGATGGTGCTGGCTGTTGCCCTGCAATGGTGGGCAAAGGCCGACCGTTACCATGTGCGCCATGCTGCCTTGTCCGCCGGCTTGGCGTTCCTGCTCGGTCTGGCGATCAATCAGTTCATTTTGCTATTCGTCCACCGGCTGCGGCCCTACGATGCCGGCGTGACGCATCTGCTGATTGCGCCCAGCGCCGACTGGTCGTTTCCCTCCGACCACGCGACAGCCAGCTTTGCGGTTGTTGCGGCTCTTGCAACGCAAGGTCTGCCGCGCCGGACGCTGGCCCTCTCCATCATGGCATTGCTGATCTGCTGGTCGAGAATTTATATCGGCACCCACTATCTCACCGACGTGATAGGCGGTGCCGTCACTGGCGTCTTAGGTGCCGTTGTGGTCCGATTTGCCTATCGCGAGAACTCCCGACTGGACAGTCTGGTCACAAGAATTCTCTAGCTCCTTATGTGCCAACGATGAGACGAGCAGCTATCATAGCGGTCCTGTCGCTTGCCTGCGTCTCTGTCGTGCTCGCCGCCGCCCATTCGGGTCGTGATGCGGTCATCCAGGCTCGCCAGGCCTCGATGAAGGAAATGGCCGCGGCGGCAAAGGCGATCGCTGGGATGTTCGACGGCAAGCAGGCGTACGACGCCGCGGCCTTCAAGGCGGCGGCCGAGACCATCCGCGCACGCACCGGGCCTGCCCTGATTGCCGAATTCCCCGGCGCGACATTGGGTGCGCCTTCAGGCGCCAAGCCGGATATCGACCTCGCCCGCGCGGAGTTCGAGGCACTGGCTCGTCATATCGGAACGCTGGCCAGCGCCCTGGCCTCCGACGCCGAGCGGGCGCCGCCGCGCATCACCGACGGCATGAGAATGGGTTCCGGCCTGGCGATGGGCGGTGGCAGCCTGCTTGGCAAGCGACCATCACTCGCGGAAGCCGATCCCACTAAATTGCCGGCGGAGCACCTCCTGCATCTCATCTTGCAGGATTGCTCGAGCTGCCATTCGAAGTTTAGGCAAAAGGTCGAGTGATAGCGTCAGCTTCGCTGCAGCTGACCCGCCATGAAATTGCGCCAGCCGCCGAAATGCGAAATCTCCTTTGCATCGGTGAGACCGGCACTTTCGACGAGGAAGCCTTTCGGCGAAGTTCCGTCATCAAGCAGAAGCGTGCCGATGCCTAGCGGCGGCGGGATCGCGGCAACAAAACGGCCGAAGGCTTGCGGCGAGAGCCGCCAGACTTCGACCTCGATCGCTGTCCCCTTGCCGTTGCAGATGCGTTCGAGCCCCGGTCGCGGCACCGACTGGCCGGCGAGCGCGTAAAGCCGGTAGAGCGGCGCCGTTCTTGCAGCCCGGGCGAACATTGCGCCGAGCTGCTGCAGCTGGCCGTTCAGCGCCATCCCCGACAGATGCGCGCCGACCACGGCCAGCTCGATCGTGCCTTCATCCACGCCCGCCAGAACATCGCCGCGCTGCGGCTGCGGCCAGCCGATAGCACCAAGCGCAAGGCCGCTTGCCGCATGGACATCGCGCGCAAGCGACGCAGTCAGGTGGTCCTTGCCCGCCGCGGCAAGCAAGGTGACGCTCATCGGCAGACCGTCGCTGCGGGTTCCGCTCGGCACGGCAATGCCGCACATGTCGAGCAGATTGACGAAGTTGGTGTACGTGCCGAGCCGGCTGTTGGTGGCGATCGGATCGGCCAGCACCGCTTCGACTGTGTAGTGCGTCGGCGCGGTCGGCACGCAGAAAACGTCGACCGAGGCGATGACCGGCGCAAGCTTGGCCTTATAGCCTTGCAGGGCATAGAGCCCGTTGAAAGCGTCCGCAGCGGAAAGTTTTCGCGCACCGCCGATGATCTGCCGCGTCACCGGATGCATGGCGGCCTCGTTGGCATCCATGAAGTCCCTGATCGCGGCGTAACGCTCGGCCACCCAGGCGCCTTCGTAGAGCAGAGTGGCGGTGGCGTAGAAATCACCGAACGGGATTTCGACCAGCCGGCAGCCCAGCGTCTCCAGCGAGGCAAGGGCGGCCTCGAAGCCCGCCTGCATCGCCTGGTCGCCGAAGAAGGTCCAGTCGGCCCTGGCCGGCACGCCAACCGTCAGCACCGGCGGGCGCGCGGCAAGAGCCTGAATGCAGAGGTCACGCGAATAGGGATCGGCGTCGTCCTTTGCCGCCGCCGCCTCGAACACGCGGTAGGCGTCATCGACGGTGAGCGCGAAGACCGAGATGCAGTCGAGCGTGCGGCAGGCCGGCACGACGCCGGCGGCCGACAGCGCGCCGACGCTCGGCTTCAGCCCGACGATGTTGTTGAGGCCGGCGGGAATGCGCCCAGAACCGGCGGTGTCGGTGCCGAGCGCGAACGAGACGATGCCGCGCGCGGTTGCGACGGCCGAGCCGCATGAGGAGCCGCCCGGCACCAGTTTCGGGTCGATCGCATTCCTCGGGATTGGATAGGGCGTGCGAACGCCGACCAGGCCGGTGGCGAACTGGTCGAGATTGGTCTTGCCGACAACCAGCGCGCCGGCGGCCTTGAGCCGCGCGACGACGGTGGCGTCTTTCGCCGGCAAGTAGGCATATTCCGCACAACCCGCCGTGGTCGGCATGCCGGCAACATCGATGTTGTCTTTGACCGCGAACGGCACGCCCCACAGCGGCTTTGCCGCGGGATCGAACGGGCCGAGCTTTTCCGCCTCGGCAAGCAACTCCGCCCTGCTCGCCAGATGGATGAAGATGCCGGGGTCATCGGCCGCCGCGAGCCGCGCATGGACCATATCGATCACCTCGCCAATGCTGACGCCGGCCTGATAGGCAACGTGCAGGCTCGCTATGTCGAAGCGGATGTCGCTCATTTGGCCTCGCCCAGAATGACTACCGGCAGGTTCCACTGGATGAGTACGACGCAGCCGTCTTTTGTCCACACCGAATGCTCAGTTCCGACCGGGTTCAGGATCACGCTGCCCGCGGCATGGTCGCCGTTCTCGTCGCTCTGCGTGCCTTCCAGCACGATGATCGTTTCCAGCCCGGCATGGCGATGGCGCGGCACGCCGGCGCCGGGCCGGTAGTTCAGGATGGCGACCGACGGTTCCGTCGGTCCACCCTTGAGCAGCCAATGCACTGTGATGCCTTCGCGGAAAGGCTCGAACGGCAGATCGCGCCAGCCCCCTTGGATGAGAGCCGCGTATGCGACGTTAGGCATTGGAAAGTCCCTCGAGCACCTGGTCCGTCGTTGCCGTCCAGCCGACGATGGCGCCCTGTGCCCTGATCATCGCCAGGGCGGCCGCCTTGAACTCGGCAAAATAGCTCTCGGTAGCATCCTCGGCCAGCAGGCATTCATAGCCGCGGTCGTTGGCCTCGCGCATCGTCGTCTGCACGCAGACCTCCGTCGTCACTCCGGCAAAGACCAGTTGCTGTGCGCCGAGCCGCTTCAGGTCATCGTCGAAGCTGGTGGCATAAAACGCGCCCTTGCCCGGCTTTTCGATGACGATTTCGCCGGGCAATGGGGCAAGTTCATCGAGGATCGCCGTTCCCGGCTCGCCGACGATCAGCACGCGACCCATTGGCCCGACATCGCCGATCCGGATCGACGGATTGCCGCGATTGCGCTTGGCCGACGGCAGATCCGAAAGGTCTGCCTTGTGGCACTCCATCGTGTGGATCACCGGCAGGCCAGCGGTGCGGAACCCCTCGATCAATCTCTTCACCGTCGGCACAATCGCCACCACCCGGCTGACGTCGTTGCCGAGGCTGGCGCCGAAGCCGCCGGGTTCAGCGAAATCGCGCTGCATGTCGATGACGACCAGCGCCATCGCCTCAGGCTTGAAGGCGAACGGAAACGGCAGCGCCTCGATCTCCGCCATCAGTGATGTCCCGCCATGTGCTCGCCGATCGTCTGCACGCTCGCCTGCGCGATCGGCGTCTCGTAGACCAGCGCGCCGTCCGACATGACGAAGATGCGGTCCGAGAGCTCGAGCAGCTCATCAAGGTCCTCCGACATCAAAAGCACGGCGGCACCGGCGTTGCGCGCCTTCATGATGCGGGCGCGGATTTCGGCGACGGCAGAGAAGTCGAGGCCGAAGCAGGGATTGGACACGATGAGCAAATCGACCTCGCCGGTCAGCTCGCGCGCCAGCACGGCGCGCTGCACATTGCCGCCTGACAGCGACGAAATCGGCGAAGCGAGCGAGGCCGTCTTGACCTTGAACTGTTCGACCAGGCGGGCCGCGTAGTCCCTGATCGCACTCATCCTGATCCAGTTGACCGGCTTGCCCGCCTCGTTGAGGTCGAAGGTCCGGAAGGCCATGTTTTCCGCCACCGTCATCTTCGGTGCGCAGGCATTGCGTAACGGCTCCTCCGGAATGAAGCGGACATTGAGCTTGCGCGCCTCGCTGCGGCTGGCGCCATAGGGCGAGCCTTTCACCAGAACGTCGCCGCCATTGCGCGCCCGCTGTCCGGCAAGGACTTCGAGAAACTCCTTCTGGCCGTTGCCGGAGATGCCGGCAATGCCGACGATCTCACCCGACTTCACATCGAGTTCGCCGATGTCGATGGTTTTCAAGCCGGTGCGGTCAGGCGCCTTCAGCGACTTTACCGTCAGCACCTGTCTGGCGCCGGCCGGCACCGGGGCGCGGCTGTCGAGTGCGGCGATCGGTTGGTCGCCGATCATCATCGCCGCCATCTGCTTGTGGGAAAGTTCGGAGACCTTTCCGGTTCCGGTCAGCCTGCCCTTGCGCAGCACGGTGATATCGTCGGCAAAGGCCTTCACCTCGTGGAATTTATGCGAGATCATCAGCACGGTGAGGTCGCCGGTCCTGGTCATGTCGCGCACCAGGCCAAGCACTTCGTGTGCCTCGCCGGGAGTGAGCACCGAAGTCGGCTCGTCGAGCACCAGGAAACTGCGGCCGAGATAGAGCTGCTTGATGATTTCGAGCTTCTGCTTCTCGCCGGCCGCAAGTTCCGCCACCTTGACGTCGAGCGGCAGCTTGAACGGCATACGCTGCATGAATTGCGCAAGTGCGGCGCGCTCCTTGCGCCAGTCGATGACGCCGGGCACCTTCTCGCGCGAAATGACCAGGTTCTCCGCGCCGGTCAGCGACGGGACGAGCGTGAAATGCTGGTAGACCATGCCGAGCCCCAATGCCGAGGCATCCTTCGGACTGGCGATCGCGACCTCGCGGCTATCAACCAGCATGTCGCCGGCGGTCGGATGGTAAAAACCCATCATGCATTTGACCAGCGTCGACTTGCCGGCGCCGTTTTCGCCGAGCAGCGCATGGAACGATCCCGCCGGCACCTTGATCGAGACGTCGTCCAGCGCGGTGAAGGCGCCGAAGCGCATGGTCATGCCGATGGTCTCGATGCCGACGGCTTTCTTGCCGATGCTTCCGCTCAAGATCGTGTCCTCACGGCAGCTGCGCGACGAAGGATGCCGAATTCGACACCGCGCCGAACACGCCGCCCTGCATCTTGATCATCTTGATCGCGGCGAGATGGTTGCCGTAATCGGTCGCGCCGCAGCAATCCTCCAGCATCACGCATTCAAAGCCGCGATCATTGGCCTCGCGCATCGTCGTGTGGACGCAGACATCGGTGGTGATGCCGGTCAGCACGATGTTTTCGATGCCGCGCTGGTGCAGGATCAGCTCCAGGTCGGTGGCGCAGAACGAGCCCTTGCCCGGCTTGTCGATGATCGGCTCGCCAGCCGCCGGATAGAGGTCGGGGATGATGTCCCAGCCGGGTTCGCCGCGCACCAGGATGCGCCCGGAAGGTCCGGGGTCGCCGATGCCGGCATTGATGCGGCGCGAACGCCAGCGCTTGTTGGCCGGCAGGTCGGCGAGATCGGGCCGGTGGCCCTCGCGCGTGTGGATGATGGTGTAGCCCTTGGCCCGCATGGCTGCGAGCACCGACTTGATCGGCTCGATCGGCGCCCGCACCAGCGAAAGATCGTAGCCCATATGATCGACATAGCCGCCCGGCCCGCAGAAATCGGTCTGCATGTCGATGATGATCAGTGCCGTATTGTCCGGCCGGAGCTCGCCATTATAAGGCCATGGATAAGGGTCGGCGTCGATGTAGCGCTGGGTGATCTCGGCTCTGGCGTTCATCGGAAAAACTCCAGTCATTTGGTGATCGACAATTCGCCCGGCGCGCCGACAAGCGAGCGGCTCGGCGACGAGGTGGCGATCATGATGATGAGCGTGAGGATGTAAGGCGCGGCGTAGAAGAGGTAGTAGCCCTGCGTGACCCCGACCGATTGCAACGCCGGGCCTAGCGCGCCCGCACCGCCGAACAATAGTGCCGCGGCAAAGCAGCCGAACGGATTCCAGCGCGCGAAGATGACCAGCGCCACCGCCATCAGGCCCTGCCCCGACGAGATGCGTTCGGTCCAGCTGCCGGGATAATAGAGCGACAGATAGGCGCCGCCGATGCCGGCGAGCGCACCGCCGACACCTGTCGCAAGCAGGCGCACGGTGTTGGGATTGAGGCCCATGGCGCGCGCCGCATCGGAGCTGTCGCCGACGACGCGCACGATCAGGCCGGCGCGGGTGTTGCGGAACGCCCACCATAGGAACACGGCAAGTGCGGCACCAATCAGGAACAGGATGTTGACGTTGAGCGCCGCCTGCACCTGCGGGATATCCGACCAGCCACCGAAGGCGATGGCCGGCAGGTCTGGTGCCGAGGGCTGGATAAACGGCTTGCCGAAGAAGAAGGCGAGACCGGAGCCGAACAGCATCAGCGCGATGCCGATGGCGATGTCGTTAACCCCGCGGAATTTGCAGATCCAGCCGTGGAACAGGCCGAAGCAAAGACCGGCACCGGCGGCAGCCAGAACGCCGAGCCATGGCGAGCCGGTCATCACCGCGACGGCGTAGGCAGTCATCGCACCGAAGACCAGCGTGCCTTCGAGGCCAAGATTGATGCGGCCGGAGCGTTCGGTGATGGCTTCGCCGAGCGAGACGAAGATGAAGGGCGTCGAAACGCGGATGGCGCCGCCGAGAATGGCGAGCGGCACGCCCCACAGGCCGATCTCGGTCGCGTCCATCAGGAGCCTCTCTTCCACAGATCGGGATTGAAGACCTTGAAGCGGCCGTAAAAGGTTTCGCTGAACAGGATGACGACGAAGAGCATGCCTTGCAGCACCAGCACGGTGGCGTCGGGCAGGTCCATGCGGCGCTGGATCAGCCCGCCGGAAGCGCCGATACCGCCGAGCAGGAAAGCGACCGGGATGATGGCGAGCGGATTGTGGCGAGCGAGGAAGGCGACGAGGATGCCGGTATAGCCATAGCCGGCGGCGAGCGAGGCGTTGGCGCTGCCTTGCACGGCGCCGACCTCCAGCATGCCGGCCAGCCCGGCGAAGCCGCCGGCCAGCCCGGTGAAGCCGACGATCAGCGGCCCGACGGCAAGCCCTTGCACCTGAGCTGCCCTGACATTGCCGCCGGCAATGCGGGCGGCAAACCCCCAGCGCGTCTTTTCGATCAACAGCCAGGACAGGAGGCAGGCGAGAATGCCGACGACCAGGCCCCAGTGCACGTCCATGCCTGGAATGTTGCCGATGCGGTAGGCATCCGCCAGCGGCTCGGTCGAGGGTTTGTTGAGCGAAGCCGGATCGCGCAGCGGCCCTTCGACCAGATGGTTCATCAGCGCGATGGCGATATAGGCCATCAGCAGACTGGAGATGGTTTCGTTGACGGCGCGGTAGTGGCGCAGTGCGCCGACGGCACCTATCCAGATGCCGCCGGCGACCGCGCCCGCCACGCCCATCAGCAGGATGACCACAAAAGCCGGCGCGCCATTCGCCGCGACGCCGATGGCGGCGGCGGCAACGCCGCCCAGCACGATCGCGCCTTCGCCGCCAATGACGACGAGGCCGAGCCGGGCCGGCAGCGCCACGCAGAGCGCTGCCAGTAAAAGCGGTGCTGCCCGCGACAGCGAGTTCTGGATCGAGAACCACGAGCCGAAGCCGCCGCGCCACATCGTCTCGTAGAGTTGCACCGGCGATTTGCCGACCAGCGCGATGAACACGCTGAACAGCGCCATGCCGACGATCAGCGCCGCGAGCGGTATGACGAAGGCTTCCGCCCGCCGCGCCGCCCATTCGAGCGCCGCCGGATAATTCCTGGCGCCAAACAGCGCCGGTGCGCTCGCAGTGCTGATCGTGTCTGCCATGGCCCCGTCTCCGATCCGGTTCAGGCGGTCGAACCGACGACGCCCTCGACCAGGTAGTCCATGCTTTCGAGTTCGAGCGCGGTCTCGGCGAAGGCCTGGCCTTCGGTCGCGACGACGACGCCCTTGTTGCTCTTCAGCGGACCCTTGATGACGGAAAAGCCGCCTTTCATCATTTCGGCCAGCGTGCCGTCGAACTGCTTGCGGGCGGCATCGCCGACGGCCGGGCCGAGCGGGCTCATCTTGACGAAGCCGTCGGCCAGGCCGCCGCGCGTGAAATTGGGCAGCGGCGTGCCGGCCACCAGATCGTCGACGAACATCTTGTAGACCTTGGCCCAGTTCCATTCCGCGCCGGTCAGGTATTTTTCCGGCGCCAGCGGGCTCTGGTTGGCATGATAGCCGCAGACGAAGGCGCCACGCCCGGCCGCCGTCTCGACCACCACCTTGGGGCTATCGACATGGCAGGTGATGACGTCGGCACCCTGGTCGACCAGCGCATTGGTGGCCTCGGCCTCCTTGACCGCCAGCGACCACTCGCCGGTGAAGATCACCTGGCAGGTGATGGTCGGGTCGACCGAGCGCGCGCCGAGCAGGAAGGAATTGATGTTGAGCAACACCTGCGGGATCGGCTTTGCCGCGACGAAGCCGAGCTTCTTGGTTTTGCTGGTGTGACCGGCGACGACGCCATTCAGATACTGGCCCATGCCGATATAGCCGAAATAGGAACCGGCATTCATCGGATGCTTGTCCTTGTTCCACATGCCACCGCAATGGCGGAACTGCACGTCGGGGAATTTCGCGCACATGGCGAGCATGTGCGGATCGAAATAGCCGAACGAGGTCGGGAAGATCAGCGACGCACCGTCGAGATTGATCATCGATTCCATCGTCTTCTGGACGTCGACCGTCTCCGGCACGTTCTCCTCCTCGACGACGGAAATTCCTTCGATCCCCTTCAGCGTGGCGGCGCCTTCGGCATGCGCCTGGTTGTAGCCGTAATCGTCCTTTGGCCCGACGTAGATGAAGCCGACGGTGGCCGTCGCGGCGAAGGCCCTGCTGATCGGAAACGATGCGGACGCAAGGCCGAGCGCCGCTCCGGCGGCGGAGGTCTTGAGCAGGTCGCGGCGGCTAAGCATGAATCTCTCGGACATTGAATGCTCCCTCTGTGGGGCCTTTGGGGCCGGTTAACACCTCAATGAAAGAAGTGTATGCAATCAGCATGCCAGTTTCAGAAATGAGATTTATTCAGCAATATCAATGAGTGTGCCGATGTGGGCTGCACAAAGCCGGAGCAATTGCATACACTTTTTGCCTCCAAAATCGCCAATTTGACATGAAGGCTAAAACATAGGCATACAGAGATGCGGAGGAATCGAAGCCGGTGAGTGGCTTGCGGCTCTAGCGAAAAGACTGGACGGAGGAGACGTGCCGGGAAAGCGCAATTTGATCAGGTCGGGCACGACCGTCGATCAGATGGTGAGGGCGATCAGCGACCGGATCGTCACCGGTTTCCTGCGCCCGGGCGAAAAGCTCGACGAGGCCTCGCTCGCCGCCCGCTTCGACGTCTCACGCACGCCGATCAGGGAAGCGCTCAGCCGGCTCAGCGCCATGGGGCTCGTCGAAAGGCGGCCGAACCGCGGCGCCACCGTCGCCGTGGTGACGCAGGAGCACCTCGCCTCGATGTTCGAAAGCATGGCCGAGCTTGAAGCGATCTGCGCGCGGTTCTCGGCCGAGCGCATGACCGGTGGCGAGCGCCGCACGCTGGAGGCCGAGCACCAGGCCTCGGCGCGCTTCGTGCAGCTCGGTGCCGAAGAAGAGTATGAGCTTTTCAACACCGAATTCCACACCCGGCTCTATCGCGGCGCCCACAGCAAGCACATTTATGAACTGACCGTCATGACCCGCGGCCGCCTGGCGCCGTTCCGGCGCGCGCAATTCATGCTGCCGGGCCGGCTGGCCCAGTCCTGGCAGGAGCATGACGCCATCGTCACCGCAATCATGCGCGGCGACAGTGCGGCGGCCGGAACAGCCGCCAAGGATCATGTCTCGATCGTCAGCGAGGCGAGCGCCGTCTTTGCCATCGGCGATCGCCCCAAAGGCAGGACCGAGCCGTTCCCGACATCGGCTTCCTAACCGTCAATCGACCAGCACGGCGACCACGGCAGCGCAGTCGCCGGCCTTGACCAGCCCCGGAAAATGCCGCGCCGCCAACAGACCGGACATTTTGGCCCGGATCTCCCGCGGAGCGCCGCCGGTGCGGCCTATAGAATGGATACGTGCCAGCACCTGGTTCTCTGCCACCGCGTCGCCGAGATCGATCATCGTTTCGATCATCCCGTCGTCCTCGGCGAACGAAAAGCAATCGCCGGACGGCATGTCGAGCCAGCGGGTCGGCTGCATCTCGACCGCGCCGGCGACAATGCCGGCATGGCGCAGCACATTGAGCACGCCGCGACGCGCGATCCGCACCGTTTCCGCGCGCGAAGTCCCGCCGCCGCCAAGCTCTGTGGTGATGAACAGCTTGCCCATCTCTTCGGCGGCAGTGTCGAACATACCGACCGCGTCGATCTCCAGCATTTTCATCGACCATGGTGCGGAGAAGGCTTCAACCGCGGCGAAACCCTTCGCTTCCAGCACCTTGTCGGGCCGGATGTGGGCGGCGCAGAACGGCACGAAGTCGAGCGTCTTGCCGCCGGAGTGGAAGTCGAGCGCGATGTCTGTACGGGGCAGAAGCTCGCGCTGGAAATAATCGGCGATCTTCTCGGTCACCGTGCCGTCGGGCCGGCCGGGAAAGCTGCGGTTGAGATTGCCCTTGTCGATCGGCGAGGTGCGTGTGCCGGCGCGGAACGCCGGATAGTTCATCGCCGGCACGATGATGATCGTGCCGCTGACTTGCTTCGGGTCGAGCGTACGGGCGAGGTCATAGAGCGCCAGCGGCCCCTCGTACTCGTCGCCATGATTGCCGCCGGTGAGCAATGCGCTCGGCCCCTTGCCGTTGCGGATGACGCAGATCGGGATCATCACCGATCCCCAGGCGGAATCGTCGCGGCTGTAAGGCAGGCGCAGGAAACCGTGCTGCACGCCGTCGCGCTCGAAATCGACGGTCGGCGTGATCGGTGACGGGCGAAGGCTGGACATCGGGCTCAATTCTTCACCACCAGTTTGCGCGGCACATTCGCCAGGCACTCGACGCCCGTCTCGGTGATCAGGATGGATTCGGTGATTTCCAGCCCCATCGTCTCAAGCCACAAGCCGGTCATGAAATGGAAGGTCATACCGGGCTTCAACTCGGTGCGGTCGCCTGGACGCAGGCTCATCGTGCGCTCGCCCCAGTCAGGCGGATAGGAAAGCCCGATCGGGTACCCGGTGCGGTTGTCCTTGACGATGCCGTACCGCTTCAGCACCGCGAAGAAGGCGTTGGCGATGTCCTCGCATGTGTTGCCGGGGTTGGCGGCCGCAAGTCCCGCCTCCATGCCTTCCAGCGTCGCCTTTTCGGCATCGAGGAATTCCTGCGTCGGTTTACCAAGGAACACAGTCCGGGAAAGCGGACAATGGTAGCGGTTGTAGCAGCCGGCAATTTCGAAAAAAGTGCCCTCGCCCGACTTCATCGGCCTGTCGTCCCAGGTCAGATGCGGCGCCGATGCGTCGGCGCCCGACGGCAGCAGCGGCACGATCGCCGGATAGTCGCCGCCAATGCCATCGACGCCGCGCGTGCCGGCATCATAGATCTCGGCGACCAGGTCGCATTTGCGCATGCCGACCTCGATCTTGTCGACAATGCGCTCGTGCATTGCCTCGACGATGCGGGCGGCTTTGCGCATGCAGTCGATTTCGGTCGGGCTCTTCACTGCGCGCTGCCAGTTGACGAGTGCCGTGGCGTCGACGAAGCGGGCATTGGGCAGATGTTTCTGCAGAGACGCGAAGGCTGCGGCGGAGAACCAATAATTGTCCATCTCGACACCGATGCTGAGCTTGCCCCAGCCGCGATCGGCGAGCACCTGCGAGAGAAAATCCATCGGATGGCGCTCGGTCGACTGCACATAGTGGTCGGCATAGCCGATGATGTTGTCGTGCGCGAGATAGGCGGTGCGCTTGGCGCCGTTGGCGTCCTGGCCGCGCCCGTACCACACCGGCTCGCCCGACGGCGGCACGATGACAGCCTGGTGCACGTAGAACGACCAGCCGTCATAGCCGGTCAGCCAGGCCATGTTGGACGGGTCGCTGACGATCAATAGATCGACGCCCTTGACCTGCATGGCCTTCCGCGTCTTGGCGAGGCGCTCCGCATATTCGCCGCGCGAGAATTTCAAATTGGGCTGCATTGTTCTTGGTCCTCGTTTGTTGGGCCTTGCGGCCAGCATCAGCTTTCGAAAATCGTACCGGTCTTGGCCGCACGCGCACGGTCGCGGGCGAGCGTGGCGATTGCCGTGTCCTGCACGCCGGTGCCGGTCAGGTCGGCAATGGTGATGTCGCTGTCCGAGCGCCGGCCATGCCTTTCGCCGGCGATGATGTGGCCAAGCTCGGTGATTTCGGCATCGGACGCCATCACGCCCGCCGCGATAGCATGGTGCAGTTCGCCCAGCCGGCGCGTCTGTTTGGCGCTGTCGGCGACGTAGAGATCGGCCATGCGCAGGATCGCCGGCGCGATCTCGTTCTTGTGCTCGGCATCCGAGCCCATGGCAGTGATATGCTGGCCGGCGGAGACGAAGCCGGCCTTGATCAGCGGCTCGGTCGACGGCGTCGTGGTGACGATGATGTCGGCATCGGCCGCAGCCTTTGCCGCGTCGGGCTCGGCGTGAACGGCGATGCCCAGTCTTTCGGACAATGCGTCGGCCGCGGCTTCGGCCTTGCCGGCATCCCTTGCCCAGATGCGGGCTTTGGTGATCGGCCGCACCAGCATCAGCGCCTCGAGCTGCAGTCCGGCCTGAACACCGGCGCCGAAGATCGCGGCAACGGAGGAACCCGGCCGCGACAGATGCTTGGCGGCAACCGCGCCGGCCGCCGCCGTGCGGATGTCGGTGAGATAGCCATTGTCGAGCAGCAGCGCCTCGACCAGACCGGTTTTCGCCGACAGCAGCACCATCATGCCGTTGACGCTGGGCAGGCCGAGCTTCGGATTGTCGAAGAAGCCGGGGCTGATCTTGATGGCAAAACCGTCGATGCCCGGCACATAGGCGGTCTTGACGTCGACCTCGCCGCGATGCTCGGGAATGTCGAGCCTGAGGATTGGCGGCATCGCCACCGGCAAGGTGGCGAGCGCGCGAAACGCGTTCTCGACGCAGGCAACGGCATCGAGATCAAGCTTCACGATCTTGCGCAATTCAGCTTCGGTGAGGATCGTCATCCGGCTCATGCTGCGCTCTCCGCAATTGCTTCGCCGCAGATGATCTTGCGGTGCAGTGTCATATCGATGTTGCGGCCGGACAGCACGAGCACCGTCGGGCCATTCGCTTTGACCTTGCCGGCAAGCACGGCCGCGATGCCGACCGCGCCGGCGCCTTCGACGATCTCGCGCTCCTGCTCATAGGCATGGCGGATGCCGGCGGCGATCTCGTCCTCGCTGAGCAGGATCACATCGTCGAGCAGGTCGCGGCACATCGAGAAGGTCAGCCGGTTGTCGAGGCCGATGCCGCCGCCGAGTGAATCCGCCAGCGTCGGCAGTTCTTCGACCAAAACCGGATGTCCGGCGTCGAGGCTCGCCTTCATCGCCGCACCGCGCGCCATTGAAACGCCCACCACCTTCGTCGCCGGGCTGACGCCCTTGACGGCAGCGGCAACGCCAGCCGCCAGCCCACCGCCAGAAAGCGGCACCAGCACAAGGGCGGCATCAGGAACCTGTTCGATGATCTCCAGCCCGAGCGTGCCTTGCCCGGCGACAATGGCGGGATGGTCGAAAGGCGGCAGCATGACCAGCCCCTCTTCCGCGACCAGCCGTTCGACCTCCCGCTGCGCATCGTCCTGGCTGTTGCCGACGATGCGGATCCCGGCGCCGAGCCGGCGGATCTCGTCGAGCTTGTTCTGCGGCACCAGCCGCGACATGCAGATCGTCGCGTGGATGCCTTGCGATTGAGCAGCATAGGCAAGTGCCCGGCCGTGGTTGCCGGTCGAGGCAGCGACGACGCCGCGCGCCTTCTCCTCTGCTGTCAGCGAAGCGATAGCGTTCGAGGCACCACGCAGCTTGAAGGCGCCGGTGGTCTGCCGGTGTTCGAGCTTGAGATAAACAGGAGCGTCCAAGTGCTGGGAAAGACTCCGGGAAGGAACGGTCGGCGTACGCTCGACCTTGCCTGCGATGCGCTCGCGCGCGGCGTGGATTTCGGACAGGCTTATCCTGGACGTGGTCATGGCTCTGCAATCAGTTCAGCGGCAGCGTCATCAGACGGCCGAATTCAGGGCGCGGCTCGTCGTCGTCGCAAAGCCGCAGGCAATTCCAGGCCGTCGCCTGGTTGCTGGTGACGACAGGACGGCCGATGGCTTCTTCCATACCGACAACTGCCGCCGCGGACCGCAGTGCCGTGCAGGAGACAAACAGCGCGTCCGAGTGTTCGGCCGTCGCCTCGCGAGCCAGATCGACCAAGGATTTCGGCGCAATCCGCGCCATCTCGCGATCATCCTCGAAGCCGAGGCAAGTGAAGCTGACGATTTCGAAACCATGCTCGGTGAAATAGGTCGCCATCGGCCGGCTGGTCTCGACCGTATAAGGGGTAAGAATGCTGATCGTCCTGGCGCCCAGCGCCTTCAGGCCGCGCACCCCGGCCATCGGCGGCGTGACCACCGGCACGCCGGGCTTGGCGGCCTGCACCGCCGCCTCGATTTGGGCATCGCGGATCACGACGGAAGCTGAGGTGCAGGAATAGCAGATCGCATCGAGCGGCTCGTCGGGCAGGATCAGGGCCGCGGCCGCCGTCAGTGACGGCTGCATCTTGCGCAAATTGTCCGGCGTCGTCGGGTTGGCGTAGGGGATGCGTGCGACATAGACCCCGATGCGGTCGCTTGCCACCATGCGGTGAAAATCCGGTTCGCTCGTATGGTCGGTGGCAAGGATGATCAGGCCGACCCGCTTTTCCAGCGGACGCGCGTCGAGCGGCGGCCGGGCCGAATGCAGGCGGATTTCGGGTGCAGCGCTCATCTTTCGATCCGCCCATAACGGTGTTCCAGCCAGCGCAGCAGCACCACCGAGAACAGGCTGATGGCGAGGAAGAAGGCGCCGACCAACGTGATCGGTTCGATATACCGATAATAGGTATTGGCGACGCTCTTGGCCTGGTTCATCAGTTCCAGCACGGTGATCGCCGACAGCAGCGGCGTCTCTTTGAACATGGCGATGAAATAATTGGCAAGCGCCGGGATCATCGGCGGGATCGCCTGCGGAATGATGATGTGCGTCCAGGTCTGGGTGGCGTTCAGATTGCAGGCCTTGGCCGCTTCCCACTGGCCGCGCGGAACATTATCGATGCCGGCGCGGTAGACCTCGGCCGTGTAAGTGCCGTAATGCAGCCCGAGACCGATGACGCCCGCGACCAGCGGCGGCAACAGGACGCCAAAATCCGGCAGCACGTAGAAGATGAAATAGAGCTGCACCAACAGCGGTGTGCCACGGATGAACTCGGCAAGGAAACCGACGGTGCGCGACAGAGCCCTGTTCGGCGACCGGCGCGCCAACGCGATGCCCAGCCCGACGATCGCCGCCAGTACCGAGCCGAGCAGCGTCGCCAGGATGGTGATCTTCACCCCCTCGATCAGCGTCGGCAGGATCTGCCGGACAAAATCCCAATCCCATTCCATTATCAGGTCCGATCCATCATACGCGCACCCCGTCGAGGCCACGCGCCATGCGGCGTTCCAGCGACCGCACGCCCCAGGAGATGAGCAGCGCCAGGACGAAATAGATGACGAGGATGGTGCTGAACGGCACCAGAGTATTGCCGGTCTGCGAGCGCACCACCTGCGCCTGGAAGGTCAGGTCGGCGAGCGAGATTAGCGAAACGACGGCGGTGGCCTTGAGCAATTCAATGGCGTTGTTGCCGAAGGTTGGCAGCATCACCAGAAGCGCCTGCGGCAGGATGACATGGCGCATGGCTTGCCAGCGGCCGAGATTGAGCGCGGTGCACGCCTCATATTGTTCGCGGCCGATCGACTTGATGGCGCCGCGCACCACTTCCGCTGCATAGGCGCCGACATTGAGGCCCAGCGCCAGCACGCCGGCCTGCAGCGGCGTCAGCGAAATGCCGGCAAAGGGCAGCACGAAATAGGCCCAGAACAGCTGCACGAAAATCGAGGTGCCGCGGAAGAACTCGATATAGGCGGTGGCCAGCGCCCGCAGCACGAAAAACCGCGACAGCCGCCCCAGCCCGGCAAGAAAAGCCATGATCAAGGCCAGCACCGACCCCATCAGCGTCAGCTCGATGGTGACAAGCGCTCCTTGCAATATCAGGCCGAAATAGCCGGACCATTGGGTCATTGGGTCGAAAGTTTCCGCGTTGAATGTCTAGCGACACGTTGCTTCCAGCGTCCTTCTCCCGGTTCACGGGGAGAAGATACCGGCAGGCAGATGGGGGGCAGCGCGAACCAACCCGAGTATGGCGCCGCCCCTCATCCGGCCCTTCGGGCCACCTTCTCCCCGTGAAAGGGGAGAAGGAAGAACGCACCTACTTCGCCGAGCAGAGCTTGTCGCGGCTCGTCGACATTGCCGCCGCCGCCGAGAAGCCGTAAGGCTCGATGATCTTGGCGAACTCGCCGGACTTCTTCAGTTTCGCCAGCTCGACATCATAGGCGTCGCGCAGCGCTTCGTCGCCCTTCTTGAAGGCCGCGCCGTCGCAATAGACCGGCGCACCGACCACCGGCGCGATGACTTCGAGGTTCGGATCATTGGCTTTCTTGACCAGGTCGTTGATCGACAGCACGGGCAGCGAATAAGCATCGATGCGGCCGTCCTGCAGCATTTTCAGGCCGCTCTGGCCGTCCGGCACGACGATGACGCGCTCGCGCGGCACACCTGCGGTGAGCGCCAGCTTCTCTTCAGTGCCGCCACCCGGCGCGCCGATCGTGGCGCTCGCGTCCTTCGCGACGTCCTCGTAGCTCTTGAAGCCCTTCGGGTTGCCCTTCTTCACCAGCATCGCCTCGGCGTCGCACAGCACCGGTTCCGAATAGGCGACCGCAGCACAACGTTCCGGCTTCATGAACAGGCCGGCGGTGACGACGTCGAAACGGCCGGCCTGCAGGCCGGGAATCATCGCGCCATATTCCGAGATCGACGCGACGATATCGTTGACGCCAAGGCGCTTGAAGATTTCACGGGCAACGTCAGGCGCCGCACCCGAAACCTTGCCGTCGGCAGCGACCGCCGTATAGGGCGGCTCGTTGGCGATGGCGACGCGGGCAAAGCCTTGCGCCTTGAGCTCTTCGAGCTTGCTGTCATCGGCCGAGCCGCCCGTCGAGGCGGCCAGCACCGCCGTCAGCGCGATACCGGCGACGCCGGCCAAAATGGCAAATTTCTTCATTGTTCCCAACTCCTTGTTTGTCTGTCTTCTTGGCTTGCTTGAGGCGTCGCCGCCTCGCATGGCAGTCAGACCCGATGTCCGGCCGCAATGATCTTCTTCAGGAAACCTTGCGTGCGCTCCTGTTTGGGATGGCGAAAAATCTCGTCGGGCTTGCCCTCCTCGACTATTCTGCCGCGATCGAAGAACAGCACCCGGTCGGCGAAGTCATGGGCGAAACCCATCTCGTGGGTGACCAGCAGCATGGTCATGTCGGTCTCGGCGGCGAGCTTGCGCATGACGTTGAGCACCTCGTCGACGAGCTCAGGGTCGAGCGCCGAGGTGACCTCGTCGAACAGCATGATTTTCGGCGACAGCGCCAGCGCCCGCGCAATCGCGACGCGCTGCTTCTGGCCGCCTGAAAGCTGCGCCGGCATCGCTTTGGCCTTGTCGACCATGCCGACCATGTCGAGCAGTTCCATCGCCCGTTTTTCTGCGGCGGCCCGCGGCACGCCTTTGGTCAGCATCGGTGCCAGCGTCACATTGTCGATGACGCATTTGTGCGGAAATAGATTGAATAGTTGGAAGACCATGCCGATCTTCTGGCGCATCTTTGCCAAATGCCGTTCATCGGCCGTCAGCAGCCGGCCGTTGCGCTCCATGTGGTACAGCTGTTCGCCGTCGACTTGGATGTGGCCGCTGTCGATACGCTCTAGCGTCATCAGGATGCGCAGGATCGTCGTCTTGCCCGAACCCGATGGGCCGATCAGTGCCAGCTTCTCGCCGGGCATGACTTGCATCGAGAGGCCGTCCAGCACCTTGAAGGTGCCGAAGCTTTTCGAAATGCCGTCGATGTTGATGATGGGCGCCGACAATGAATTTCCCGTGCTAGAGAAGCTATGCCTTTAACGATGCGGATCGCGGAAAATCATGTCAATCAAGAAAATAATATCATGACAATATTTCGGATTCCGCACAATTTCGCGCCGTTCGCCGTCTAGATCACAAGCAGGAGATGCTCGGGATCGCCGAGCAGAAGCTTGGTGACAACGCCGAGACCGGCACGCAGTTCCCCCTCCGTGGTCGAGCCCAGCGAAATCCGTACGGCTGGATGCCAAGGCATCTGCGAAATGCGAAACGACGTACCGGGCGCAATCGCCACGCCCTGCAGGCGCGCCTGGGACACAAAGCTTTCCTCGCCGCGATCCTCGGGCAGCCGCAGCCAGACATGCAGCCCGTCGCGATGAGCCCGATAGTCCACTCCGGCAAGCACCTCGGCGGCGATGTCCAGACGCCGCCGCAAAGCCAGGCGCTGCCATCGAACGAGTTCCATCGCGGTGCCGTCGGTCACCCATTTGGTGGCGATCTCGGCCACCAGCGGCGTCGCCATCCAGTTCGAGACGAGGTGGCGGTTGGCAACTGCGGCGACATAACGATCGGGCGCGGCGAGATAGCCGATGCGCAGGCCGGGCACCACGATCTTGGTGAAGGAGGTGACATAGAGCGTGCGCTCGGGGGCAAACGCCGCGACCGGCGGCGGACGGTCCTCGACCAGCGGGCCGAGCACGTCGTTTTCGATAATGGCGATGTCGTGCCTGCGCGCCACCGCAGCGATCTGCTCGCGCCGGGCGGCATCCATCAGCGTTGCCGTCGGGTTGATCACCGAGGGCTGCACGAACACGGCGCGGATGTCGGACAGCCGACAGGCCTCGTCCAGCGCTTCCGGGATCAGCCCATTGTCGTCGATCGGCAAACCCTCGAGGTTGAAGCCGAGATAACGCGCCAGCGGGATCAGCGTGTGGTGACCGATCGCCTCGGTGGCGACGGTCGAACCGGGCGGCGCTACGCTCATCAGCGCTACCGTCATACCGGCGGTGGCGCCGTTGGTCAGGCTGATGTTCTGCGGCGACGCGTCGAGGCCGCAGAGCCGCAGCCACTCGACACCCACCGCACGGTGGCGTGGGAACACCATGTTCGGCCTGAACGACAGCGCCGAGCTCGACGGCAGGTTTTCGGCGAGCCAGCCCAGTGCCTGCCTCAGCCGCTCCAGATGCATCGGTTCGCAGACCGGCTTCAGGATGGAGAGGTCGATGAGCTCGCCCAGCCGCTCCGGCAGATAGGGGGGCTCCGGCTCGCGGCGCTGTGTCTGCACGAAGCTGCCGCGGCCGACCTCGCCGGACACCAGCCCGCGGCGGATCAGCTCCTCATAGGCGCGGCTGACCGTCTGCACGGAAAGTTGCAGATCGTCAGCCAACTGCCGGTGCGTCGGCAACCGAGCGCCATTGGCCAGGCGCCCGTCATGGATGGCGCGCGCGAACTGGTCGGCGAGCGATTGATAGGCCGGCCGCCGGATAAGAGCGGGATCTGGTCGCCAAAATGTCATGACTTATTAGAGATCGAAATCAGTGCAATTGACAATCGAAATAATGCGCCGTCATGGTGTCCGGCACTGGAAGTGGGCGATCATGGCTGCAGCGAAACTCGATCCGATCGATCTGAAAATCCTCGACGCCATCCAGCGCGACGGGCGCATCACCAAGCTGGCGCTGGCCGAGAAAGTCGGCCTGTCGCCGACGCCGTGCTGGATGCGGCTGCGCAAGCTGGAAAAGGCCGGCATCGTCTCGGGCTACCATGCCAGGATCGCCATGCGCGCCATCGCGCCGGTCGCTACCGTGCTGATGGAGGTGACGCTGGCTAGCCACCGCCAGGCCGATTTCGACCGTTTCGAGCGCGTCATCCGCGACATCCCCGAGATCGTCGCCTGCTGGTCTGTCGGCGGCGGCGTCGATTACCTGCTGAAGGTGATGGCGCGCGACATCGACGCCTATCAGCGGCTGGTCGACACTCTGCTCGAACGCGAGATCGGCATCGACCGCTACTTCACCTACATCGTGACCAAGACGGTGAAGGAGGAGAGTGTGCTGCCAGTGGCGGATCTGTTGCCGGCATCTTCCTGATACCGGAGAGATCGTCTGGCTGGGCAGGGCAATAGAGACAATCTCTCTACGTGCGGGCACGCAAATAGCCTCTCTGTTTGCGCGGCAGAGATAGTCTTGCGGCATCACCCGAACCGGGAGCCCGATGATGTCCGCACATTTTGCCCGCTCGCACCGCCATGAAGCACTTGATCGCCTTGCCGACCGGCGGCTGCTGCGCGAACTCGCCTATGTCGCTGGCCACTGGACGGCGAGCGAGACCGCGGAGAGTTTCGAGGTGACCGATCCGGCCACCGGATCCACCGTCGCTTTCGTTGCCGCGCTCGATGCCCGGCAGACCACATTGGCGATCGATGCGGCATCGCGCGCCTTTCCTGCCTGGCGCGCATTGCTGCCGCAGGAACGGTCGAAAATCTTGCGAAAATGGTTCGATCTGATCGTCGCCGCCAAAAATGACCTGGCCATGCTGATGACGCTAGAACAAGGCAAGCCGCTGAAGGAATCGCGCGGCGAGATCGACTACGCAGCCTCTTTTGTCGAGTGGTATGCCGAGGAGGCCAAACGTCTCAACGCCGAAAGCGTCACCAGCCATTTGCCAAATGCCGAGATGGTGGTGCGACGCGAACCGCTCGGTGTCGTCGGCGTCGTCACGCCGTGGAATTTTCCAGCGGCCATGCTGACCCGCAAGGCGGCTGCCGCCCTTGCCGCCGGCTGCACCATCGTCGCGCATCCTTCCTCGGAAACGCCGCTGTCGGCACTGGCGCTGGCCGAGCTTGGCGAACGTGCCGGCCTGCCGGCTGGCGTGTTCAACGTCCTCACCGGCAGGGCTTCGACCATCGTCGGGCGGATGTGCGAAGACCCGCGCGTTCGCGCCATGAGCTTCACCGGCTCGACCGAGGTCGGCAGGTTGATCGCCGCGCAGAGTGCGCCGACGATGAAGCGTCTGGTGATGGAACTTGGCGGGCATGCGCCGCTGATCGTCTTTGCCGACGCCGATCTCGACAAGGCGGTGACCATAGCCGTCGATGCCAAATTCGCCACCTCCGGCCAGGACTGCCTCGCCGCCAACCGCATCTATGTCCAGCGCCCGATCTACGACCGTTTTTGCGCCGCCTTCACCAAGCGCATCGAGACGTTGCGGACCGGCAATGGCCTGGCTGACGACACCGACATCGGGCCGTTGATGCACGAGCGCGGCGTCAAGAAGATCGAAGAGCAGGTCGCCGATGCGCTGGCTGGTGGCGCGCGCTGCCTCACCGGCGGGGGCCGCCATGTGGCTGGGCCGCTGTTCTACCAGCCGACCCTGCTCGCCGACGTTGGAGACGACGCGCTGATCATGCGCGAGGAGACCTTCGGTCCGGTTGTGGCCGTGACGCCTTTCGACAGCGAAGACGAAGTCGTCGCCCGCGCCAATGCGACAGAATACGGGCTCGTCGCCTATGTCGTCACTGAAAACGGCGGCCGGCAATTGCGCATGGGCCGCGCGCTCGACTATGGCATGGTCGCCATCAACCGCGTCAAGATCACCGGCGCGCCGATCCCCTTCGGCGGCGTCAAACAGTCCGGCATGGGCCGCGAGGGCTCGCGTCACGGGCTCGAAGCCTTTACCGATCTCAAATATCTCTGCCTCGACGTAGCGTAACGCCCTGTCAGGCTTTTTGCTTTCAAGGAGTAAAAAATGCTCGACCAGTCCAACGAACTCGCCGCCTGGGATCGCGATCATTTCTTCCATCCCTCGACCCATATGGGCACGCATGCGCGTGGCGAGAGCCCGACGCGTGTGATCGCCGGTGGCGAAGGCGTCACCATCTGGGACAATAACGGTCGCAAGAGCATCGATGCCTTCGCCGGGCTCTACTGCGTCAATGTCGGCTATGGCCGCCAGAAGATAGCCGACGCCATCGCCGCGCAGGCCAAGAACCTCGCCTATTACCACGCCTATGTCGGGCACGGCACCGAGGCATCGATCACGCTTGCCAAGATGATCATCGACCGTGCGCCCGAGGGCATGTCGAGGGTCTATTTCGGCCTCTCCGGTTCCGACGCCAACGAAACCAACATCAAGCTGATCTGGTACTACAACAACGTGCTCGGCCGGCCGGAGAAGAAGAAGATCATCTCGCGCTGGCGCGGTTATCACGGCTCCGGCATCATGACCGGATCGCTGACCGGCCTCGACCTGTTCCACAACGCCTTCGACCTGCCGCGTGCGCCGGTCCTGCACACCGAGGCGCCCTACTACTTCCGCCGTGCCGACCGCTCGCTGAGCGAGGAGCAGTTTTCGCAACACTGTGCCGACAAACTCGAGGAGATGATTCTCGCCGAAGGGCCGGAGACGGTCGCCGCGTTCATCGGTGAGCCTATCCTCGGCACCGGCGGCATCGTGCCGCCGCCGGCCGGCTACTGGGAGAAGATCCAGGCGGTGCTGAAGAAATACGACGTGCTTCTGGTTGCTGACGAGGTCGTCACCGGCTTCGGCCGGCTGGGCACCATGTTCGGCTCCGACCACTACGGCATCAAGCCCGACCTGATCACGATCGCCAAGGGCCTGACCTCGGCCTATGCGCCGCTGTCGGGCGTCATCGTGTCAGACAAGGTCTGGCAGGTGCTGGTGCAGGGTTCAGACAAGCTCGGCTCACTCGGTCATGGCTGGACCTATTCGGCGCATCCGATCTGCGTCGCCGCCGGCGTCGCCAACCTGGAACTGATCGACGAGATGGACCTGGTGCGGAACGCCGGCGAGACCGGCGCCTATTTCCGCGCCGAGCTGACGAAAGCCGTCGGTGGCCACAAAAATGTCGGCGAGGTACGCGGCGACGGCATGCTGGCGGCAATCGAGTTCGTCGCCGACAAGAACGATCGCGTGTTCTTCGACGCCTCGCATAAAATCGGGCCGCAGGTCGCGACCACCCTTGCGGCAAGCGGCGTCATCGGCCGGGCCATGCCGCAGGGCGACATTCTCGGTTTCGCGCCGCCGCTCTGCCTGACGCGGCAAGAGGCCGATATCGTCGTGTCGAGGACGGCCGACGCGGTGAAGAGCGTGTTTGCAAACATCTGAAGAGCCGACATGAATGCCATGACCAAAACCCTCCCCGCCACCATGGCCGCCGTGCAGCTGATCGGGCACGGCGGGCCGGAAAAGCTCGTCTACCGCACCGACGTGAAAGTGCCCTCGCCCGCCCGGGGCGAGGTGCTGGTCAAGGTCACCGCTTGCGGCATGAACAACACCGACGTCTGGGTGCGCCAGGGCGCCTATGGAACGGAGGAGGATTCCGCCGCTGTGTCGACCTGGCGTCGTCAGGGCAATACGCTGAGCTTCCCGCGCATCCAGGGCACCGACACGGTCGGCAACATCGTTGCCGTCGGCGACGGCGTGTCGCCGGCCCGCATCGGCGAGCGGGTGATGGTCGATTTCTCCATCTACAATCGCGACGACGATTCACTCGCCGACATCGACTATATGGGCCACGGTCGAGACGGCGGCTATGCCGAATACCAGGCAGTACCGTCCGAAAACGCCCATGTCGTCGACACCGATCTGAGCGACGTCGAGCTTGCCACTTTCTGCTGCGCCTATCTCACCGGCGAGCAGATGCTGGAACGCGCCGCATTGAAAGCCGGCGAGCGTGTGCTGGTCACCGGCGCCTCTGGCGGCGTCGGCTCGGGCATCGTGCAGCTGGCGCGGGCGCGCGGCGCCATTCCCTATGCGGTTGCCGGCAAGGGCAAGGAACAGGCCGTGCGTGACATCGGCGCCGAGGCGGTGATCACCCGTGGCGTTGCCGATCTGCCGGCCGCCGTCAGCGCGGCGACCGGCGGGCGGCCAATCGACGTGGTCGCCGATCTGGTCGGCGGCGCCATCTTCAATGACCTCTTGCGCATCTTGAGGCCCGAAGGCCGCTACACCACGGCCGGCGCGATCGCCGGCCCGGTCGTCCAGCTCGACCTGCGCACCATGTACCTGAAACAGCTCCAACTGCATGGCTCGAGCCAAGGCACACGCGCGGATTTCCGCCGCATCGTGCGCTACATCGAGGACAAGAAGATCCGGCCGCTGGTCGGCGGCGTCTACAAGCTGTCCGATTTCCATCGCGCCCAGGCCGATTTCATCGCCAAGGATTTCGTTGGCAAGCTGGTCGTCGTGCCGGATGCGTCGCCAAAATAGCGCGTCGACCAAAAACGCCTATGACAGGCTCGGGCCGTTCGCGGACGCGGTGAGGTCGAGCGCCACATCCAAGCAGCGTTTTCGTGATGGCTTTGTTTATCTGAATGAGCAAAACCCATTCTGATTTGGCTGCACGCCGGCAACAAGGATTCCTGACCCTCTCCTGCGGTGTTATAGGTTTTCGCGATTTTCTTATAACTCCCGCTTGCGTCCCTTGAGGTCATGCCGCTATAAGAGAACCGCATTTTTCTTATAACCGGAGCCGCCTGACATGAAGACGGTCGACCTCGTTTACCGCACGATGTATGCGGAACTCGTCCAGCGATCCTTGGACGCAGTCTTCGAAACGGATTTCCCTACGACGGGCAATCTCGTCAAGGTGCCCGTCAAGGGCAAGGTATACTGGTATTTCGAGGAAACGCAGCCGACGAAGACGCGACGGTATGTCGGGCCTGACAGCGATCCCGAGATTGCAAAACGCGTCGAATCCTTCCGTCAGATCAAGGACGACCTCCGCGCCCGCAGGAAGCTGGTATCCACGCTCGTGCGCGAGGCAGGGCTGACAGAACCCGAAAGGTTCACCGGGGATGTCGTCGAGGCGCTGGGGAAGGCTGGCATCTTCCGCTTACGCGGCGTCCTGGTCGGCACAGTCGCCTTTCAGTCCTACGCGGGCTATCTGGGCGTAAAGCTGCCCGGTGCAGCGTTGCAGACGGGCGATGCAGACTTCGCCCTATTCCATTCCGTGTCGGCCGCGGTCGAGGACAGCCTGCCGCCCATCCTCGAAATCTTGAGGGAGATCGACCCAACCTTCAGGGAAATCCCTTACAGATCAGATCCCGGACACGCGACGCAATTCGAGGACGCAGTCCGATACAAGGTCGAGTTCCTTACACCGAACACGGGCAGCGATGACTACGCCGATCATGCAACCTCGATGCCGCCTTTGGGCGGTGCATCCGCGCAGCCTCTTCGGTTTCTCGATTTCCTGATCCACGAACCAATCAGAACTGTGCTGCTGCATCGATCGGGAGTGCCTGTCGTGGTACCGTCGCCCGGACGATATGCGGTTCACAAGCTGATCGTTGCCTCGCGCCGACAGAACAACGCAAACGGCGTGGGCAAGCGGGAAAAGGATGTCCACCAGGCAGCACTTCTGGTCGAGGCACTGGAAGCTACCCGTCGCCAGGACGATCTCGCCATCGCGTTTTCGGAAGCGTGGGACAGGGGGAAACATTGGCGTGAAGCGATACAAAAAGGACTTGGCTTGATTCCCCAGAAACAGCGTGGCGACGTCGAGGCGACGATCGTCAACGCACTTTCAGGAATCGGCGAGGAACTGGAAGGATTCAGCGGCTCATCTGCGAAAACAAAGCACGGAGACTAAACGGCAGCAACGGGTGTGGAGGGTAACCTTCTGCCAGCCGTCGCCGAGGCGTTTTTGTTTTCAGGTTTCAAAATCGACTTTGCCTATTCAGCTCGGCGATCGGACCTGCTTGGCGGCAGCCTCGAGCGACCGTTCAAACGCGTCGATCACCTGGTCGACCTGCGGCTCGGTGATGATCAGCGGCGGGCAGAAAGCCAGCGCATCGCCCATATTGCGCGAGATGACGCCGTTCTGCTGCATGAAGCCGTTGACGAGCCCGCCCAGTTCACTGGTCTTCCCCCACGGCGCCTTGTTCGCCTTGTCGCCGACCAGTTCGACCGCCGAAATCAGGCCGATGCCGCGCACCTCGCCGACAAGCGGGTGCGAAGCGAGCGTGCGCAGCCGCTTCAGCATATGCGCGCCGACCGCACGCGCATTGCCGACAAGGTCGCGCTCCTCGATCAGCTTCAGGTTCTCGAGCGCGACCGCTGCCGCAACAGGATGGCCGCCGCCGGTGAAACCGTGGCCGAAGGTGCCGATACGGTTGCTTTCGTCGGCGATCGGCTCGAATACCTTGTCATTGATCAGCAGGGCTGAGATCGGCAGGTAGGACGAAGAGATCTGTTTCGATAACACCATGATGTCGGGCCTGATGCCGAAGGTCTGCGAGCCGAACATCTCACCAGTTCGGCCAAAGCCGCAGATCACCTCGTCGGCGATGAGCAGGATGTCGTATCTCGACAGGACCGCCTGTATCTTCTCCCAGTAGCCCGCCGGCGGTACGATGACGCCGCCGGCGCCCATGATCGGTTCGCCGAAAAAGGCGGCGATGGTTTCCGGTCCTTCGGCGAGGATCAGCTTTTCCAGTTCGTCGGCAAGCCGCGTCGAAAACAGCTCCTCGCTTTCACCCGGCAGCGCCTCGCGCCAATGGTGCGGCGTCGAGGTATGCAGCACATTGGCAATCGGCAGGTCAAAGGAAGTGTGGTTGTTGGGCAGTCCGGTCAGGCTTGCCGAGGCGATGGTGACGCCGTGATAGCCCTTCTTGCGGCTGATGATCTTCTTGCGCGCCGGCTGGCCGAGCGCATTCGACCGGTACCAGATCATCTTCATGGCCGTATCGTTGGCCTCGGAGCCGGAATTGGTGAAATACGCCTTGCTCATCGGCACCGGCGCCATCTGCACCAGTCTCTCGGCGAGATCGATCAGCGGCGAATGCGATTTGGAGCCGAAATCGTGATAGTAAGGCAGCTTCGACATTTGCCGTACTGCCGCATCGACCAGCCGCTTCTCCGAAAAGCCGACCGCGACGCTCCAGAGCCCCGCCATCGCCTCGATATAGCGGTTGCCGGCAAGGTCCTCGACATAGATGCCGTCGCCCTTCTCGATGACGAGCGGCCCCGACTCCTGATGCTTGCGCGCATTCGTATAGCCATGCATGTGAAAGCTTATGTCGCGGGCTTCGGGTGAATTCGGTCGTGCGTCCATGACGGCTCCTGATGCTGACGCGGAACAATCCTGCCGCCGGTCCGGCTCGGCAGGTCCCCGTGCGTTATGCCGTTTGATGCATCTTTCTCGAACGGTATAGTGTCAAGCGCTTTCGGCAGGGCCAGCGGATGGATGGACGCATGCAGAACTTCGGCTTGACCTAACCGTGGACCATGTCGACTGCATTGTCGCCGGCGCCGGCGTTGTTGGCCTGGCGATCACGCGAGAGATGGCGCAGCGCGGCATCGATACGCTGGTCCTGGAAGCCGAGAACGCTATCGGCACCGGGACAAGCTCGCGCAATTCCGAGGTCATCCATGCCGGCCTCCACTATCCGGTTGGATCGCTGAAAGCCCGGTTCTGCGTGGCCGGCCGGGAAAGACTCTATCGCTATTGCGAGGAGCGGGCGGTCCCACACGCGCGCTGCGGCAAGCTCATCGTTGCCACAAGTGCCGAACAGGAGCCGGTGCTCGCCTCAATCCGGGCCAATGCACGCGCTTGCGGCGCCGGCGACCTGTTGCGCTTGAGCGAAGCCGAGGCGCATACGCTGGAGCCCAGCCTTAGGTGTACGGCAGCGTTGCTGTCGCCCGCCACCGGCATCATCGACAGCCATGCCCTGATGCTCGCCCTGTCGGGCGACGCCGAGGAGCACGGGGCGGCACTTAGTCTCAACACGCGCATCGCCTCCGGCCGCATCGAAGCAGGCCGCGTCGTGCTCGAGACGGTGGACGCTGCCGGCGGCGAGCGCTTCGAGATCGCCACTCCGCGTTTCGTCAATGCCGCCGGGCTTGGCGCCGCAGCACTTGCCGGTTCGCTTGAAGGGCTCAATCAGCAATTCGTGCCAAAGCTCCATTATGCCAAGGGCAATTATTTTTCGGTGGCCGGACGGGCGCCGTTCTCGCGATTGGTCTATCCGGTGCCCGAACCCGGCGGGCTCGGTGTTCATCTGACACTCGACCTTGATGGCGTCGCCCGCTTCGGGCCGGACGTCGAATGGACCGATCAACTCGACTACCGCGTCGACCCGGCTCGTGGCGAGCGCTTCTACAGCGAGATCCGCAAATACTGGCCGGACCTAGCCGATGGCAGCCTGCAACCCGCTTACAGCGGCATCCGGCCAAAACTGTCCGGTCCCGGTGAGGCCAATGCCGACTTCGTCGTCCAGGACGTGGCGGTGCACGGCGTGGATAGCCTGGTCAACCTGTTCGGCATCGAAAGCCCCGGCCTGACCTCCTGCCTGACGATTGCCGACCACGTCGCGCAGTGCCTCGCGCCGAAGTTGTAGCGTGCGGTGCCCCGCGCCGCGATCTGCACTGTATCAAGGCGCATTGCGTGAACTTTCAGACGCAAGTCGCCTATGAGGCACATCGCGCACTTGCAGCCCGCTCCGCGCTCTGATTCCCTGCATTCTGGGGCTGTCCTGATTCGCACTGCCCGGTTCAGAGTTTTCGCAGTGCGCCCGGGACAAGCTTCCAGCGACCACTCGGCGTATCCAGGGAGAACGGCAATGAACACCGCGACGAGGCCGGTAATCTCGGAGATGAGGCCCAAGATCACCGTCGTCGGGGTCGGCGGCGGCGGCGGCAACGCCGTCAACAACATGATCGCCGAAGGCCTGCAGGGCGCGGAATTCATCGTCGCCAACACCGATGCCCAGGCCCTTGCCATGTCGAAGGCAACGAGGCTGATCCAGTTGGGCGCTCATATCACCGAAGGTCTCGGCGCCGGGTCCCTGCCCGAGGTCGGCCGTGCCGCGGCCGTGGAATCCATCGACGAGATCATGGATCACCTTGCTGGAACGCACATGTGCTTTGTGACCGCCGGCATGGGAGGCGGAACCGGCACTGGTGCCGCGCCTGTTATAGCACAGGCAGCGCGGGCAGCCGGAATACTGACCGTTGCCGTCGTCACCAAGCCATTCGTCTTCGAAGGCAGGCGCCGCATGTACGCTGCCGATGAGGGCATCGAGCGCCTGCGCGAAAGCGCCGATACCGTCATCGTCATTCCCAACCAGAATCTGTTCAGGATCGCCGACGCCAGAACCACGTTCGCCGACGCCTTTGCCATGGCCGACCGGGTCCTCTATGCGGGTGTCGGCTGCATCACCGATCTGATCGTCAAAGAAGGCCTGATCAATCTCGACTTCGCCGATGTGAAGTCGGTGATGCGCGACATGGGCCGCGCCATGATGGGAACCGGCGAAGCCGCCGGAGAAGGCCGCGCCAAGAAGGCAGCGGAAGCGGCAATCGCCAACCCGCTGCTCGACGAAGCTTCGATGATGGGCGCCAAGGGAGTCCTTGTCTCGATATCGGGCGGCATGGACATGACGCTGTTCGAGGTCGACGAAGCCGCTACCCGCATCCGCGAGGAGGTCGACAACGATGCCGACATCATCGTCGGCGCCATCTTCGACAAGGCACTCGCCGGAAAATTCAGGGTGTCGGTCGTGGCGACCGGCTTGCGGCGTGGCCTGGAGATTCCACTGCTTGCCGAACCGGAAGTTCGCATGAACTGAACGCGTATCGCTGCAACTCGCTCAGCCGACTGCCAGCCTCGCGTCACCAGGGCCGCGCGCCGTCGATGACTTCCATGGCACGTGCAGCAAAACAGCCGGCCAGCGGTGCCACATCCGCCGCATCGGCCGCAACCGCGCTGCCGGCCAGCACGCGGTCGGCGATGCCGACGAAGATCACGGCAAAGCGGAACATGGCAAACACCAGATGGAACCGCTGCAACGGCGCCGTCGGCACGGCGCGGGCGAAGTAATGATCGAGGAATTCGCGCTGTGTCGGAATCCCGAGGGCTGCCTGATCGAGGCCGAGGACGCCGCCATATTCGTCCGATGAGGAATGCCAGGGCATCGAGCAGAAGCCGACATCGGCAAGCGGATGGCCGAGGGTCGATAACTCCCAGTCGAGTATGCCGATCACCTCGGGCCGCTCAGGATGGAAGATGAGATTGCCGAGACGGAAATCGCCATGCGCGATCGAAACGTGGCCGTCATCTGGCGGAAGATGTCGCGGCAGCCATTCGGCGACGGCTTCGAGCGCGGCACTGCGCTCGCTCGGCGATTCCCGCAACTGTCTGGTCCAGCGCGCGATCTGTCGCTCAAAATAGTTCCCGGGACGGCCATAGTCGCCGAGCCCAACCTCTTCCGGCCGGACTGCGTGCAGCTTTGCCAGCGCCTCGGCCATGCCGAAATAGATGCCGCGCCGCTCGTCCGGCGCCAGTCCCGGCAACGCGCCATCGTGGAACACCCGGCCGTCGAGCCGCTGCATCAGATAGAACGGCGTGCCGAGCGGCTCGTCGCCGTCGTGATAGAGCACCGGCCGCGGCACCGGCACCTTTGTCGATGCTAACGCCTCGATCACCCGGTACTCGCGATCGACCGCATGAGCGCCGCGCAGGATCGGTCCCGGAGGTTTCTTGCGCAGAATCATGCGGCGGCCGCCATAGTCGACGAAATAGGTCGGGTTGGATTGGCCGCCGACGATCCGCTCAAGCGACATTTGGCCATCGCCAAAATGCGCTCTCAGAAAATCCTCCAGGCGTACTGGATCGAAATCTATCCTCATTGCCAGCTCAGCGGTTCCCGCCGCGACCTGTTTCGTCTTGTCTGCCGGCTTCGACATGCCAGCGCCAGAAGCCCGCACCTTCCTCGTCGAGAAAGCGGTTGAGCACCATCTTGTGGACCTCGTCGGCGCCGTCGACCAGGCGAGCCTGGCGGGCGTAGCGGTAGATCCATTCGAGTACAGTGTCTTTCGAATAGCCGCGGGCGCCGTTGATCTGGATCGCCACGTCGGCGGCGTCATGCAGCACATTGGCGACCTGGATCTTGGCCATGGAGACCTCCTTGCGGGCAAAGCCGCCGCGATCGAGCTCCCAGGCCGCCTTCATCACCAGCAGCCGCCCGATCTCGATGCGCATGGCAAGGTCGCCGAGCATCAGCTGGATACTCTCACGGTCGGCCAAAAGCTGCCCGAAACCGCTACGCTCGGCGGCATAGGCGCGCGCGATCTCGATGCAGCGCTTGGCAAGACCGAGCCAGCGCATGCAATGGGTGAGCCGCGCCGGACCGAGCCGGACCTGGGTAACCCGGAGGCCGCTGCCTTCGCCGGCAAGCACGTCCTCGACCGGGACTTCCAGGCCGTCGAACTCCAGCTCGCAATGGCCGCCATGTTCTTCCGGTCCCATGATTTCGATGCGCCGCACGATCCGCCAGCCCGGCTGGTCTTTGTGGAACAGCAAGGCCGAAAGGCCGTGACGCGGATCGTCCGAAGTGCGCGCAATGAGAATGAAGTGGCTCGCCTCTTGCGCGCCGGTGATGAACCATTTGCGGCCTTTGACGACATATCTGTCGCCGCGCCGTTCGGCTCTGGTCATGATCATCGACGGGTCGGAGCCGCCGCCCGGGTGCGGTTCCGTCATTGCAAAGGCCGAGCGCACCTTGCCCTCGACGATCGGTTTCAGCCATCTTTGCTTCTGCTCCGGCGTTCCCAACCGTTCCAGCATCATCATATTGCCATCGTCGGGGGCCGCGGAATTGAACACGACCGGACCGAAGATCGAGCGGTTCATCTCTTCATAGCAGACGGCCATATCCACCTTGGAAAGGCCGGCCCCGCCGGTCTCGGGTTTCAGCTGCAGGCACCACAGGCCGGCTGCTTTCGCCTTGCCCCGCAGCGTTTCAAGCAGCGGCAGCGCAATATTGCCATGGCCGTCATAGCAAGCCTTGTCAGCCTCGAGCGGCAGGATTTCGCGCTCGACGAAATCGGCGATCCGGCTGCGGAAGGCCTCGGTTCGGACGGAAATGTCGAAATTCATGGCGCTCACAAGGATGAAACGAGATGCCGCCATCGGCTCCGATGGTCGCGCCGGTAGTGTAACTGCCGTCGTTGAATGGGAGCAACAGCAGTTCGCCGGCCGTTCCTTGCGCACGTTCAAAGCGCCGGTTCGATATGGATCGATGCCCGGCGTGCTGCCGATGGCGGTCGAATTCCAGGATCAAAGAGTACTCAGGTTTCGTATGGCTAACGTCCGCTACAATGCTCAGATCAATTCGAGGACAGCGCAGCCATAGCCGTCCAGCGTCAACACTCCGGGGACAGGCCCTTCGCTATCGAGCAGGTTGCTGCCGAAGGGAACGCCGGTTACCGTAACGGGCGTGTCTTTGATGTTTTGCACGAACAACAGCCGGCGTTCGTCATTCTCGCGCATTGTGACCTCGACGCCGTCCGGCAGATCCGGAACCAGAGGCTCCACATTCGCATCCACGAAAGTGCGCTTAGCGAGTTGAGCTGTCAGCTCCGGGGTTAGATAAGTGCCGACATAGAGCACACGGCCCTTGCCGACGGCGCGGGAGGTAATTGCAGGCGTTCCTGCCGCGTAGCGGTTCGACCAAACCCCTACAATTTCGACTTCCGGTTCGACTGCGAGGTTCTCATAGAAATAACCGGCATCGAACTCGTGGTTTCCGACGGTAAAACGACGGATACGGCGGCTGGATTCGGCCGGTCTGTCGGGAGGAATGACGAGCCCGCCGGAGCGCGACATCGTATTGAACAGGCCATTGGCCCCAGGTGCCGCCAGCCGCCCGAAATCCTCGACGCGAACGCCGGTCAACTTCGACAGCGACCGGCCCGGCGCTGTCTCGCGGATGACGTGGTTGTTTTCGTCGCGGGTTCCCGTGCGCGCGCCGATGATGACGGTACCGCCATTTTCGGCAAAGACTTGCAGCCGCTCGGTCCAGCTGTCCTTCCAGATCACCCAATGCGGCACGTAGAACACCTTGAGCTTCGACAGATCGTCTTCCGGGTGGATGAAGCCGCAGGCGATGCCGCGGTCATAGCAATACTGATGCAGCAAGATTGCATCATCCTGCGGACTTGGCAGGCCGATGGGGAAGGTCTTGTGGGCTTCCTGATTGTCGAAGTCCGAGCCGGCGATGCCGACATCCATCCGCACATGGGTGCCCAGGATCTTGTCTTTAAGCGCCGTCATCTCGGTGGCGAACTGCCTGGCTTCGTCATAGCGGCGGCGAGCGACATCATCATGGTCTATGATGCCCATCCAGTATATCTCGGCGCCGAAATGTGCGGGACGCCAGCGGAAGAACATAATCCCATCGGCGCCACGCGCAACCGACGACATCGCCATGCGTCGCATTTCGCCCGGCTCCGGCGTCAGCGTGCAGAAGCCCGGCTGGGCGCCAAAACCCGACTGTTGTTCCGGCACTATGTAGTTGCCGGAAAATCCCCTGCAGATGTCGAGATGCAGCGCCTGGATCTTGGCGTGATTGCCGAGGCGAAAGAACTCGTCATAGAGGAACGGATAGATGTCGTAGCCGACGAAGTCGAGATCGGTGGAGAATTGGCCGCGAAAGTCGATGTCACGCAATCCGCCGAGATTGTGGAAGATGAACCAACTGGCATTCGCTTTTCTCAGGATCTCGACCTGGTCGTGCTGGAACCGTGCTGTCGAAAAGGCGAGAAAACGGTGGTAGTCCTGGAGGTGACCGGGACCGGGAAAGGACGGGGAAAAATCCAGCGGGAAGACAATTTCGCGGAAATCGCCGTAAGCCGTCGCCCAGAAATCGCCACCCCAGGCGAAGTTCAGCCTGTCTATCGTCTGGTAGGTTTCCTGGAGATAAGCCTGGAATTCCTTCAACGCCGACGGCGAATAGGATTCCGGCATGCTGGTGTTGAGTTCGTTGTCGGTCTGCCAGCCTATGACATTTGCATTGTCGCGGTAGTGGTCCGCCATCGCCCTGGTAATCTTGCGGCTATAGTCGCGAAACACCGGGCTGCTGGTGTCGGCATACTGGCGCGAGCCGTGGCCCATCGACCGGCCATTTCCATCAAGCCGCAGGATTTCCGGATGCTTTGCCGTCAGCCAGCGCGGCGGGGTGGCGGTCGGCGTGCACAGGATCGTGTTGACGCCGTGACGCGCGAGGCGCTCGATTGCCCGGTCGAACAGGTCGAAATCGAAGGTGCCTTCACGCGGTTCGAAAATGTGCCAGGCGAATTCGCCGAGGCGGGCGACGTTGAAGCCGGCCTCGGCCATGCGCCGGGCGTCGTTGTCCCAGTAACTCTCGTCCACATGTTCGGGATAGTGCGGCGCGCCGACCAGAAAGCGGTCGGTCTGGATCGTGCGCCAGACCGACAGGGCGCGGCCTCTTGAAGTCTTGTTCACGAAGGATACTCCTGCAGATCAGTCGGTGATGGTGGATTTGCGGGCACTGATTGTCCGCTCATCGACAGAGGAAAAGAGATAGACGTCACGCGGCTCGACCTTGAAGCCGACGGTCGCGTCGGCAGCGACGGCACTCGCATGGCCGATCTGGACGGTGACGTTGCCGCTGCCGCTTTCGGAACTGACGCATTGCAGCGGGCCCGCGTCGGCATAGAGGATGGTCTCGCGGCCGAGATGCTCGACCAGCCGCACCCGTCCTGCAAAACTCGCTGTCCCTTCCGCGGCCAAGCTGATGCTCTCCGGCCGAATCCCCATCGTCACCCTATCGCCGACCTGTACGGATGCCGCTTCCGTCAGTTCGACAGTCAAAGGAGAAAGACCGGCGGTCGACAGCGTGGCGGCACCGCCGGAGACAGCGGCGACGGTCACTTCGAAAAAATTCATCCGGGGTGCGCCGAGGAAGCCCGCGACGAAGAGATTGGCCGGATTGCGGTAGAGTTCGAGCGGAGCGCCCACCTGCTCGACCGAGCCGCGATTGAGCACGACGATACGGCTCGCCATTGTCATCGCCTCGGTCTGGTCGTGCGTGACATAGACCATGGTGGCGCCGAGCCTGGCGTGCAGATCGGAAAGCTCGACGCGCATCTGCGTGCGCAGCGCTGCGTCGAGGTTGGACAATGGTTCGTCGAACAGGAACACGTCGGGCGAGCGGGTTATCGCACGGCCGATCGCCACTCGCTGACGCTGGCCGCCGGAAAGCTGTTTCGGCCGCTTGTCGAGCTGGTCGGTAATGCGAAGGATCTTGGCGGCTCGCAGCACGGCGGCATCGATCTCGGCCTTGGGGCGATGCGCCATGCGCAGGCCGAAACCCATGTTCTCGGCGACGGTCATATGCGGGTAAAGCGCATAGGACTGGAAGACCATGGCAATGCCGCGCTCACCCGGCTCGGTGGTGGTGACATCACGGCCGTTGATCAGAATCTTACCGGTCGAGACGGTTTCAAGCCCGGCGATGATCTTCAACAGCGTTGACTTGCCACAGCCGGACGGCCCGACGGTGACAATGAACTCGCCCTGTTCGACGCTGAGATCGATGCCGCGCAGCGCGTGGTAGCTGCCATAATTCTTTTGTATCTGCCGGAGTTCAAGACTGGTCATGGAGCCCTGCTTGCGAAATCAGTTTCGGATCGGGTGGGCGACGCCTTGAAGTCATGGTCGCTCATCCCTTGACCGCTCCCATGGTGAGGCCGGTGATGAAGTGCTTCTGCATTAGGAAGAACATGGCAACCGGCGGCAAAGCCACGACGATGGTGCCGGCCGAGATCAGGTTCCAGGCCGAGACCCATTCGCCGCGCAGGTTGGCGAGGCCGGCGGTTACCGGTTTGACGGTATCGCTGATGGTCAGCACGACCGCCCAGAAATAATCGTTCCAGATAAAGGTGAAGAGCAGGATGGCCAGCGCCGCGAGAGCCGGCCGCACCAATGGGACCACGACATGTACCAATGTCTGAAACGGCGTCGCGCCCTCGGCCCTGGCGGCCTGAAACAGTTCTCCCGGCAAGGCGGCGATGAAGTTCCGCATGAACAGTGTCGCAAACCCGGTCTGGAAGGCGATATGGAAGATGATCAGGGCCGCCATCGTGTCGTAGAGGTTGAGCCGCACCATGAGATCGCGCACCGGGATCATCATGATCTGGTGCGGCAGGAAGTTTCCGCCGACGAACAGGGCGAAGACGAGCATATTGCCGCGAAACCGGTAACGGGCGAGCACGAACCCGGCGAGCGTGCTCAAGATGAGAACGCCCATCACCGAGGGGATTGTGATCGTCAGGCTGTTGAGGAAGTAGCGGGCCATGGGCGTCTGGGTGAAGACCGCCGTGTAGTTGTCGACCAGGCCGAATTGGGTCGGCCAGCCCCACAGATTGCCGCCCATGACATCCTGTGTAGAGCGGAACGAGGTAAGGATGATGGCAAAGAGCGGCGCCAGCCAGACAATCAGGATGCCGACCACCAGCACGACATAGAGGCCACGCTGCCAAATAGCAGTCTCGGGAATCGGGCGGGGAAACATCAGCCGCCTCTTTCATCGGCGCGGATCATCCGCGTCAGGTACCAGGCGATGAAGACCGCCATGATCACGAACAGCACCGAGGCAATGGCCGCGCCATAGCCGAAGCGGTAGGAAAATATGGACTGCTCGAACATCTGATAGGCAAGCACCTCGGACGAACCGAAGGGGCCGCCGCTGGTCATCACCGAGACCATGTCGAAGGAACGCAGTGCGCCGACAACAGTGACGGCGATGGCGATAAAGGTGACCTGCGTCAGCTGCGGCAACACGATGTGGCGCAGCATGTTCCAGCCCCTGGCGCCGTCGACCCGCCCGGCGCCGATCAGGTCCTCGCTGAGATTGTTGAGGCCGGCGAGATAGAGCACCATGCAGAAGGCGATCTGCGGCCACAACGCTGCGATCACGACGGCGAAGGTGACGAAGTTTTCATCCGACAGCACTGCCGGGGCGGTCGCGCCGAAGGTGCGGAAGATCAGGGCGAGAAGTCCGAATTCCGGCGTATAGACCCAGGTGAAGACAACGCCGACGGCAACCGAAGCCAGCACCAGCGGAATGAAGAACAGCGATTTGAGCAGGCGCATGCCGCGGATTTTCTGGTTGACGAGCAGCGCGATGGCGAGGCCGAGCGGCGGCGCCAGCATGAACATCACCAACCAGATCAGATTGTTCTTCAGCGAAACATAGAACTGCGGGTCGGCGAACAGTTCGCGGTAGTTGCCGAGGCCGATCCAGACCATCGGGCTGAAGCCGTCCCATTCGTGCAGGCTGATCCATAGGCTCTCGACCGCAGAGGCCAGAATGACGACGGAAAACAGCACAGCGGCTGGCAGGATCAGAAGTGTCGGTGTCAGCCACCAGCGATGGCGGCGCCAAAGCTTCGTCATTTTGGGGGACCTCATTCACGGAAAGCATCGGGGAGCAGAGCACGAACCCCGCTCCCCTCCGCTGGGAGGCGCTAGATCTTGAAGATCCGGCGACGAGTTCCCTCGAGACGCTGAAGAATGGCATCCCGGCGCTCCGGCTTGGCCATGAATTCCTGGAAGCCGACCAAACCCGCCTGGGCCATATCGGGATCGGTGTCACGGTCGTAATATTGCGACGTGCCGGCCACCGTCTTCAGGCTTTCCACAGCCGCGTTGACCAGCGGGTCCTTGCTGGCCGGAAGATCGTTGCGCGGCGGAACGTTGCCGCCAGGCTCCAGATAGGGGCCGAAATTTTCCGGCTGGTAGAAGAAGGCGAGGAACTCGCGGGCACCCGCCTTGTTCTTGGCGTTGGCCGGGATGTGGACCGAATTGACCGAGAATTCTTCGTAGCGGTCGAGGGCGCCGTCAATCTTCGGGAAAGGGGCGAATGTCAGCTGCTCGAGATCCTGCTCAGGGAAAGTAGCTTTCACGAAGGCACCGAGATTCATCATGCCGGCCTTCTTCTGGGCGAGGAAGGCGCCGGCCTCCTGCCAGCCGAACGACGTCTGATCCGGGGTGAAGAAACCCTGCTTGATCAGCTCTTCCCAGTGGTCGAAAACAGGCGTCAGCGCCGGGTCGGTGTAAGCCATCTTGCCGTTCATCAAGGCAAAGTGCTTGTCGAGACCGTTGATCCGCAGGTTCATCTGGTCGAACCATCCGGCCGCCGGCCAGAGTTCCTTGGTGCCGATGCTGACGGGAATAAGGCCGGCAGCCTTGGACTTCTGGCCGTAAGCGAGGAATTCGTCCCAGGTCGCCGGCACCGTCAGTCCGTGCTCGGCAAAGACGTCCTTGCGATAGAACATGCCCCACATCGTTCCGCCGGTCGGCAGGCCATACTGCTTGCCGTCGACAGTGACGGCACCGGTCGTGGCACCCAGCACGTCCTTGTACTTTCCCTTCTCGAACAGATCCGAAATGTCGTCGAATAGGCCGCGGGTGACGAAGGCGCGCATACGGTTTCCAGAGAACCAGAAGCAGACATCCGGCGCGCCGGCGACAAGGTAGTTGCGGATCGCGGTCTTGTGGGCCTCGTGATCCATATTGTTGATCACAACCTTGGTGCCGGACTGCTTCTCGAAGTCGGCCGCGATGCGCCGCAAGATCCGCAGGGCATCGGCATTGTTTTCGTCTGAAATGATGGTGACTTCGCTCGACTGGCTGAGTGCCGGCATCGGGAAGCCCGCGAGGGCTCCAGCGGAAATGCCCCCAGCTCCCTTCAGGAAATTGCGCCGCGTCGACGGCTTTTCAATCCACTTGAACGTCATTGTTACTCCTCCCGTGTTGTCAATTCTCTACTGGCACACCGGCCGGCACGGTTGTTCTTCTCAACGGCACGGCTCACCTCCCGGGCAAGGGAATATGCTTGCCCGCTCCTTCAGAGCGCGGTGACATTGCTAACCGGATTAATTTCGCTGACCCCCGGTTCGGGTGTTGAACAGTCGGGCAAACTTATGCATATGTTTTCTCGAGAGGCAATAATTAATTTACAAAATTAAGAAAGCGGATCCGTGAAGCTCAAGGGTGACCCGAGCACGACTCGGGCGATGAACCGCAGACTGATCCTCAATCTCTTGCGGCAGGAAGGAGCGCGCAGCCGGGCCGACATAGCGTCAGTTACCGGCCTTAGTCCGGCAGCGGTCACCTTCGTCGTGGCCGACCTCATCGAGGATGGCCTGCTGATCGAAGGCAAGACAGTCGTGGGCTCGGCTGGGCGCCGCCCTATCCCGGTGGATATCAACTATGCCAACGGCCTTGCCATAGGTTTCAAGCTGATGGTCGGATCGGTCGAATGCGTGGTCACCGATCTTGCGACCAATCCGCTGGGCTCTCTGCGCGTCAAGCTCTCGGACAGCGATCCCGACCACATCATAGCGACCTTGGCCAAGGCGGTACCGGAGCTGATTTCCATTGTCGATCGGCCCGCTGCCAAGCTTGCCGGGATCGGCATTTCAATGCCTGGCGTCATAGACAACCAGAAGGCTGTGTGTATCCGCAGCAATCGCTACAACTGGGACAACGTTCCCCTTGGCCCGATGCTGGCCGAACTGGTGGACGTCCCCGTGTGGCTTGAGGACGACACCAATGCCTATGCCATTGCCCAGCAACTCTTCGGCCTCGGACGCCAGCACCGCCATATGGCTGTGCTGGCGATCGGTGTCGGAATCGGCTGCGCGCTCGTCTTCGATGGCAAACTCTATCGCGGCGCGAACGGTGCCGCCGGCAAGTTCGGCCACAGCTCTTATGAGGAGAACGGCCGCCTTTGCGAGTGCGGAAAACGCGGATGCTTGATGGCCTATTACGCCGAGCCGGCGATCCTGCGCACCTGGCGCGAAGCCACCGGGCACGACGAAACGGATAGCAAAGTCAGCCTTATGGCAGCCTTGGCAGACCGCGAACCGCGAGCCGTCGCCATTCTCGAAGAAGCCGGACATGGCATCGGCCGGCATCTCGCCAATCTTGTCAACATCACCGACCCGGAGGTCATTGTCGTCGGCGGTGAAGCCGTGTCGTTTGGCGATGCGCTGTTTGGCCCAATGCGGCTGACGCTTGGGAAAAATACCTTTCGCGCGGCACCACCAATGCTGCTGGACTGGGAGGACAATTCCTGGGCAAGGGGAGCGGCTGCTCTCGTAACGCAGAAGCTCTTTGATTTCGAAACATCTGCCGGCAACGCCGCTCCGCTTTCGAAGCCGGCCCTATGGTCGGCATAGGCGAGTGAAATAGACAGCCCTGCGCCTCAGGCCGCCCGAACGCTGCGCGCTCCACGCGCCCAGGCCGGCAGCCAATCGCCATGCGCAACCAGCAAGTCATCGACCAGCGACCATATCTGGTCGAGGTCGAGCTCGGCCGCCGTGTGCGGGTCCATCATCGCCGCATGATAGATGTGCTCGCGGTTCTCGGTCATCAGCGCCTGGACCGTCAGCTCCTGGACGTTGATATTGGTGCGGATCAGCGCGGTGAGCTGCACCGGCAGGTCGCCAATGAACGTGGGTTGAATGCCGGAGGCGTCGACGAGGCATGGCACCTCGGCCGCGCAATTATACGGCAATGACGTGATGCAGCCATTGTTGCGGATGTTGCCGTAGATCACCGACGGCTCGCCGGTCCAGACCGAGTTCATGATCGAGGACGCATATTCCTTCGACTGCTCCACTTCGATCTTGTCAGCCGAGCGATAGGCTTCCGCTTGCCCCTTCCAGCGTTCGATCTGCTCGATGCAGCGCTTCGGGTATTCGTCGAGCGGGATACCGAACTTCTCGATCAGATCCTCGCGCCCGTCCTTGATGAAATAGGGCGTGTATTCCGCGAAATGTTCGGAGCTCTCGGTGACGAAGTAACCGAGGCGCTTCAGCATCTCGTAGCGCACCTTGTTCGGGCAGCGCGGATTCCATCCCGGCTTCGGCGCCCGCCCTTCGCTGTAGGCGCGCAGCAGATCCGGATAGAGATTGCGGTAGGAGCCGTCCGGCTGGCGATGCTCGAACTTCAGGTAGAAGGCCATGTGATTGATGCCGGCCGAGCGGTAGCGAATCTCCTCGTAGGGAATATCGAGATCATGCGCCAGTTCCATCGCCGTACCTTGCACCGAATGGCAGAGGCCGACCTGCTTGATGTCGGGGTATTTCTCCGCGATCGCCCAGGTGTTGATCGCCATCGGGTTGACATATTGCAGCATGATCGCCTGCGGGCAGACCGCGAGCATGTCCTCGCAGATCTTCCAGAGATGCGGCACGGTTCTCAAGCCTCGCATGATGCCGCCAACACCGAGCGTATCGGCGATGGTCTGGCGCAGCCCGTATTCCTTCGGAACTTCGAAATCGGTTACCGTGCAGGGCTCGTAGCCGCCGATCTGGAAGGCGACGACGACGAAATCGGCGCCCGCCAGCGCCTTGCGCTGGTCCGAATAGGTTTCGGCTTTGGCCTTTACGCCAAGCGTCGAGATCAGCTTGCCGACGACGATTGCGCTTTCCTCGAGCCGTTGCGGATTGATGTCCATCAGCGCGATCGTCGAGCCGGATAAAGCCGGACGCTGCAATATGTCGCCGACGATGTTCCTCATGAACACCGTCGAGCCAGCTCCGATGAAAGCGACCTTGGGATTTCTTGCCACAACAACCTCCGGCATAAGCAATTAGGCTACCTCGAAAGCGGCTTTGACCAGCCGTTCGGTGTAAGCGGTCTTGGGATGGGACAGGACTTCGTCGACCGGCCCCTCTTCGACGATCTTGCCGTGCTGCATGACGATGACGCGGTGGCACAGCGCCCGCACGACCTTGAGGTCGTGCGAGATGAAGATGTAGCTCAGGCCCCGTTCGCGCTGCAGCTTGCGCAGCAATTCGATGATCTGCGCCTGGACCGAGAGATCCAGCGCCGATGTTGGCTCGTCGAGTACGATGAATTCCGGTTCGAGCGCGACGGCGCGGGCAATCGCAATACGCTGGCGCTGGCCGCCGGAAAACTCGTGCGGGAAGCGCGAGAGGATATCGCCGGGCATGCCGGCGCTGATCAGCGCCTCGCGCACCCGCTCGATCCGATCGTTCCTGGTGGCGCCCATGCGGTTGACGACCAGCCCTTCCTCGATGATCTGGCCGATCGTCATGCGCGGGTTGAGCGACGAGAACGGATCCTGGAAGACGACCTGCATGCGCGACCGCAACGGCCGCATCTGGGCGCGCGAACAGCCATGGATCGGCCGGCCATCGAAATAGATCTCGCCGCTGTCGGTGGTGTTGAGCCTGAGCAACGCCTCGCCGAAGGTGGTCTTGCCCGATCCGGATTCGCCAACGAGACCCAGCGTCTCGTGCCGTCGAAGGGTCAGGCTGAGGCTGTCGACGGCGACGAGTTCGCGCAGGTCCGGCCTCATGAACGTGCCATGCCGCAGCATGAAGGAGACGCGCACATTCCTAGCTTCAAGAATAACGTCGGCGCCTTCCGGCAACGGATTTGCCTGGCCGCGCGGCTCGGAGGCAAGCAGGTGACAGGTGTAGGGATGCTGCGGATTGGCGAACAGCTTCTCCGTCACATTGTGCTCGCGCATCTCCCCATGCTGCATGACGTAGACATAGTCGGAGAACTGCCGCACCACGGTCAGGTCATGCGTGATCAGGATCACCGCCATGCGCAGTTTCTTCTGCAGGTTTCGGATGAGATTGAGGATCTGCGCCTGAACCGTGACGTCGAGCGCCGTCGTCGGCTCATCGGCGATCAGCACATCGGGATCGTTGGCCAGCGCCATGGCGATCATCACACGCTGGCGTTGGCCGCCGGAAAGCTGGTGCGGGTATTGTTTCAGCCGCGCCTGGGGCTCAGGAATCTGTACCTGCTGCAGCAGCTCGAGCGCTCTTGCTTCGGCCTGCCTGCGGCTCATCTTGCGATGCACCCGTATCGCCTCGACGATCTGGCTTCCGATCGTGTAGATCGGGTTAAGCGAACTCATCGGCTCCTGAAAGATCATCGAGATGCGGTCGCCGCGCAGTTTGCGCCGCGCACGCTCGGAAAATTTCAGGATGTTGGCCCCGTTGTATTCGACAGTCGATTTCGGCGACACGACTGCGCGCTTCGACAACAGTCCCATGACGGTGCGCGCCGTCACCGACTTGCCCGATCCCGACTCGCCGACAATGGCGATCGTCTCGCCGCGATAGAGCTGGAAGGAGATGTCCTTGACGGCTTCGATCATGCCGTGTTCGACCTTGAAATCGACGGCGATGTTGCGGGCATCAATGACCGGGTTTTCCGAACGGCCGTCATGGTCGAGCCGGACAGGCGGTGCGAAGGATTTGACGAGCGCGTGTTGCATCATCTCATGCTCAATAAGGATCGACCGCATCGCGCAGTCCATCGCCAAGCGCGTTGAACGCGAAGACGGTGACAAGCACGAAGCCGACCGGTGAGAGGATCCAGGGATAGGTGCCGATGACCGAATACGTCGCGGTGTCTTGCAGCATCAGGCCCCAGGAGATCAGCGGCGGCTTCACCGCGAAGCCGAGAAAACCGAGGAAGGATTCGAGCAGAACCACGCTGGGGATTGCCAACGTGACCGCAACGATCACGTGGCTCATCACGTTTGGAAAAATGTGTTGCATGATGATGCGGCCATCTGTGGCGCCGACCGCCATCGCCGCACGAACGTAATCAATCCGCGCCAGTGCCAGGGTCTTGCCGCGCACTTCGCGCGACATCTGCGCCCAGCCGAGTGCCGACATGACAACGATCACGAAGGCCAGGAAGACATTCGTCGGCGCCGTCACCGGAACCAGCGAGGTCAGCGCCAGATAAAGCGGCAATTGCGGAAACGCGAGCACCAGTTCGACGAAGCGCTGGACCCAGACGTCGAATGTGCCGCCGAAATAGCCCGACACCATGCCGACCGTCGTGCCGATCACGGTGACGATGAAGACCACGGTCAATGCGATCATCAACGAGATGCGCGAACCATAGATCGCACGAGCCAGCACATCGCGACCGAATTTGTCGGTGCCAAGGAAGTGCACCGGCTGGCCGTCGGTCGAGCCGAAGAAGTGCCGGTTCGCGGGAAGCAGGCCGAGCAGTCTGTACTCCGCTCCCTTGACGAAGAAGCCGAGCAGCCGCGGATGGTCGTAGTCCGGCCCGACGACGGGTTGGAAGGTGACCGGGTCGAGGTCTTCCGAATCCGCCAGGGCATAGACGCGTGGCTGGAAGACGAAGTTGCCGTCCTTGTCATGGAAGCTCATCATCTGCGGCGGGGCGAAGCCGACATCGGTCACCTTGGGATCCATCGGTGCGAAGAAGTCGGCAAACACCGCCAGCAGCACCAGAAACGCGACCAGGATGAGCCCGGCCATGCCGGTCCAGGACCGTTTCAGGCGGCGCCAGACGAGCGCGATGTAACTCTCATTGCCGCGCGGCTTGATCTTGGCCGGTTCCTCGGCAAGTGGCGGCAGCGAGGGCTCGAAAGCAAGCATCTCAGGACCCTGCATATTGGCGCACACGCGGATCGAGCATGACGAGCAGCATGTCGGCGATGATGTTGCCGACGATCAGCGTCGCCGACAGCACCATCATGAATGTCGCCGTGACATAGACGTCGCCGACCGCCATCGAGCCAACGATCGCCGGGCCGACGGTCGGCAGGGCAAAGATGATCGCGGTCTCGATCTCGCCGGTCAGCATATAGGGCAGCACCACGCCCTGATACATGACCAGCGGATGCAGCGCATTGGGCACCGCATGGCGCATCACGACCGCACCGCCGCTAAGGCCCTTGGCGCGAGCGGTTTCGACATATTGCGCGTTCAGCGTGTCGAGCAGATTGCCGCGCATCACCCGCATGTTGTAGGCGAGCCCGCCGAAGGTGGCGATGGCGACAACCGGCCAGACATGCCGGACGAGATCGACGAACTTCGCCCAGGACCACGGCGCCCCGCCAAATTGCGGCGAAAAGAAGCTGCCGATCTCGGAAACGTTGAACTGGAAGACCAGCAGATAGACGATGATCAGCGCCATCAGGAAGCGCGGCACCGTCATGCCGAGGAAGGAAATCGCTGACAGCGTACTGTCGATCCAGCTGTACTGCCTGGTCGCCGCCCATATGCCGAAGGTGATACCGAGGACCGAGGCCAGCAGATGGCACACCAGCGCCAGCAGCAGCGTGCGCGGCAGCCGCTCGCCCACCACATCGGCCACCGGCTTGTTGTAATAGAGGCTGTAGCCGAAATCGCCGCGGGTGATGATGCCGCCGATCCAGTTGAAATACTGGACGGGCAGCGGCTTATCGAGACCGTGTTCTATCCGATAGGCCTTGGCCTGCGCGTCGGCCTCGGCGAATGAGGCCCCGCCCTGATTGATCAACTGCGAGCGGATGTAGTCGGCATAGTCGCCCGGCGGCGCCTGGATGATGGCGAAGGTGACCAGGCTCAGAATGGCGAGGACCGGGATCGCCGACGCTATGCGCGTGAGCAGGAATCGCAACATCGGTCGGTCCGCTTCCTTGTCTGGCCGGTCGCTCTCTTTGAGCGTACGGAGGTTTGCTTTGTCCGGCCCCCCCCAGCGGCGCCGCCGGAGTTCTCAGTCAGGGGAGGTAAACCTAGTTCATCGGGCCCTTGTCTCCGGGCTTGCCGGGAAGCTCTTCGGGGAACAGCTCGTACTTGGCCTGCTTGTCGGCAGCGACAAAGACCCGCTCGCGGACGATCGAATCCTCGGCCCAGTTGAACATGAAGATCGGCGTGCCCTGCGGGATGTTGGAGAAGCGTTTGTTGATGATCAGCGCGCCGGGATATTCCGTCAGGCCGACATTGTAGACGTGCTCGGTCGAGATCTTCTGGAACTTTCTCATCAGGCTGGCGCGCTCGTCATTGTCCGCGGACGAGACAAACTTGTTGACGATGTCGACGAGGTCCTTCTCGAAAGGCATCATATCGACCTCGCCGTTTTCCGGCGCACGATGGTCCCAGCTGGTTCGTGGACCGACCGGGGCCAGCTGATCGGTATTCTGGACGACGGAAGTCAGCTCCTGATCGTTGCGCCGTACCAGCCAGTCGAAGCGGCCGGAGTATTGCGAGGCATCGCGCTGGGTGCCGTTGAGTCCGTTCAGCACGATCCGCAGCCCTAGCTTTTCCATCTGGGCGACGACACCTTCGGCAAGGCTCTTGTCGGTGGTGTAGTCGTTGTTGACGAGCATCACGATCTCGACATTCTTGCCGCCGGCGGTACCTGCAGGAAAATTGACGAAGCCGTCGCCATCCGTGTCCTTCAGGCCTGCCTTGGCGAGTTCCGCCTTAGCGCCTTCGAGATCGAAGGGGTAGTAGACCGTCGACTTCCGGTCGTAGAAGCTCGTGCCCGAGGATAAGCCGCCCGGATAGATGGCAGTGAACGGACCCTTGACCAGCGAGTCGCCGAGCGCCTTGCGGTTGAGCGCCATGGTGACGCCTTTGCGGAAGTCCTCGTTGCGGTTCAGCTCGCGTATCGCCTGTCCGCGCTCGTCGGGGTTGCCCCAGCCATTGGCTGAGAAATTCATGCGCAGATTATAGCCGATCAGCCGCGCGCCGAACGCAAGCCGTGCCGGTGCGTCTTTTTGCGCCGCGCGCTTCAGCGAGGCGACGAAGTTCTCTGGCTGCTCCAGATTGGAGAAGTCGCCCGCCCCCGATACCGCCTGAACGTCGCGGTCGGCCCAGGTCGACAATTTGTAGTGCAGTTCATTGAGATACGGCAGCTGGTTGCCCTTCTCGTCGACCTTCCAATAGTACGGATTGCGACGCATGACGATGATGTCGTCGGGGCGGTATGCCACCGGCACCCAGGCACCCATCACCGGCATGTTCATATATTCCGGCGGGAACGCGTTCTTGAACTGCTCGTAGGTGTTCTTCGAATATTTCGGATGCTGCGGCTTGAGGATATGCGACGGGCCCGGACAAAAGGTGCCGTAAGCCATGGCGTAAAGGTATTGTTTCGGAAAGGCGTCCTTGAACGTCCACTCGACGGTGTAGTCGTCGATTTTCTTCAACGTCGTGCCGACGCCGAAGGTCTCCTGCGTCGCGCCGTTCAGCGGCGACACATTGGGGTCGATCACCTCGTCGTCCCAGTAGAACATCACATCGTCGGCGTTGAACGGAACGCCGTCCGACCATTTGGCTCCTTCGACCAGATGCATCGTCAGCGTGTGGCCGTCCTTCGACCAGTCCCAGCTCTTGGCGAGGTTCGGCAGCGGCTCCGTGTCCTTGGCCTCGACCTGGAACAGCGGCGCGGTGCGCGTCAGGCATTCGGAAAGGCCGATGTCGATGCCGCCCCAGCCCTGCGTCTGGCCGGCGCCGTAGTTCCAGCCCTCCGGCCGGCCGCCGATGACATGACGCATCGTATCGCCGTAGACACCGACGCCGTCCGGCATATTGCCGGTCTTGAAGACCAGCGGCTCCTTCGGCAGCCGGTCCTTGACCGGCGGCAGCTTGCCTGCCTTGACGTATTTGTCGGTGACCCAATCGGGTTCGTGGTATTCCGGAAGTGCCTTGAACTCCAGGATGGAGTCGCGCGCGACGTATTTGATCTTTCCCTCGGCGGGAAATTGCGCGGGCACCGGCGGCACGGTCGGCTCGGATGCATACGCGTTCAGCGCCGAGGCCGAGACGCTAAGCGCCAGCCCGGCGAGAATGCCAATGTTTCGAAAATTCCTCATCGTCTCTCCTCCCTGTTGTTCAGGAGCGCGTTGACGCCGCTCCATTTCTCCTCGAACGAATGTACAGACTGGTGCGGAAAATCCTCCCGAAAGCTTGCCGCGATCCGTTCTGGCGAAATTCAGACGGCCTGCTTGAGAGCCGTTTTTTCCGCACGCAATTCCTCGATCGAACGGACGTCGCGCCTTGCCGCACCGGCCCATTCGCGGGTCTTGATCCTGGATTTCGAAAGCCGTTCCTTCGCGGCCGGCACCGCATCGGCATATTGCGGCAGCCAGCGAGCCTGGGCGACGACCATTTCGTCCACCATTTGCCAAACCTCTTCCGGCGTCGAAACCGCGCCGACCAGCGGGTCGTGCAGGACCGCGAGCTTCAGCAGGTCGATATCGCCGGAGATCGCCGCATGAACCGACATGCGCTGGACGTTGATGGAGGAAATGCAAGTGGCGGCGCAGGCCTCCGGCAGCGTGATGCCGGAGGCCATGTTGATACCGAAGCGGTCGACGAAGCCGGGCGACTCGACGATCGCGTCCTGCGGCAGGTTGGTGATGATGCCGTTGTTCTTGACGTTGAAATGGCCGCGATAAACGCGGTTCGTCTCCAGCGCCTCGAGAATGTGGCTGGCATGCTCGTTGGAGCGCTTGGCGGGGTCTATCGGCCTGGCGGCGGATTCCAGAAATTGCGGGAACTCCGTTTCGAACCAGTTGCGTGTTTCGGTCGAATAACGAAGGTAGCCGCCGGTCTCGCCGTGGATCCAGTCGGACATGTCGATCCAGCGGGTGATTTCGTCCGGCCGCTTGCGATACCAGGGCAGGTATTCGGAAAGATGGCCGTTGCTTTCGGTCGAATAGACGCCGAAGCGCTTCAGGACATCGATGCGCAGCTTTTCCTGCTGCGAATAGACCGGGTGCACCTCGAAGGCGGCAACCAGTTCGTCCTTACCGATCTTGCGGCCGTTGAGACGCAGGTCGATGAACCAGGTCTGGTGATTGATGCCGGAGCAGACGTAGTCGAGCTCGGTGCGCGACTTGGCGCCGAGCACTTCGGCGATCTGGTCGGCGCCATGCTGGACGCCGTGGCAGAGGCCGACGGTATCGACCCTGCCATATTCGATCGCCGCCCAGGTGTTCATGGCCATCGGATTGGCGTAGTTCAGGAATTTCGCCCCAGGCTCGGCGACTTCGAGGATATCCTTGCAGAAATCGAGGATCACCGGAATGTTGCGCTGGCCATAGAGGATGCCGCCGGCGCAGATCGTGTCGCCGACGCACTGGTCGATGCCATACTTCAAGGGAATGCGGATATCGTCCGCATAGGCTTCGAGACCGCCGACGCGAACGCAGCTGATGATGTAGCGGGCGCCCTCGAGGGCAGCACGGCGGTCTGTCATTGCCGTAACCTTGGTCGGCAGCCTGTTGAATTCGACGACCCTGTCGAGGATCGACTTGATCATCTGGAGGTTGCGCTCGCTGAGATCGGTCAATGCGAATTCGACATCCCTGAATTCAGGAACGCACAAAATGTCGGTGAAGAGCTTCTTGGTGAACCCGACGCTTCCCGCACCGATGATAGCGATCTTGAAACTCATCAGCCTCACCTCGACCTGATCGAACACTAGGGCAAAGGCGGCGAAAAGAGGCCTGGCCCGCCTGCCACGCTATGCAGGCTGGAATCCGGCACTTCCTCCCATCCGCTCTTTGACCGCGGTTTCTTTTGCTTTTCTCGAGGGATTATGCGCCTTATTCGGCACGCGACCAGAGAAGGATTATGCTTTTAGGGGTAATTTTGTGCTGCGGAACTTGATCGACATCGGGCCGGCGGGCAGGACGGTATCGCTGCCGCGCGGGCGCCAGCGCCTACACACCATGCCGACAAGCACCGGCTATGAAGTGCGCGAGAACGAGGTCTACGACTGGGATGGGCGCAAGCGCGGCCTGACGCCGTTTACCGTGCTCCAGCATACGATCAGCGGCACCGGCCGATTGCGCTACGAGAACCGGAACTACCGCCTGCAAAAGGGCGACACTTTGCTGGTTCTCGTGCCGCACAACCACCGTTACTGGCTGGCCAAGGGCGAACGCTGGGAGTTCTTCTGGATATCGATGAACGGCGAGGAGGCACTGCGCATCCACAAGTCGATCCTTGCCGCCGTCGGTCCGGTGCTGCGGCTGCAGCCCTCGACGATCGATCATCTAGCTGATTGCAGTGTGCGGCTGATCACGGGCGCGGTCTCGCCGGGAGCCGCCTCGGCCGTCGCCTATGAAGCAGCCATGGCGCTCTACGACGATGTCTTCGGCTCGCATGCCGTCACCGACGACAAGAGCGCCATGCAGCCGGTCATCGATCACATCAGGGCCAATCTCGACAGGCCGCTCCGCGTTGCCGATCTCGCTGAGATCAGCGGCCTGAGCCGCGCGCATTTCTCGCGCTGCTTCGCCGAGAGTGAAGGTCTTCCGCCCGCCGAATTCGTGCTGCAGCAGCGACTGCAGCGCGCGGCGAAGTTGCTCACGAAGGCCGATTTCCTGCCGGTCAAGGAAGTCGCCATCATGTGCGGCTTCGAGGATGCCAATTACTTTTCGAAGGTCTTCCGCCGCCTCTACGGCATCAACCCGACGCAATTCCGCACCAACGGAATGTATGCCAGCCTGGGAACCGCCCGATAGATTGGCACCGCGCGTGGCGTCGGAAGCGGGAACGCTTTTGCTTCCCCTTGGTTTAGGACAAGAGAGCCTGATCGCCGCTGCGGCAACCCGCTCTTGGCGGAGATCAGGCCACAGATGTCAGGGGAGTGATCGATGAACAACCCCGATCCGAACAACCCGAATCCACTGCCGGACAATCCCAATCCGGAGCCGGCCCGGCCGCCTGCCCCGCCGGAGACTCCGCCGGGAGAACCTCCAGGCGTACCCCCGCCCTCGCCGGATCCAATTCCGACGCCGGACCAGGAGCCGATCGGAGTTCCTCCCGGCACGCCTTCCGAAATTCCTTCGGAACCGACCTTTCCCGGGCCGACCGCCTGAAGGGCAGTCGGGTGGAGGATGGCAAGGGTGATTTCGGCGAAGCGCTCGAAACGGGTCTTGCCATGGAACGTTTTGCGCTGGCGCTCATTCACCCTTTCATCCTGGAAACCGGCGGCGGGCCCTGCAACCAAGGGAGGTTAAAATGAAAGTTGGCAACTGCATGACAAAGGACGTCGAGATCGCCAGTCCGCAGCAAACCCTGCGCGATGCGGCTGAAATGATGGGTCGCCTCGACGCCGGCGCAATGCCGGTGGGCGAGAACGATCGGCTTGTCGGCATGGTAACCGATCGCGACATCGCAATCCGCGGCGTCGCCCAAGGCAAGACACCTGACGCCAAGGTACGGGAAGTGATGAGCACCGAGGTCAGGTATTGCTTCGAAGACGAAGACGCAGAGGATGTTCTGCGTAACATGGCTGACCTGAAAGTGCGCCGCTTGCCGGTGCTGAACCGCGACAAGCGCCTGGTCGGCATCGTTTCGCTGGGCGACCTCGCCACCAACAGCGAGACGGCGACAGCAGGTGAAGCGCTGAGCGGCATCTCGCAACCCGGCGGCGAGCATTCGCAAACGATACACTGACGGCGCACCACCGGCCGGCCTTTGCTACGACCGAACCGCCGGCTGGATAGACGCCGGCCTGCCGGCGAAACTGTTCAGAGCGAACTGGACTGCAACCCGACGAGGAGCAAGCCATGATTACGATGAAGGCCGTCCGTATCCACGATTTTGGTGGACCGGAGGTTCTTTCGCTGGACGCGGTTCCGTTGCCTCAGCCGCATGACGACGAGGTCACGCTCAAGGTCTACGCGGCAAGCGTCAATCCCGTCGACTACAAGGTTCGCGAGGGCTCTTCGGGCGCGGATCTGCCCGTCACGCTCGGCCGCGACGTATCCGGCGTGGTGGAACTGTGCGGCACGCGGGCCCATACGCTGAAGAAGGGCGATCCGCTATATGCCATGCTCGGCAACGACCGCGGCGGCAACGCCGAATATGTCGTCGTGAAGGCAACGGAGGCGGCGGCGAAGCCGCAACGCTTAAGCCACGCCGAAGCCGCCGCCGTGCCACTTGCGGGCCTTACCGCGTGGCAAGGCCTTTTCGATCACGGCGGCCTCAAATCCGGGCAGCGGGTCCTTATCCATGGCGGCGCCGGCGGCGTCGGTCATCTGGCGGTGCAGTTCGCAAAGGCCGCGGGCGCGTTTGTCGCGACGACTGTGTCCGCGCAGGATTTCGATTTCGTCCGCGCGCTTGGCGCCGACCAGGCGGTCGATTACAAGAACCAGCGCTTCGAGGAGCTTGTCGAGGACGTCGACCTCGTCTTCGACCTGGTAGCGGGTGAAACACAGGACCGCTCGTGGGACGTGCTCAAGCCCGGCGGGACGCTCGTCTCAACGCTTTCCGAACCGTCGGCGGAGAAGGCCCGCCTGCATCGGGCTCGCGGCGTTTCCTATTTGACCAAGCCGAACGCGGCGCAGCTTGCCGAGATCAGCCGCCTCATCGACGCCGGGAAGGTCAGGCCATTCGTGCAGGCAATCTATCCTCTTGAGGAAGTCGCCAGGGCCGAGGAACAGCTCGAGAAGCAGCACACGCGCGGCAAGATTGTGCTTCAGGTAGCTGCCTGAGCACTCGCCGAACAACAGGCCGCGGGCCAGTTTGCGGAGTGCTCGGACACAGGCCGTTTTCTGCTGTCCAGAAGCCCGGCGGCCGAGAGTTTGACACAGGACGGCCCGCCGGGCCTGGCCGGCTTAGGCAGGTGCCGGCTAAAGCAGCATGCGCCGGGTTTGCCGGGATGCGCAAATCAAACAAATCAAGGAGATGCAACGGATCGTGAGGCACGTCGCGACGACACCGTCGCACGGCCGACGTCAGTTAACTGCGAAGCGAAGGACATAGCGTTTACCGACAGGCGGGCCAGGTTCCTACCGGCCGCAAGCCGCAAAAACCGCTTCAAACTGTCGGAAACCGGCGATAGGTTCGAACCATGTCTCAACCCGCCAATATCTCGCGCGAAACGGCAGTCTCGCCGTGGCGCCACAACTGGTCAGGAGCGTATGATGGCAGACGAATGCAGGCACGCCGGGGACATTCGCGGCGTGACACCGAGCGCGCTCGGCTGCGAGGAATGCCTGAAGAGCGGTTCGCAGTGGGTGCATCTGCGGCTCTGCCGCACATGCGGCCATGTCGGCTGCTGCGACGACTCGCCCAACCGTCATGCCACCAAGCATTTTCGGGCAACCGGCCATCCTGTCATCGAAGGCTACGATCCGCCGGAAGGTTGGGGATGGTGCTACATCGACGAAATCTTCCTCGACCTCGGCGACCGCACCACGCCGCAAAACGGTCCGATACCGCGCTTCATTTGAGCTTTTTGCGAGCGGGCCGTTTCCGTGAAACGATGAACCGTTCTAAAGCATGTCGCGCAAAAGTGTGCAGCGGTTTTGCGATAACGACATGTTAAAACAAGATTCTAAAGCGCGTTGCATGAGGCCGATCGAACGCGACGCGCTTTAGTCCAAGGCTGCTTCGGCTTGAGCGGGCGCATCGCGTCCCTCTGGTGGTGCCGATGACCGCTCGCGCATATGCCTGACCGTCTGGAGAACACGATCGGCAAGAAATGCAAGCGCGCCCTGTGCCGTGCGCGTCCCGATGACGGATTCCAGCGTAACCGCCTGCGTTGAGAATTTGTGTTTGAACGACTCTGCGCCACAGAGGAAATCGACCATGCTCAAACCGTGATCTATCGACCACTGCACGTAATCCATCAACAGGATCACACCCGGCGACGCCCGGCCGAAATCCGGATCGAACGTCGTCACGAAGGCCATCATCACGTCGTGCTGGACGAAATTGATCGACACCGCGACCATCACGCCATTGCATTCGAGGACGAAGATATGCAGCACGCCGGCGCGCGCCAACGCACCGACGAGCGCGGCGAGTACCGGGACGCCCTCTTCGAACAGGTCTGACTCACGCATGCGCTCGGTCAGCCATTTCCGCTTCAAGGCCGCGAGGCGCTCCAGTACCGGTTGCAGCGGCTCGTCGGGGGCAAGCAGGCGAAATCTCACCTGTCCGGTTTCTTCCAGCGCTTTGATGCCGCGCCGATAGTTCTGGCGCGTCTTTTTCGACTGGCCCGCGAACCATGCCGCTCCGCTTTCCCATTGTCCGGCAACGCGATAGCTGACTTCCGTTCGGTGAAACGGACGAAGCCTGATGCCGCCGGAAGCTCCTGGCGTGAAAATTTTGCGGGCCGCCGCATCCGGTGAGAGACGATTGATCAAGGCAAGGTCGAAGCCGCCGGCATCGCAGAGTTGGGTCCATAGCTCCTGCAGCGCCGATAACGAGCATTCCGGAGCAACGAGAATATCCCCATAGTCGGTATAGCTGCCGGCCGCCCATTCGAGAAACCGCAGCCCCCTGCGCCTGCCGATCGCCAGCGGAACGACAGCAACGAGTCTCTCGCCCTTCCAGACCAGGCCGATCCGCAACGCGCGCTGGTCACGGCGTTGTACGGTACTCCACCATGCCGAAATCCAGGCATGGCTTTGAAAGATCAGCCCGTCGGTACGATGCCAAAGCTCCATCCAAGCGGCTTCGACCGCAGCCAGGCGATCCGCCGAACGGACGATTTCCAGGCGCTCCGCGCTTAGGACGTCGATGGAAACAGCGGTGTTCATGAAGGAGAACTGTCCTGTGGCTGCGCGACCACATTGGGCCGTCTGTGAAACAGTCGCATGACATGCCTTGCCATCTTCTTGAGCGGCAGGATGTAGAGCCCAAAGAGCGACTGGTAATCGCGCACATCGCGATCGACCAGGCCAAATTTCAGGTCTTCATCCGGCTCCGGGACAAATTGCGTTCCGAACAGACGATCCCAGAACGAAAAAAGCAGGCCGAAATTCTTGTCATAATGACGAGGGTCGATGCTGTGATGCACCTGGTGCCAGTGCGGACACAGGATGATGTTGTTCAACGGGCCGAACGATATCTTGAGATGCGTATGGCGAACAAAGTCCATCATCAGGATGTTGCGGATGACGTAGACGTTGATGCCGAAGATAGCGACCTCTACCGGATCGAGTGCGATCAGGCTCCAGATCCCGAAGCAGATGCCCGGGATGACGCCATCCCACATACGGTTCATCAGATCGTCCAGCGGATGAACCCGGTCCTTGGTGATCCCCACCATCACCTCGGCCGAATGATGTACCTTGTGCAATTCCCACAGGAACGGGAAACGGTGCTGGGCGACGTGGTAGAGGTAGTATGAAATATCATAGGCGACCAGCATGGTTGCGGTGAAGATGACGATCGTCACCGATCCCGCCGGGCCGCCGGGAAGCGTCGCGTGGATGTTAAGGAGCCAGCCAATTGCCTCGCGTGTGCCATAGCCCACCGCGACGACGAAGGTGACGCCGGCAGGAATAAGCAGGAAAGGCATCATCGCCCGTTTCGTGATCCAGAACATGGCGTCGGCTCGCGCCGACGGGTGCAGGATGACTTCCTGTGGGAAGGCGAAGTCGAAAAAGTCCCTGAGGGACTTATGTTCGGCAGTTCGCCAGTAGGCGATCACCGCGCTGCCCAGTGCGGTGAGGAGAAGCAGGCCGAGCGTGGTCAGATTGACGTTCGAAAGCTTTTCCACAATCGCTCTGGCAAATTCGGAAAACATTGATGCAGCGGCTCCTGGTCGTAAGAAGGCAGTCTGGGGGTCGTAAGAAGGCGATCTGGCGAATAGCAAAGCACAAAATTCCCGCCAAACTCGCTACGCCGCCTGCAACCAGTGGCTGTTGCGGGGCGCAGCGGGCAAAGCAGGCTGGATGGTGCGAGACTAGCAGATCAACGGTAACGAAACCGCTAAATGTCCAAACGTAATTAATGTCGAATACGGCTGGAACTCACGCGGCAACTCTACGTTGGCACCGGTTTTTGCTGTCGCGGCGGGTGAATTGGGGCAAGATGGATATCGATCCCGGCTTCGCCCACTTCACCGTGCCAGGCGAGGCGTTCGGCTTGCTGCCTGCTGCCAAAACGCAGTGAAACCCAACCGCCTTGGCCCGGCATGTCACCGCCGGCGCCGATATCGAGCACAGCATCAGGAAAGCGGATGGCCAACAGTACCTCGTCGCCGCGCAATACCGCGACCGTATCTTCGTGCCGGTCGGCATGGAGGCCGGGGGCCAGTTGGAAGACGATCTCGGACTGGCGCCTGCCGCCGAGCAGTTGGTCGGTGATGAGGATGCCATCGGCCTGGCGCGCCAAAGTGCGCTGATGCACGACGCCGAAGCGGCTTCTATAGCCGTCATGCCGGGCGCTCAGCCTCCAGTGCGGTCCCGGTTCGCTCTCCACCAGCGATGCGACTGCCTTGTGCGACCAGTTGAAATTTCCAGCGATGGTGCTTTGGCTCTTGCCCTCGATGTTCAGCGTGTTGTGCGCCGGTGTGGAGCGGAACCAGTCGCGCCATGCGCCTCCCGAACCGTAGAGCCAGGTGCCGGGATCGACCAGCACCGGCTCATCGTCGATGCACAGGGTGAGCGACAGCGCGTCGGCATGGCCGTGCGCCGCTATCGAGAGATAGCCGAGCGGTCCATGGTCGAACGTCAGTTCGACATTGCGGCCATTCATTGCTCCGCGCCAGACGGAGAGCCCGCCTTGCGTGAATGTCTGTAAGCCATGCACCGCGGGCGCCGGGCCTGACGGCGCACCAAAGAAAAGCGAACGAAAATCGTCAGGCTCCGGCGCGTTGCCCGGCGTCCCCAGTAAGCCGTGGATGGCGGCCGCGACGGATCGGATATAGTTCGGCTCGTCGCCCAGCTTCAGCACATGGCCCTCATCGTCGTCGCCGAAGCGGGCGGCTTTCTGTGGCAGCCAGCCGACGAAATTGGCGAAGGCGCCCAGACGCGCTTCGGCGGCCGAGGGAAACGGCATTCCCGCCTGGCGCGCCGCGGCGGCGCACAGCAAGATGAGTTCGGCGCTGAAGGCTGCATAGGTCGGCGTTTGCTCGGCACCGGCGCCGTCGGCAAGAATCTGCTTGTGCGTCTCATTTAAGAGGGCGCTGCGGGCAATTTCGGATTCGGCCCCGAGCGCCAGGCCAACCAGATATTCGCCAGCCAACTCTGCGACGAGATGGTTGTTGGCGGAGGAATATCGCGACGGAAACCGCGGCAGCCAATAGGCGCTTGCCGCGAGTATCTCACCGGCTTTCCGCAGCGTCGCCGGGTCAAGCCGGTCACCGATAAGGTCCAGGGTGACGATCAGGCTGATGGCTCGCAGCGCTACTTCGATGCCGGAAGCCCAGCCAATGCCTCGGTACGGCGGATTGGCGGAATGCCAACTGCCGATTGCCGCCTCAATGGCACTCCGGGATCGATTGTCCTCGCTGAGGAGCAGGTGTGCAGCCAGTACTGGCAATTGCTGCAGCCGGTTGATCTCCCAGACATATTTTATATCGCCAAGGTCGCCGCCATCGCGAAAATCGATATCGAAAGTATGAGCCTCGGCGCCAGGCCAAAGCCTGCCGGTTACCGGATCAAGACGCCAAAGCTCAGCAGGAAACAAACGATCGGGCTCACGCTTTGGCCATGTCCGCCCGAGTGCCGAAAACCGGCCATGCAGCATCTCTTGCGCGGCCGCCGCTATGGCCTGCCGTTGAGCGTCGGTCGCTGCCAGCGCAGCATGGCGAAATCCGGGCAGCACTGGGTGCAACTGCGGCGATGGATAGCGCTCCCACCCATCATCGCGGCGGCGCGACGCGATCCTTCGACGTTGCTCGCCCAGCCGGTGCAACACCTCGGCCGGTCCCATGCTGCGCAATCGGTTGATGTACCAGCCGATTCTCATGCACGCCCCGTCAACGTTTCGGTCCTTGTATACCATGCCGTCGAAAAGCTGCGGGCCGGCAATCTTCTTTCCCGTTCGTTGCGGTTAATATCTCCCGCGAGCATGCGGAGGGAGCGATGCGAAAAGCGGTGTATTTTGTTGCCTGGGTGCTCGCCTTGCTTGTGGCGGCCGAGGCAGAGCCCATCCCTCTCAAGCGCGGCGTTGGCGTGCATCAGTGGCTCAACTGGTCGCCGGTGGCGAAAGACGGAACCTACGTTTGGCCGCCCTATCGCAGCGAAAAGGAGTGGCTTGCGGAAAGCAGGCCGCTCACCGACTGGCCGGCCGGGGAGGTGTTTGCCCACATCCGATCGATGGGCTTCGACTTCGTCCGGCTGAGCGTCGATCCCGGCCCGCTGCTTGCCAGCGGGGACGCCAGGCGGCAGCAGGCGCTGGACATACTTGCCGCCGCCGTCGAGCGGATCACGTCGACCGGCCTCAAGGTGGTTTTCGACCTGCATGGCGTCACTCAGGTTCCCGACTACAGCATGGAGATGATCTATGGCGGCGCCGACAGCGAGGGCGTTGCCCGCTATCGTCAAATGGTTGTGGCGGTCGCCGCCATGCTGGTCAAGATAGGCACCGACAAAGTCGCCCTCGAACCTTACAACGAGCCCGCATACTACCCTTGCGATGCGAGCGGCAGCGATCACTGGCAGCGGATCATGGCAGGGACCGTCCACGAAATTCGAGCGGTCAGCAGCGAACTTACCATCGTTGCAACCGGCGCCTGCGGCGGCAGCATTGCCGGATTGGTCAACCTCAGCCCCGGCTTTGATGACCCAAACCTCTATTACAGCTTCCATATGTATGAGCCGCACAGCTTCACCCACCAGCGGCCCGATGACACGATCAGCTTTGCTTCGGGACTTCCCTGGCCGGCCGACAGCAGTACACCCGAAGTGGTGACCGAAACCCTTAGAGCGCGGATGGACGCTGCCGGCTTGAGCAGGGTCGAGCAGGTCATGAACATGGCCACCACGCGCCAAGCAATCGCGAACTATTTCGAGCAGAACTGGGGCCAGAGCCAACTGGAGGCGAGCTTTCGCCAGGCTGTCGACTGGGCTGATGGCCATGGCATTCCCAGCCGGCGGCTCTTCATGGGCGAATTCGGCGCTATTCTCATGTCCGCGGACGGCCGCATGGGCGCCTTTGAGGCCGACCGTTCGCGCTATCTCAAGGCAGTGCGCCGAGAGGCCGAACGCTTCGCGATCCCATGGTCTGCCTGGGAGTTCTCCAATCCCTATGGGATGAGCCTCATCCCGCCCGATGGTCCCCCGGTTCCCGACCCGGAGATGCTGCAGGCATTGGGCCTGCCATAGGTGCCATCACACGCCCTCACTAGCGAACAACCGGTGGCAATCCCTGACCCGCCAGGCTCGATCGAGGAACGGCCCGCGGCAGCTTTCTCCCGGTTGGGTTGTATTGGCACGAAGTGTTTAACACATTTGTTGTACTGAGTGGGGAATGCGCGCGCCTAGGGGGGAACAATGTGTGGAATTGCCGGATGGATCGGGCGAAGGGCTAAAAATCCACAAGAGCGGGCCGCCAAAATGTCAAACGCATTGCGGCATCGCGGTCCCGATGCCGAAGGCACCGAGATATTGGACCTGAATACCGGCGAGCAACAATTGGCATTGGTTCATCGCCGCCTGGCGATCATTGACCTAGCGCCCGAGTCGAATCAGCCGATGCAGATTGAGGACGGTCGTCTCAAAATAATTTTCAACGGCGAGATATATAACTACATCGAGCTGCGCCAGGAACTGATCGGCCTTGGCCATCATTTTCGAACGCGCTCCGATACCGAGGTGCTGCTCCGAGCCTACGATCAGTGGCGCTTGTCAATGTTCGACCGGCTGAGCGGCATGTTCGCCTTTGCACTCTGGGATGCTCAGAGGCAGGAATTGATCCTCGCCCGGGATCCCTTCGGGGAAAAGCCGCTTTACCTCATGCAAAGCGAAAAATTGCTGCTATTTGCCTCGGAGATCAACGCATTGTTGTCATCGCAGCAAGATGCTCAGGAACTCGATCTGGATGCCGTGCACGAGTATCTGAACTGGCGTTATGTGCCGGGACCGCGCACGCTCTTCAAACAGATCCGCAAACTCAATCCCGGAAGCTATGCTGTCTGGTCGCAAGGGGTAGTCAAGGAAACGCGCTACTATACGCCTCCGGACCAGGCGGCCGTTACCGAGCGGATCGACGGAAAAACCGCCAAGCGGCGATTTCTGGAATTGCTCGACCATTCCGTCGAGATCAGGATGCGCAGCGATGCACCTTTTGGGGCCTTTCTCTCCGGAGGGCTCGACTCCTCGGCTATCGTCGCGCTGATGGCCAGGCACAGCGCCACGCCCATTCGCACGTTTTCCGTCGGGTTCGACAACGCAGCCTATAGCGAATTTGCATTCGCCCGACGCGTTGCCGATCATTTCAAGACCGATCATTGCGAACTTGTAATCCAGCCAGGCGATCTGATGGATCATCTGCCGATGATGGTTCGCCAACGCGGGGCACCTGTTTCGCAAAGCAGCGATATTCCAATTTACCTGATGTCGGAGCGAGCCTCGCAAGACGTCAAGATGGTGCTCACCGGAGAAGGAGCCGACGAGATTCTCGGCGGCTATCCCAAGCATCGCGCGGAATCACTGGCCGGGATCTACCAGTCGCTTGTTCCAGCCTCGCTGCACGATAACGTCCTTTCCCCTTTGGTACGCGCCATGCCGGGCGCGTCGGCCAAGGTCGATACATTTGCCCGCACCGCGGGCGAAAGGGACTTTGCCGCCCGGATGGTCTCCTGGTTTGGAGCCGTTTCGGCGCAGCAGAGCGCTTGCCTGATCGGCGCGTCCGCAAATCGCCGTTATGAGCGCAATGACTTTCCGTTCTCGTCAAGTGCTGCGGCCTCCCATCTTCGCCGCGTGTTGTTTTTCGATCAGACATCGTGGCTGCCTGACAATCTCCTGGAACGAGGCGACCACATGATGATGGCCGGTTCAATCGAAGGAAGAATGCCGTTCCTCGATCGAGACCTGGTTTCATTCGTTAGCAAATTGCCCGATCGCTACAGGCTGGGTTGGTTGCACAGCAAGCAGATCCTGCGCGACAGCATGGCCAATATCCTCCCGGAGGAAATTCTCAGCCGCCGCAAGGTCGGGTTCAAGGTACCGGTCGCCGAATGGTTTCGCGGATCGATGAGGAACTACGTGCATGACCATCTTTGCTCGCCTCACTCCGTCATTCGCAGCTATCTGAGTCCGAAACAGCTAGATCAAATCGTCTCGGAACACACAACGCGTGCTGCAGACCACGAAAAGCTGATATGGGCGCTGTTGAATTTGGAGATATTCCACCGCGAATTCAGGCTCGACGCGCCGCCGCGATCGTCGGCCTCAGCGCTTGACCGTTTGACGGCTTGACGCGGCCGACCGCCAGACATCGCAGATTGCGCCGACAAACGGGGCGAGCTCAAGCCGTTCCCGATGCACGGCCATGGCACCGGCACCAAGCTTTGCCCGCAGTGCCGGGTTCTCCGCGAGGCGGCTCAGCGCCTCGGTCAACGCTGTAACATCGCCTGGCGGCACCAGCAGCCCGGATTGCCCGTCGGTGATTATGTCTTCGACGGCGCCAACCGGGGTCGCCACCACCGCCAAACCGGCTGCCATGCCTTCGATCACCGACATCGGCAGATTTTCGGCGAAGGATGGAAGAACCAGAATATCGGCCGAAGAAATCAGCGATGCGACATCGTCCGGTCCCACCCAACCCGGAAAGGCGATCCGGTCTGCAATCCGCAGCGCGGCTGACTTTGCCCGTGCCGCCTCGACTTCGCCATCGCCGGCAATCGTGGCGCGCCAATTCTTGACAGGGCTCATGCGGTGCAGTGCCTCGAGCAATTGCGGCACGCCCTTGCGGTCGCCGATGCGGCCCAGGAACAGGATATGCAAATGGTCGCCGCCGCCGACATGGGCCAGCGACGGGACTTCGGTCGCATTGGGCACGATCACGATATTGCCGGCTGCGCCCGGCGCCCTGCTGGCGACGAAATCGCGCCAAAGCCTGCCCAAAACGATCACCCGATCGGCATGCTCGAACAGAGCTTTGATACGGCGGCTAATGAAACCGCGGTCGGCTTTCCAGAATGTCTGATACTGCGCCCCGTGCAAGTGCAGGACATAGGGTATCGACAGCAGCCGTGCGCAGGCGGCGATCACCATCTTGCGGTAGGTGCTGCCGGAAACTGAGATGTTGATATGAATGACATCGGCGCGTCCAGCCAGACGCGCTTTAAGCATCCGTAAGCAAAAACCGAGCATATAGAAGATCGAAAGTCCGACATGCCCCGGGCCACGACTGGCAAGGAAGCACACATCGATGTCGGCGATTTCTTGCCGTTCGAACTCCTGCTTCAGCGCGCCCATGATGCGGTCGATGCCGCCCTGCCCCGAAACGCCCGAGGGCGTCGCGACCAGGACATGTATTTTTCGATCGGATATGAGGCGCTGCAACATGATGGTACTCTAAATAACACAGACCGGGTAACTGCAAAGCAAACGTTCCCGATAAGTTTTACGGCAAATCTTTTAGTTCAAACTGAATCTGTTCACCCTTCGGCGTCATCGGGCTGGATTTTCCGCCAGTCGGCGGCTAGTCGAAGGTGAGTTTTCCAGGGACACGCCCTTGCTGCTCCGTTCCACGCTCATTTATGCTCCGGCGATCCTGCTGACGCGAATTTCGGCGCTGCTCCTGCTGGTCGTCGTGACGCGTTTGATCAACCAGACCGAGTATGGCCTGCTCACCCTGGTGGTGACCGTCGGGGAAATGACCGACATTGCCGTCACCAACTGGCTGCGCATCGCCTTGCTCAGGCTTGGCGGCAAGGGCGAAGTCAGCCGCGGCAGCCTGATGCTGGCCGGGCAGGTGTTGCTTGCCACCACGGCACTGGCGCTGGTCATATCGGTAGGCGCGTCGGCGGTGATCGTGCCTGAACGCTGGATCGAGTTCGCGATCGCAGTCTGCGGCTATCTGGTCGCCGGGTCCATCAGCCGCTTCGCGTTGACGGTGCTGCAGATGCAGCAGCGCCATTCGGTCTATTCGATGCTAGAAGCCCTGCGTGCCCTGCTGCAACTCGCGTTACCGATCGGCGCTATCCTTGTCTTTCAGGATAGCTTTCTGACGGTGTCGCTCGGCTCGAGCCTCGGCGCCTTGATTGCCGGCATCGTGGCGGGCATCATGGCATCGCGACGGCTCGTTGCCGGTCCGCCGCGTTTCACCCACAGGGACTTCTTTGCGCTCGGTGTGCCGCTGATCATCATGGCGCTGGTTGGCTTCGGGCTCAACAGCGCGGAGCGTCTGTTCCTCAAGTTCTATTACGATGCCAGCGCCGTGGCGATCTTCGCGGCAGCCTATGCGCTGGCCCGCCAGCCGATCGATATGGTCGCCAACGCCATCAACATGGGCGCCTTTCCCGAGGTGGTTAGCCGGTTCGACGAGGATGGGCCCGCGGCATCGGGTCGGTTGCTGTCGCAGTTAATGGCCTTGATGATGCGGCTTTGCCTGCCGATTGCAGCGATGCTGGTCGCGCTCAGCAGCGATATCACCGAGCTCATGCTGCCCTCGCAATATCACGGCCGCTTCGGCCTGCTGTTTCCGATCATTGCCTTCAGCGTGCTGTGCGCCAACCTCACCAGCTTCGTCTATGGCGTCGTGGTGCACGCGCACAAGCGGCCGTGGCTGCTGATCATCGCCAATCTCTTCGGCTCCGTGGCAACAATCGCATTGTCCCTGCTGTTGATCCCCCCGATGGCGGAGATCGGCGCCGCTTTGGCGCTGGCGGGGGGCTCGGTGGTGGGCTCCATAACCTGCATCATCATCAGCGAGCGGCTCACGCCGGTGCCGGTGCCGTGGCGCGACATCGGTGTTTCGGTAATCATCTCGCTCAGCACGGGGGTGGCCGCCAAGGTTGCCAGCATGGTGGCCGGCGACGTGCCGGCGATCTTCTCGCTTGTCGCCGGCGGCACCACCGGCGCCGCGGTTTTCTTCGGGCTGACCTCGTTGTTCCACCCCGTGGCAGCGACGCAATTCGTCGCCCAGCTGCGAGCGCGGCTACGGATCGCGTAATTTCCAAGCGATCTGTAAGCAGGTATTTCTGAGGCTTACAACACATGGTGTACCTTGCCGGGGACGGGCTCGTTGCATATCCGACATTCGGTCTCCGGGTGTTCGGGTCATGAGAGCGAGGCGCCATAATGGTCCGCACGTCGCGCTCGGCGGAAAAATGCCAACGAATCCGCGGGATCGCAGTCGGGCGAGAAACGGATGATTGAAAAGCTGCAATCATCGGCATTTAGTCGAACCCGGCTTCTTGTCCAAGTCTGAGGGGGCAATGTGATTTCCCGATCCAAGAAGGTTAAACAATTTCGCGCTCTTCATAAATCCGGCTGCTTCGTGATCCCAAACCCTTGGGACGTAGCCGGCGCGCGGATGATGGCTGGTCTGGGTTTTAGGGCGCTGGCGACCACCTCTTCGGGCTACGCCTTTTCGAAGGGGAAGAAGGACGGAGCAAAGGAAGTCGGCCGCGCCGAAAGCTTGGCATATGCCGCCGAGATCGCAGCCTCGACGACCGTGCCAGTCACTGCCGATTTGGAAGATTGTTATGAAGACACACCAGAAGGCGTGGCTGAAACCGTCCGGCTTGCCGCCGAAGCGGGATTGGCTGGACTTTCGATCGAAGATCGACAACCAAATCCCGGCCAGCCAATACGCGATTTTGATACCGCGATGGCACGTGTAGCGGCGGCGGTTGCGGCTGCTCGAAAATACGACATCGTACTCACCGCCCGCGCCGATGGGATGGGTAAAGGCGTATATGGTCTCGACGAGGCAATTCGCCGCCTGAAGGCCTTCGAAGCTCTTGGCGCTGAGGTGCTGTATGCGCCGGGCGTCCCGGACCTGGCGTCTCTCGAGCAGATTTGCAGCTCTGTCAGTGCACCAGTGAATCATGTCCTTGGCCAAGGTGTTTCCGGTCTCACATTCGAGCAGATTGCCGAGGCCGGTGTACGGCGGATAAGCGTGGGCGGCTCACTTGCGCGCGCCGCTGGCGGAGCACTAATGAAAATATGCCAGGAGATCGCAACCGGGAAATATACGGCGTTGGAAAGCGCTCTGGCCTGGAACAGTCTTCGCGATCCTAAGCCTGCGGTCGAAAGGGGGCGACGCCTGCGTTCCGGACATTAGGCGCCGCGCCGCTGGAGCCCCGTAGGCGAAACTATAAACCGGCGTTTCGGCGCCAGCGACGCTCCCAGAACTCCCGGCACAGCAGTCCCGCATAGGCAGTGTTGGTATCGTAGTAGCGGCGCCACAAGCGTCGCGGCTCCTGGACGACGCGGAACAGCCACTCCAGGCCGGCCGCTTGTATCAGCTTCGGCGCGCGGGCAACCTTGCCCCCATAGACGTCGAAACTGCCGCCCACGCCCATCACGAAACTTGAGGCGAGTTCATCGCGGTAGCGTTTGAGAAAGCGTTCCTTGCGCGGTGTCGGCATGGCCACCAGCAGGCAGTCGGCGCCCGAGGCGTTGATCGCCGCGACGATCCCGGCCTCGTCCTCCGGCTTGAAATAGCCGTTGCGCATTCCCGCTATGACGAGGCTCGGATGGTCCTTGGCAAGTCTCACTACAACCGCGTCGAGAACGTGCTGTTCGGCCCCCAGCAGATACGGCCTGAATCCACGCTTCGCGCAGAGGCTCAGCAGATTGATCATGATGTCGACGCCCGCCACCCGCTCGGGCAGCGCGACGCCGCACAGACGTGCACCCCAAAGCACGCCGATGCCGTCGACATTGACCACGTCCGCCCCGGCCACATCCTCGCGCAGCTCGGCATTCTGGCGCATGGTCACCAGCTTGGCGACGTTCACGACCACATGATGCAGCGGCCGCCCCAGGGTCATCGCCTCGTCGGCGATGGCCAGTGTCTCGGCCATGGTCAGCGCATGGATCGGTGCACCAAGGAACTCCCGGCGCCGTGATGCCAACAGGGAATGCTGCGCCCATGCCGGGGCGTGCGCGTTCATGCGGCCTGCTCCCTTGCAAGCGTCACTTGTGCGACCTCTGGTTTCTTGCCTTCGATGCGGGCGTCGGGCTTGCGTGCCTTGCGCCACGTCCACAGACCCCTCGTATCGACGAGCTTCTTGTCCTTGAGCGCTTCGGGGTCGACCAGATTGAACTGCCGATGGTCGACCAGGAGGACGACGATATCGGACTTGTCGATGGCCGAAAGTGCGTCGGTGAACACGATGCCCCTGCCCTCGAGCTCATGCGGCAGCGCATTTGTGTTGGGTTCAGCCGCAATGATCTTCACATTGGGGTTATCGGACAGAAGCTTCACCACCTCGACGGCCGGGCTCTCGCGCAGATCGTCGATATTGGCTTTGAAGCTGAGGCCAAGACAGGCGATCGTTTGCTTGCGGGAGGGGTCGAGCAAGGCCTCGATATCCCTGACCACCGACATCGGCCGCTCGGAATTGATCTGGCGTGCCGAAGCCATCAGCCGCGTGCTGTTGGGTGCGGCGTCGATGATAAAATATGGATCGACCGCAATGCAGTGACCGCCGACGCCCGGGCTCGGCTGGAGGATGTTCACGCGAGGGTGCCGATTGGCGAGATCGATCACTTCCCAGACATTGAGCGACAGGTCCTGACACACGGCGGCAAGCTCGTTGGCGAAGGCGATGTTGACGTCGCGGAACGCGTTCTCGGTCAGTTTCACCAGCTCAGCACTTTCGGCCGTCGTCATGAACAGGTCGCCGGTGACGAAGGTTGAATAGAGTGCCGCGGTCCGCTCCGACGATTTGCGGGACAATCCGCCGATCGAGCGATCGTTGTTGATCAGCTCGGTCAGCACCTTTCCCGGCAGCACACGCTCGGGCGAATAGGCGACCAGCACATCGGCGTCTTCGCCATGCTGGACAGGAAATTTGAGATCAGGCCGCAACTCGGCAAGCAGCCCGGTCATGATACGCGTGGTTCCAACCGGCGATGTCGATTCCAATACCACAAGGTCTCCGCGCTTCAGCACGGGGGCGATGCTTCGTGCCGCCGCGAGCACGTAGGTTACGTCCGGCTTATGATCGTGGGTCATCGGGGTCGGCACGGCGATGATATAGGCGTCCGCCGGCTGCGGCGTGCTGTAGGCCATGAGCTTGCCGTTCGCCACGACCTTCTGGATCAGACCGTCAAGGTCCGGCTCGACGATGTGGATTTCGCCGCGATTGACCTTCTCGACCACCGCTCCGTTGACATCGACGCCAATGACGTTGAGCCCGCGGCTGGCGAAAATGGCGCAGGTCGGCAGGCCGATATATCCCATGCCGATTACGGAAACGGTTTTGATTTCAGCCATGATGCAGCAGTTCCTCAACAATCCGGTTACTAGCCCGGCCATCGCCATATGGGTTGTGTCGTTCCGCCATGCCGCGATAGGCAGCCTGATCGTCGAGCAGGCGATTGGCGTTGAACAGGATTTTTTCGACATCGGTGCCGACAAGGCGGGCGGTGCCGGCCACGATCCCCTCGGGTCGCTCGGTATTTTCGCGCATCACCAGCACCGGCTTGCCGAGCGACGGCGCTTCTTCCTGCACGCCGCCGCTATCGGTAAGCACCAGATAGCTCTGCTTCTGCAGGTACAGGAACGGCAGATAGTCCTGCGGCTCGACCAGATGGATGTTCGGCACGCCTTCCAGCTCTGCGTTGACCACCGAGCGCACATTGGGGTTTGGATGGACAGGGTAGACGATCTGCACGTCTCCTCGCGCCGCCAATCCCTTCAACGCCGTACAGATGCGCTGGATGCCGCCGTCAAAATTCTCGCGGCGATGTCCGGTGACGAGGATCATCTTCTTGGCAGGGTCGAGGAAGGGGAAGCTGGCAGCGAGCTTCGCGTTCATCAGCCTGTCGGCATCGATCGCGCTTGAAAAATGCAACAGCGTGTCGATCACCGTGTTGCCGGTCACGAAAATGGTGCTTTCGGCCTTTCCTTCGGCGATGAGATTGTCGCGCGCTTGAACGGTCGGCGCAAAATGCCAGGTGGCGATGTCGCCGGCAATCTTGCGGTTCAGTTCTTCAGGAAACGGCGAGTTGATGTTGTGGCTGCGCAATCCTGCTTCGACATGAGCGACGGGGATACGCTTGTAGAAGGCAGCAAGAGCCGCGGCCATTGCCGTGGTGGTGTCGCCCTGTACCATGATGATATCGGGCTTCGCCTTGTCCAACACCTCGGCCATGCCCAGGAGCACGCGCGAGGTCACATCGAACAGCGACTGGCCGGGTTGCATGATGTTGAGATCGTGGTGCACAGGCAAGCCGGTCAGCTCGACAACCTGGTCGACCATTTCACGATGCTGGGCGGTTATGCATATTTCGGTGATGAAGCCTGGATGAGCGAGGGCGGCACGCGCCACTGGAAAGCATTTGAGTGCCTCCGGCCTAGTGCCGAACACGATCAGCAGTTTCTGCCTGGATGGCAGTTTTGGACGTGAAAGGACGTTCATCGCTGATCCTGGTCGCCTGCAGCCTTCGGGACATGCCGACTATTGCCCGCAAGAGTCATAATAGCGCCGGAAAGCGCCTTCGTGATCTCAATTCTTAATATATGATTAACAACCAAGGCCGCGTTCTCCCGGTTTAACTCTTGTGAAAGGTTGGGCTGACAAGTAGTCTATGGCAGTAGTCTTGAAAAAGAATATATTGGATTGACTAATATTTTAATCATCGGCCACGCCGACACATCCCGGCGCTGGGAAAATGAGCTTCTGGCGCGGTTGAGTGCGGCTGGACATGCGGTTTCGAGTTGCCGCGCGCCGACGCCTGAACCCAATGCGCGCACGATGGATAATGTGCTGGCGCTCGAGGGCCGGCGCTTCGGCCCCTCACTGGCAAGCCGTTCCCGGCCGTTGCCGTCCGGCGACACCGGCCCAGTCGATCTTATAGTCGATCTCACGGCTACCGCCGCACGACGCGGCACGCCTGTCCTGACGCTCGAATTTTGCGGCCAAAGCAGCTTTGCCGCAGGCATGACCGAGATGCTGGCGAGCGGGCGGCTGCCCGAACTCACCGCGCGCCTCGACGGCGTTGCCGTCGCCAGGGCGCGGCCGATGATCAGCGACCGGTTGTGGCTGTCCCGAACCAGCAACGACCTGCTCGCCGGCGCCATCTCCCTGATTGCCCAATGTGTCGCCCGCTTTTCCGCGGGCAAACTTGCGCCGATTGCCGAGAGCCCGGCGCCGCCCCTGCAGAAAGGCGGATTTATCGGGCACTATCTGCCCTTTTTCGGCAGGGGGTTAGTCGACCGCGCCGTGCAAAAACTGCGACGTGGTCGGCGTCCCTTCTATTGGCAGGTTGCTTATCGGCTGATCGACGGTCCAGGCGTCGCCGAAACCGGACTGCTGGATGGTAAGCCCTTCACCGTGCTTGCCGATGACGGGCAGCGCTTCTACGCCGATCCGTTCGTTCTCGAGCGCGACGGCCGTCATTTTCTGTTTGTCGAGGAGTTTCCCTACTCCACCGGCCGCGGGGTGATTTCTGTCGCTGAACTTGGCACCGACGGCACTTTCGGCGTGCCGAAAGTGGTGCTGGACGAAGCGCATCACCTGTCATATCCGCAGGTGTTCGCTCACTCCGGCGAGATTTTCATGATCCCTGAAAGCGCTACGGCGCGAGAACTGGTGCTCTACCGTGCCGTGCAGTTTCCGGATCGCTGGGTACGCGATACGGTGCTGATGACGGACAGGGATTTCAACGACGCCACGCTGCTCGAATCCGACGGCCGTTTCTGGCTGTTGGGGACGGGGCGGTTCGGTTACGGCAGCGCGTCCGACACGATGGCCGTCTATTCCGCCCCGGCGCTGCGTGGGCCGTGGGCTGCGCACGCGCTCAATCCCGTCGCCGTCGATCACTCGGCCACTCGGCCGGGCGGCGGTTTCATCCGCCAGGGCGACGCTTTGCTACTGCCCGTGCAAAACGGGTCTAGAGCCTATGGCGGCGGCCTGGGATTGATGCGGTTGGATCGCCTTGACGACTTCGATGTCCTGTTTGCACCGCCCCACCCGATCGGCCCAGGACCGGCATGGGCGCGGGCGGGCATCCACACGCTCAATCGCGCAGGCAATGTCGAGGTTGTGGATAGCGCCGGCTGATGCGTCTGGAGCCTGCGCTTATCCAAGCCGATCCAGTTTCGGCTCGGATGCGACAGCGGTCGAAGACGTGCTCTTCGGCTGGTTTCTATACGGCACGTTTCTATAGGCAAGCAGCAACACCACGATAGTCGTAATATCCGGCGCTTTTGACGAGAGCGCGTTGTTCGACAGCGCAGCAAGCAGGAAGGTCATGGTGCCGATCCATGCCGGCAGCGGCGCCGCGCGCAGCAGCCGAAAAATGAACCAGAATACCAGCACTATGAAGAGCACAGCTATCGGCAAGCCGAAGAGCATGGTGATGACCACCGGAGCGCTCTCGATATAGGGCAGATGCAGCTTCTCTTTGACGATCGCCAGGAGGTCGTCGACGTTCATGCCAAACAGGATGTCTTTCCAGCTAACAAGTCCGAATATCTGGTAGATCGTCACCCGCGCCATGAAATTCTCGTCAAAGATCGTGTTGCCGAATCGATTCAGCAGCCCGCCCGAAAATAGTATGGCCACCAGCACTGCGCCGCTCACCAGGGCGAACAGCAGCACGACGGACTTGGCCTGCCGCTGGTGCTTGAGAGTCAGGCGCGGCCAAGGCACGAACAGCAGCAGAATGAGGGTTTCTCCCGCAGCGAGCATCAGGGCGGCGCGGGCGCCTGACGCAGCACAACCGACGAGCAACACGAGAATCGATGCCACCCGCACCCATATGCGCCAGCGCGTCAGCGGCACGAATCCGATGGCTGTGGCGCAGAGCGCGCCTAGCGCCAGCGGGTGCGCCGATAGGCCAATTGGCCTGAACTGCAGTTCGTTGAGACCGTAAGGCATAAATCGATGTTGAGTCACCGCTTCGATCGTGCCGAGCACAGCGCTGAGGATCACCATTCCAAGCACGACGTCGCCCAACGCCCGCCGCACTTCCGCGTTCAAGGCCAGCATCAACAGGCCTGCGGCGCCGGCCACCAGATAAGAATCGATGATGAACCCGGAGGAGCCCGCACGGCCGGTGACGAACAGATAGGGCACCAGCGCGAACATCAGCACCGAAAAGCGAATCAACGCTTTGAATATCCCAATTTCGTCGCCCTGCAGCAGAAACGGTCGGCTGAAAAGAACGACGGCAAGGACCAGGAAGATCGCATAGGTGCCGAAATGCAGCTTCTCGTAGAACGAGCCCCCCTGGGCCGTATAGTCGACGACCATGTTCATCACCTGCGGCGACACCGTAAAGCGAAGCAGGAGCGCGAAGGCGGCGCATAGGAAAAACAGCAGCGACAGCGCGTTCTCACGGCGCGCTCGACTGGGCAACAATCGTTCCGATGCGGCAGCGGGATAGCTCATGGCCCATCCAGGTGAAGGTATTCAAACAGCATTCCGGGCAACGAGACCCCTTCAACGTCCGCCGGACGGACAGCGAGAGCGGTAAAATGGGCCAACTTGGAAAATAAGATGTTAACGATGTTTCTGTAGAGCAGGCCAAGCGTAATGATTTAACAAGGGTTGTCACCATGTCTGCCGGTTCCGGCACACCCCCTATCTCCGCGACGGCTTCCAATAACAGTGCATTCGAGCGTATCGCCAATGCACGGCGCAGGGCATTGCTGCAACAGCATGGCCCAGTCGCGGGGCTAAGCTCCGCGCCGGTGACGCCGCAACCTCCAGAGCCTGTCGCAACGGTGACCCTGGACAAGATCGGCGATTTCCTTGAGCTCGATTTTCGGCGTCTGTTCGTCTGGCTGCGGGCCGGCCTCGCCCTGGCCTTCATGCTGGCGGTAGTCGGCGGCATTGTCGGCGGCGCCTATGCATTGCTGAGCAAGCAGCGTTACACCGTCACGACCGAGGTCCTCATCAACCCATCCAATTTGCAGGTTGTGGAAAACGACCTCTACTCGCAACCGGGCCAGGTCGATAGCCAGTTGCTCAGCACGCGCAGCAAGCAGCGCATCCTGACCTCGGGCAACGTGCTTTCCCGTGTGGTGGACGAACTGAATCTGACTCACGATCCGGAGTTTTTCGATCCGGACCGGAGCACATCCTCGTCCGGCGCTGTGGCGAAGCCCGACCCGAGGCTCATCGCCTTGAAGAACCTGGCGGACCGGGTAGACGCCATCGCGGATCCGACCTCGTTTGTCACAACCCTCTCGGTATCTGCGGAAACCACCGCCAAGGCGATCCTGATCTCGCAGGCCATAGTCAAAAACTTCCAGGAAGAACTGGCTAAGGCCGAAGCTGCCGGCGCCAGCCGTGCCGCGGCTGCCCTTGACAGCCGGCTTGGCCAACTCAAGAGCGACGTGCAGGCAGCCGAAGAGAAGGTCGAGAGCTACAGGCGCAGCCACAACCTGTCGTCCAGCAATGGCCAGCTCGTCAGTTCGCAGACGCTGACGCAGCTCAATGGCGAAATCGTCGATGCGCAATCGCGTGTCATCGCCGCGCAGGCAAGCTACGACGCCCTGGTTGCCTCCGGTATCAACGGGGCCAATCCCGACCCCACGGTTTCGGAAGCGCTCGCTGCGCTGCGCGACAGGTCAAACAGCCTGCGGCAGCAGATCGACTCACAGTCGATGACCTTCGGTCCGCGCCACCCGACGATTGTCAGGCTCAGGACGGAACTCGAGACCGTCAACTCGCAACTCCGGGCCGAGTTCTCCCGCACCGTCGGCACGGCAAAGGCCAGCCTGGACAAGGCCCGGGCCTCGTTGGCTTCTCTCAACGCCAGGATGAACGATCTGAAGGGCAATGTATTCACCGACAGCGAATCCGAAGTCGCCCTGCGTGAACTTGAACGCGATGCCGCGTCCAAGAGAGCGGTCTATGAGAGCTTCCTGTCACGTGCGCGCCAAATCAGCGAGCGCGAGCAGATCGACACCACAAACGTACAGGTGATTTCGACCGCGGTGCCCCCGCCCGCGCGCTCATGGCCCCCGCGCACTGCCCTGGTGGCAGGCGCCGGAGCGTTCGCAGGCTTTGCCCTGGGGATGCTGCTGGCCATCGGCATGGGCATCATCCGCGACATGCGCCGGCCGCCGAACCGATCGGGCGTTGCCGCCAGCCAAGCCTGAAGCAAGGCATGGTGAAGCGCATCGTTTTCCACATCGCCAGCCTGAGGGGCGGCGGCGCCGAACGTGTTTTCGTCCTGATGGCAAATGAACTGGCATCGCGTGGCCACGAGGTCACGCTTTTTACCTGGAACGCGGAAGGCCCCAACGCCGCGCTGCGTTCCGCTGCCGTGCATCTGGTCGACTTCGGCCTTCTCTTGCGCGGCGAGGGTTACGCCAAGTCGGCGACGCTGAAAGGCATCGTGCGAAGCGCAAATTTGTTCCGCCGCCTTGATCCTGATGCGGTTTATAGCGCCCCGGAATTCGCCAATCTGGTGATGGCGCTGTCACTCATGTTGGCCAGAAGCCGGGCAAAATTCTTTCCAAGCTTCCATGCCGCCGCCTCGCTGCCTGCCAGCGGCCTCGGCGCGAGGCTGGCGATCTGGCTTTCCGCGCTGGTTGCAGCGCGCGCAACCAAAGCCATCGCCGTTTCGGTGGGTGTCGGCCGTGACATCATCGCCCGAGGCTTCCCCGAATCGAAGGTTGTCGTCATCAACAACCCGCTGCCGCCGGCTGAAGCACCGCAGAGGAATTCCTATGCCTGGCAGGCAGCGTTGGCGGCGATGGGCGATGGCCCGGTCATCGCCACCGCGGGACGCCTGGTGCCGGTCAAGGACCACCGGACTTTGCTGCGGGCCTTCGCTGCCCTGCGCGCCGGCCGCCCTGCCCGGCTTGTCATCTTCGGCGAAGGTCCGCTGGCTGCCGAATTGCACGCCTGTGCCGAGCAGATCGGCATTGGCCAGGACGTACTCTTTGCCGGCTACGTCAACGATCCCGCAGCCTGTTACGCCGCAGCCGATCTGTTCGTCCTTACATCCACGAGCGAAGGCTTTGGCAACGTCTTGGTCGAGGCCATGGCCGCCGGTGTCCCCGTAATCTCCACCGATGCTCCGCACGGCCCGCGCGAAATACTCGGTGACGGCCGCTTCGGCACCTTGGTGCCGGTCGGTGACGCCGCGGCCCTGGCGAAGGCGATGGCCGAGACGCTGGACCACCCCACCCCTGCTGCCGTGCTGAAAAACAGGGCGGTGGATTTCACAGTCGACAAGATTGGCAATCAATACGAAGCGTTGCTCTAGTCGTTACGCACTGGCAGCAGATCGGCGTTGGATGCGGTCGGCGTGGTCGGGCTTTGATTGCGATAATCTCTTCACGGGCTTGGGCGCAACGAATTCATCGTGAGGCGTTCCCTCGTTCCTTGAGTTGTTGGGCGAGGAAATCCTTGACCGAATCGAGAACCGCGTCCCGTTCATGAGAAATGCCTGGCAGCAAATCGAAGCGCACGCGCCCACCCGCCTCCTCGAACGATCGACACAATGCCATGAGGCGTTCCGGCCGTGTTCGCCCGGCATCGTTGGCGCCTGGCATCCAATGGGTGCTGCCTTGGACATGAGTGATTTCCCAAGTCTCCAGGTCAGCGCCGCCGACGATCATCTGGAAAGGCACCTTTGCCAGCGCTGCGGCATCGAAGGTGATGCCGAACCTCTCCGGCAGATCGCGAATGCCCACCCACCAGTCATGCGTCGGATCGAGCAAGGTCACCGAGCCTGGCGCGCCGATTGAGGCCGCCCAGAGCCTGTCGGGATGCAGGATAGCAAAACGATGCGTGAAATGCCCGCCGCCGGAAAATCCGAACATGGCAAAGCGGCTCCAATCCTGACTGTATTTGGCGCTGACCTCCTCAACCATGGCGAGCAGCGCCTGATCGTAGCGTATGTTGCCCTCGAGCAAATATTTGTACCCGCTGCGGGCATCATCCCCGAGAACGCCGATTGGAAACAGCGGACACAAAACGGCGCAGCCGTTCCAGCGTCCGAACTCGGAAAACGCGTCGCGGAATCCAAGAAAAGAGGTGCGGCCGGTGCCATGGACAGCGACCATCAGATCGACTTTGGCCCCTTCCCCAACCGCGGGAGGCACATACAGGCAATAGTGAAAGCGCGCGTCTGATTTGGAAGCAAAGATGGCGGTCGCGCCAAGGTCATAGGTAGCGCGACCGCGATCCGCGACAGGCCCCTTGGCAACACTTGTCAAATCGATAACTCCTTAATAGGCCCGGCGTTCCGACAACAATATACCGGTCGGCCGACCTCGTGAACTGGAGGCGCCTCCAGGCAGCCGCGAGGAGGACCTCGTCGTGCACCGGAAGCAGGGCGCCGCCGGGGCGACGGGACAAAAAGAATGCCTCCGCCAACGCCTCGGGAAGCCGCCATTAACTTTTCGTTAACCATGCCGGGCTAGCCTTAACCAATCAGTAAGGACTCGCCTCTGTGACCTGCGTCGCTCCCATCCAAAACAAGTCCATACGCTTTCGAGCGCGCTCGTTTGTAGCCTTCACCCTCACCCCTGAGGCCCCGCTAGGGGAATGGCTGCAAAGCCTCGATCACTGGACCGAAAACTCCCCCGGCTTCTTTGCCGGCCGCCCGGTCGTGCTCGATCTGAATATACTCAAGCCCGAGGTGGGCGAGATGCGGGATCTGGTCTTACAGCTCGCGGAGCGCGGGATTCGCATCTACGCGATCGAGGCCGATGGCAATGTAGCGCTCGATGCCGATCTGCCGCCGCTCCTCGTTGGCGCCAAGGAGGCCACCGCCGACGCGCTTTACGTGCAGCCGGACCCGAAGGCCGCAGCTGAGGCCAAGACGGAAGAGCCGCAGGCGCCGAACTCATTGATGATCAAGGCACCGATCCGCTCCGGCCAGTCGATCTTTCATCCCGATGGCGATGTGGTCATTGTCGGCTCCGTCAGTTCCGGATCCGAGATCGTCGCCGGAGGATCGATCCACGTCTACGGCACGCTGCGTGGACGTGCGTTCGCCGGCGCCACGGGAAATTCCGCGGCTCGCATCTTTTGCCGGAAAAACGAAGCCGAACTTCTGGCGGTGGACGGCTGGTACCGCACTGCCGAGGAGATGGACGCCTCCTCGCGAGGAAGGCCGGTACAGGCCTTTCTCGAGGACGGCGCACTTTGCGTCGCACCGCTCAACTAACAACATTGGAGGCACAAATATGGGCAAGGTAGTGGTTGTCACATCCGGCAAAGGGGGTGTCGGCAAGACGACCTCGACGGCCGCTCTCGGCGCCGCGGTCGCGAAAACCGGCAAGCGGGTGGCTCTCGTCGATTTCGACGTCGGCCTGCGCAACCTCGATCTGATCATGGGTGCCGAGCGGCGCGTTGTTTTCGATATCGTCAACGTCATTCAGGGAACCGCCAAGCTTTCGCAGGCGCTGATCCGTGACAAGCGACTCGAAACGCTGTTCCTGCTGCCGGCCTCACAAACGCGCGACAAGGATGCTCTCACCGAGGAAGGCGTCGCCGACGTCATCGACAAGCTGCGCTCCGTTTTCGACTACGTCTTCTGCGACAGCCCGGCCGGCATAGAGCGGGGCGCGCAACTTGCCATGCGCTTTGCCGACGAGGCGGTAATCGTCACCAACCCGGAAGTGAGCTCGGTCCGCGATTCCGATCGCATCATTGGCCTGCTCGACTCCAGAACGATAAAAGCCGAGCAAGGTGAATCGATTGCCAAACACGTCCTCGTCACGCGCTACGACGCTGCCCGCGCTGCCCGCGGCGAGATGCTCAGCATCGATGACGTGCTCGAGATCCTGTCCACGCCTCTGCTGGGAATAATTCCCGAGAGCCAGGACGTACTGCGCGCATCCAATGTGGGCGCGCCGGTTACGCTCAGCGAAAACACCAACCCCGCCGCACGCGCCTATATCGACGCGGCAAGAAGACTCGAGGGCGAGGACCTGCCGGTCATTCTGCCTTTCGAGCGGAGGGGCCTCCTCGACCGGCTGTTGGGAAGGAGGGCAGCATGAACCTGCTCGATATCTTCAAGCGCCGCGGCAGCGCGCCGGTGGCGCGCGAACGCTTGCAACTGCTGTTGGCTTACGAGCGTCGAAGCCGCAACCAGCCCGATCTCGTCTCGGTGTTGCGCGAGGAGATCATGGCGGTGATCGCCCGGCATGTTCAGGTCGACCAGGATTTCCTGCAGGTGAGCATGGATCACGGCGAAACGACGTCGAGATTGGAGATCGACATCCAGATCCCCAACAAGATCGCAATGCCCATGGCCGCGGCGTTCTAGAGCGGAATGCATTTGGATCGAATCGGGCATTCCGCTCTATCTGTTTGTTTTAGCCGCATTTGTGCGACGCCAAGTGGTTCCACTTGGCTGCAAAATGCTTTAGCGGAATCCTCCGGCCAGGGCTTGCGTCGGCTGCTGCCGAGGTTGCGGCGCCGTGGTTGGCGTGTTTGACCCGGTCGCCACCGGCAAGTCGCGCAATTCGAGGACAATAATCACTGCCTCACCAAAAACCCGCGGCCGTTTCCAGCCGCGGGGGGCCTTGGGAGGGGCCTTTCGAAACCCGTGATCAAATGTTGGCGAGCAATTCGTTGACGCGGCTTTCCATGTCGGCAAGGGCGGTGTCGACGTCCTTCTGGCCACTGATTGCTGCACTCATCTCTTCGCCGATAATGTCCTGGATCGCAAACTGACGCTGTACGGCGGACGGCAGCGGCCTGCCGAGATCGGCGACCGCAGAGATCGTGTTGCGATGCGGCAGGGCCTTGAAGGCGTCCGAGGTGATGACGGCCTTATAGGCCGGCAGGTGACCGGTGCGTGACCATTCGAAGTCGTTGTCGGCGAAGAACTTCAGGAATTTACCGATGGCCGCGATCTGTTCAGGCGTGCGGTCTTTCTGCGAAACGGCCCAAGTGTGGCCGTCGGCATATTGCGCATGGGCGCCGCCAAACAGCTGCGGATACGGATAGACCGCATAGCCGCCCTTGTTGAGCGCCGTACCCTTGGTCTCGGACTGGGCGTTGTAATCGCCGACCACCCAGGTGCCGTTAAGGTGGACGCCACCCTCGCCGGCAAGGAAGGCGTTTATCGAGCCGCCATAATCGAGATCCTTGGTGGTGTAGCCCTTCTCGAAGATCGCCTTGTACATCTCGACGACCTTCTTGGCTTCCGGCGTATTCAACTTCACGTGCTTCGGATCGGCAAAGAAATCGGAATCCTGCTGGAAAAGATAGGTGTAGAGGTTGCGTGTGTAGAGTGCAGTCTCATTGGTCAGGTTCTGAACGAAATAAGGCTTGCCCGTCTTCTGCTTGAACTGTTCGGCCTGGGCGAGCAGTTCCTCGGGCGACTTTGGAAAAATCGGCGTGCCGTCGGCATTGACGAGGCCGGCTTGTTTGAAAAGATCCATGTTGACGTGATAGAGCATCGTCCAGCTGTCGATCGGCAGGCCATAGACCTTGCCGTCTTTGGTGGCGCCATTGCGTGCCGCGTCGGTGAAGGCGTCGGGTGTCACGCCGACCGACTTCAAGAGATCGTCGAGCGGCATCAACAGGCCCTTCGACTGATAATCCGACAGTACGGATTCATGGATCGTGACGATGTCCGGAGCGTCGCCTGAAGCGAACTGCGCGGTCAGCTGATCATAGCCGGGCCATTCCACGGTGGTGACGTTGACATGGACATCGGGATTGTCGGCGTTGAACTTGTTGATTAGCGAGGTGATGATGCCGCATTCGCCAACGGCCTTGGTGGCATCGGTGTTGGTGCCGAAATCGGCATCGCAGGCGCCGAAAAAGCGCTGCACGCTCAGCTCCGTGGCCGCGAAGCTTGGACTTGCGAGCATCATTGCGCCCGCAGAGACTGCGGCAAACAGTATTTTCTTCAGTTTCATATCAGTTCCTCCTACTGAGTTTCCGCCGCTCCACCCTGGATTGGCTTTCGTGCTTCAATTGCTGCGCATTCCCCCGGCCGTCAGGCAATCTTCGTTATCTCACCGCAGCGCCGGAGACCGCCGTGACGATGTATTTCTGGAAGAACAGGTAGACGATCAGGATCGGTGCACCGGCGAACACCGCCTGCGCCATCAGGAAGCCGATGCCTTCGGACTGGGCGAAGTTGGTCTGGGTCGAGGCCATGCCGACCGTCAGCGTGAACATGTCTTTCTTCGTCGCCGAAATCAGCGGCCAGAAGTAGTCGTTCCACGCGCCGAGAAAGGTGAAGATGCCGAGCGTCGCCTGCGCAGGCAGCGTGAGCGGCAGAAGCACCTTCCAGAAAATCCTGAGCCGGCTGGCGTTATCGAGCATGGCGGCTTCGTCCAGCTCCTTCGGGATGGCCTTGAAATACTGGGTCATCAGGAAGACGCCGAACGGAGCTGAAAGGCCCGGCAGGATGAGCCCTTGATAGGTGTTGTGGAACTTCAGCATGCTGAAGATCTGGTGACGGGCGACAAGCACGGCCTGTTCCGGGACCGCCAGGCCGAACAGCACGATCACGAACAGCACGTCTCGGCCGGGGAAATTCAGCCGTGCAAAGCCGTAGCCGGCGAGCGATGACAGGATCAACGTGCCGAGCGTCAATCCGCCCGAGACGATGATGCTGTTGCGCACCCAGATGAACACCGACGAGGTGCCGACGGTGTTGATGTAGTTCTTCAGCGTATAGGGCGCGTGAAACACCGAATTCGGATCGGCCATCAGCTCCGTATTGTCCTTGAGTGACAGGCCGATGACCCACGGAACCGGCGCGATCATGACGATCGAAAGCAGGATGACCAGGGCCAATAACAAATGGTCGCCAAATGCCCGGCCCTTGATGGAAGCTGCTGTGGCGCTCATGCCTGGTCTCCCCTGCTGCGTGTCACCAGGTACTGGGCCATGGCCGCGACCAGGATGAGGATGAACAGGATTTCCGATGCCGCGGCGCCCAGGCCGAGATCCCAGCGACGGAATGCGGTATCGTAGATGTAGAGCACGATCGGCTTGGTCAGGTTGTTCGGACCGCCGCGCGTCATCAGCCAGGCCTGGCCGAACAGCTGGAATTGCAGCACGATCTGGATGATGATCACCAGGATGAAGGTCCGCTTGATCGACGGCAGCGTGATCGAGCGTAGCGTCTGCCAGCGACTGGCATTGTCCAGCGCTGCCGCCTCGTAAATATCCTGTGGAATCTGCTGGAGCGCCGAGAGAAAGAGCATCATCGGCAGGCCGATGCACCACCAGATGGTGGCAATGGCGATGCCGATCATCGCAAGGCTGGGGTCGGAAATGAAGGCCGGAGCCGTTGCGCCGAACCATCCGTAGATCGTCGACAACAGGCCGACATTCGGAATGAAGACGATGCGCCAGATCAGCGTGACGATGGTGACCGACAGCACCGACGAGGAAAAGAACAGCGTCCGCAAAACCGCGGCAGTGCGCGTGCGGCGGTTGAGGCAAAGCGCCAGGAAAAGGCCGATCAGCGCCAGCGTCGGCACCGTCAGAAGCACGAAATAGAAGGTGTTCCAGATCGATTGCAGGAAGACCTTGTCGTGATACAGCCTGGCGTAATTGCCGAGACCGACAAAATTTCCGGACGAGAACGTGTCGGCCTTGTGGAAACTCAGCCACATCCCCCAGAGCAGCGGGAAGAGCAGCAGCGTGGTGAAGAAGAACAAGAATGGCGCAACGAAAATGACGTTTCGCCATTGCGACGCATAGATGTCGGCGGTAGGGGCTCTGACGCCGACAGCAAGCGTCGCGGTCGGGGACATCGCCAGCCGGTCAGCCATCTCAGGCCTCTCTCGCATGCCAGGCGCGGCCGGTCTCGTTGAACAGATGCGATTTCTGGCCGTCAAAGGCGAGCCCGATTCTGTCGCCGACGGCGACGCGGCTGTTGCCGGCATCCGAGCCGACGATCTGCTGGCCATCGCCCAGCCGCGCGTAGATCAGGGTGCGTTCGCCGAGCCGCTCGAGCACATCGACCACGCCGCCGGCGTTGCCCTGTCCGGCGGCAACGATGCGCACGTCTTCAGAACGGATGCCGAAAGTGTACTTGCCATCGGTCAGTTGGCTGGAGGCGATCTCGGTCTGCACCGAGACGCCGTCCGCAAACCTGGCCGTGGCGTTCTCGCCGGATCTGTCAAGCGTCGCATCGACGAAGTTCATCGCCGGCGAGCCGACGAAACCCGCGACGAATTTGGTCGCCGGGCGTTCGTAGATCTCCATCGGGGTACCGATCTGGTCGATCTTGCGATTGTTCATGACGACGATGCGGTCGGCCAGCGTCATTGCCTCGACCTGGTCATGGGTGACGAAGATCATCGTCGATTGCAGCCGCTGGTGAAGCTGGGCAAGCTCGATGCGGGTGCGGGTGCGCAACGCCGCATCGAGATTGGAAAGCGGCTCGTCGAACAGAAAGGCCTTCGGCTCCTTGACGATCGCACGGCCGATGGCGACGCGCTGGCGCTGACCACCGGAGAGCTGGCCCGGCTTGCGATCGAGCAGATGCGGCATTTCGAGGATGCGGGCGGCTTCGTTGATGCGCGCCTCGATGACCTTGCCTGGAACGCCGATATTCGCAAGCCCGAAGGCCATGTTGTCGCGCACCGTCATGTGCGGATAAAGCGCATAGGACTGGAACACCATGGCAATGCCGCGCTTGCCCGGTGGCAGATGATCGATGCGCTCGTTGTTGATGGCAATCTCGCCGCTATCGACAGCTTCGAGCCCGGCAATCATTCGAAGAAGCGTCGATTTTCCGCAGCCGGACGGGCCCAGGAACACGATGAATTCGCGTGCCCTTATGGAGAGCGACAGATGATCCAGCACCGTCATGGCACCGAACTGCTTGCTCACGTTCCTGATCTCGATATCGGCCGTCACGTCGACGCTCCTCCTCAGCGTTTGCGCTTTCTCGATGATCCGCCTGAACTCAGAGCCTCAGGCGTATGACCTGGTAGGAATAGGCCGGCAGTGACAGGCTCAGCTTGCCGCTGGCGAGCGAGGCGCCCTCACCCTTCCTGGGGCCGACATTGCCAGGGTTTTCGGCCGAATTGACGGCTTTCAGATCGGCGTGTGCCATCACCTGGTGATCGACGATCTCCGCCGCGCCGAAGCCGGTGAGGTCGACCACTGTTTCGATTGCCTCGCTCGAATGGCGGTTGACCGCGAAGAAGGTGACGTGGCCGGTTTGCCTGTCGTGCACGCCGGCAACATCGACATAAGCGACGTCGCCCGCAACGCTGGATTTGTAGGTCGGGCTTTCCACCTTGAGATCCAGCGCATTGCCGCGACCATAGCTAGAAGCAAACAGATAGGGATAAAAGATCGTCTGCCGCCATGCCGGGCCATTCGGAACGGTCATGATCGGCGCAATGACATTGACCAGTTGTGCCAGGCAGGCGATCTTGACGACATCGGAACGGCGGATGAAGGTGTTGAGGATCAGGCCGACCTGCAGCACATCCTCGAAATTATAGATGTCTTCGAGCAACGGCGGGGCGAACGGCCAGCCGTTGCTGCCGCCGAGTATCTTCCTGTCCTGCTCCTTGGAATGGTACCAGACGTTCCATTCGTCGAACGAGATGTAGACCTGCTTGTTGGAGCGCTTCTTGGCCTTGATATACTCGATGGCGCCGGCGACCGAGACAATGTAGTCGTCGAGCTTTTCGCTCATGGCGAGATAGTTCGGAGCGTCGTTGGCTTCGTTGTCGAAATACATGTGCAGCGAGATGTAGTCGACCTCGTTGTAGGTATGGTCGAGAACCGTCGCTTCCCATTCAGGGTAGGTCGGCATCTTGGCATTCGAAGAGCCGCAGACCACCAGCTCGAGTGACTTGGAGAAGGCACGCATGGCCTTGGCCGTCTCATGCGCCAGCCGGCCATACTCGTCCGCGGTCTTGTGGCCGATCTGCCAGGGGCCATCCATTTCATTGCCGAGGCACCAGAGCTTGACGTCGAACGGCTCCTTGCGGCCGTTGGCGATGCGCTTGTCGCTCCATTTGCTGCCGCCGGGATGGTTGGCGTACTCCAGCAGGTTGCGGGCTTCATCGAGGCCGCGCGAGCCGAGATTGACGGCAAGCATCATCTCGGTGTTGGCGGAGGTGCACCAATCGGCAAATTCATGCAGGCCGACTTCGTTGCTTTCCGACGTGTGCCACGCGAGGTCGAGGCGCACTGGACGCTGTTCCTTGGGGCCAATGCCGTCTTCCCAATTGTAGGCCGAGACGAAATTGCCGCCGGGGTAGCGGACGATCGGAACATTGAGTTCCCTGACGAGATCGATGACGTCCTGACGCATGCCGTTGGCATCCGCTGTCGGATGGCCGGGCTCATAGATGCCAGTGTAAACTGCCCGCCCCAGATGCTCGATGAAGGATCCGTAGAGCCTCGGATCGATTTCCGAGACAACATAGTGCGGATGAGCCGTAACGGCTGCCTTCATGCATTCCTCCCATCGATATCACAAACGATGATTTAAATCATCTTGCCCGATATCAAAGAGGAATTGGCAGCCCTTCGTCAAGCCAAAATAGCCAAATGTAGGACAATTAGACGAACGCTTTGGAACAGCAGAAAGCCAGATAGTTGAAATTGCTGCGTTATCTTCAGAACCCGGTTTCATGATATCAACCAGTTTTGATCCTGAGCAGGATGTCCTGATCGTAATTTCCAAAGCCCTTGCCGAAAATATTGATCCCGCCGGGGCGCTTGGCGTCGTCCTTGACGCCGATACGGACGCGGATTGAATGATGGCTCTTCAGATCGAGTGCGGCGAGGCCGGTTTCGGAAATCCTGAGGCCGTCGACATGGGTGCCGTCATTGGCAATTCGCCAGTTCTTCAGCTTACCGTATTGCGAGCCCTTGAGCTTCCACCAGGAGGGCGTGAAGACGCCGCGCTTGTCGCCGAAATCCCCCGGCGACGTCCAGGTGCCGACATCGACGCCATTGATCGTCAGCGTGATGTCCGAGGGCCAATCGGCGCTGGTGCCCGGCACTTCCGAAGACAGCTCTATCGCAACTTCGAGGCCGGTGATCTCGGCATTCGCGAGCTTGGCATTGTTGGGGAACTGGTATTCGACAAAACCGCGCGTGAACCATAGCAGACCGGCCTTCATGCGGTCCGGATCGAGGAAAGTGTTCGGCACATCGAGCAGACCGATGATGCCGTCCGGCGAACAAAGGCCGCAGGGCGCGGTAACCTCGAAGCCGGTATAAAGCCCGATCGGCATCGACACTTCGATCGCGTCGTTCTTGACCGCACGATATTCGCTCTTGAACACGACGAGCACTTCTTCCGCCGTCGGATAACAGATTTTCTGACTGCCTTTCTTCGCTTTCAGGTTCTCGGTGCGGATCAGCCCCGCATCCTCCAGCACCTGGATGTTGGTCGAGACGGTCGACTGCGGAAGCGACAGCACGGCGGCGATTTCGTTGACATTCATCGGCCCCTTCTCATGCAGCAATTTCAGCATCGAGATCCGCGCCGAGGAGGCAAGCCCCTTGAGCACGGCAATGCCTTCCTCAGGTTCAATCACCAGAAAATTGCGACTCATGAAATTGCCCGGCCCATGTAAAATCCATATCCGAAATTACCCTGTATATCGGGATATCTGATTTAATCAATGTGCGGGCGGAACGCCTGGCAATTTTGTTGAATCCGGCAGGGCGAGGGTCGCGCGGTGGCCCTGCACAGAATTTGTGCAGGAGCCATATGCAGAGTGGACACCTGAACGCCGATCGCCCAATCTAGTCCGGAGCCGAGCCCGGTGATGGCGGCTTGCACATAAAGCGGTTGGACGGGTCGTGACCAAAGGGTGGAAATTATACGATCAGCGACTGGCCTGGGTCCTCGTCGCGCCTGTGCTTTTACTGCTTACCCTGCTTCTGCTGCTGCCGATCGCGATGATGACGGTCTACACGTTTTTCACCTTCGTCACCGCGGGGGTGGAGTCGGCGGTGCTGACCTTCGACAACTGGAAGGAATTCCTCACCGACAGCTACTATCACGGTTTTCTTTGGAAGACCGTTCGCGTCGGCGCCATCACCGCTGTGATCTGCGCGATCCTTGGCTATTTCCCCGCCTATTTCATCTGGGCCACGACCTTCAGGCACAAATGGCTGTTGTTGCTGCTGCTCATCGTGCCGTTCTGGATCAGCTTCACCATCCGGACATTCTCGTGGATCCATATTCTCGGCGAACAGGGGCTGATCAACGTCGTGCTCATCAGGCTGGGGATTATCAACGAGCCGTTGCCGATGCTCTACACCGAGGGCGCCGTCATCATGGGGCTGCTGCATTTTCTGCTGCCCTATATGATCCTGAACGTCTATGTCAGCCTGGAAAGCATCGACCGCACGCTGATCGCCGCCGCCCGCTCGATGGGCTGTACCAGCGCGCAGGCGTTTCGCGAAGTGACCCTGCCGCTATCGATGCCGGGGCTGGGCGCCGGGCTGCTGCTCTGCTTCGTGCTGGCGGCCGGCTCCTATGTGACGCCGCAGCTGCTCGGTGGCAGCCGCGATGCGCTGTTCGGCAACTTGATCTACGACACCATCATGGGGCAGCTCAATTGGCCGATGGGCGCCACGCTTTCCATCGTCCTGTTCGTCCTGCTCGGCGCGGCCGCGGCCGCCTATAGCCGCTATATGGGCCTATCGCAGATCATGAAGGGCCTCAGTGCATGAGAGCGGACCATCCCGATCGCGAAGGCAGATGGGTGTGGCGGCTGACCGGCGCGATCACGGTGTGCGTCTACGTCTTCATGTTTGCGCCGATCCTCGCCACGGTCGTGCTTTCCTTCAACGCCTCGATGTTCGGCGGCTTTCCCCTCACCGGCTTCAGCCTGCGATGGTACGAAAAGCTGCTCACCAACGAGCCGGTTCTCGACGCCTTCCGGACATCGATGTGGATTGCCCTGGTGACGGCAACGGTGACGACGCTGCTCGGCATCATGGCGGCATTGGCGCTGGTGCGCTTCGAGTTCCGTGGCAAGCAGGCGATCAACACGCTTGTCATTCTTCCCGCGCTGGTCCCCGAAACGATACTCGGCGTCGGCCTGCTGGTCATGATCAAAGCCGTCGACCAGCCGCGCACCATGACGCTGCTGGTGCTCGGCCACATTCTGCTCACGCTCCCCTACGTGGTGCTGATCGTCCAGGCGCGCATGGTCGGCATAAAACGTTCCTATGAGGAGGCGGCGCTTTCGCTCGGGGCGCCGCGCGTGTCGACATTCCGCGAAATCACGCTGCCGCTGCTCATTCCCGCAGTGCTTGCCAGTGTTCTGCTCGCTTTCACCATTTCGTTCGACAACACCTCGGCCAGCCTGTTCTGGCGGCCGGCCGGCGTCGAGACCATGCCGACGCAAATCCTTTCGATGCTGAAGATCTCGATCAGCCCTGAGGTGAACGCGCTCGGAACCGTCATGATCCTTTTGACGGTCGGCATTCCCTTGGCAGGCGGGCTCATCCTGCAAAGCCTCACCTGGTTCAAGGCAGGCAAGTGAAAATGAAAATGGGAGAATGGAAATGAAACTGACAACCACCAAACGACTGGAACGGCTCAACGAACGCTATGCCAATGGTGACATCAGCCGGCGATCATTCCTGACGCTGACGGCGGCCGCTACCGCCGCCACCGGGCTTTCCATGCCCTGGATGGGACGGGCGCTGGCCGCGGTTTCGGAAGTGCGCTTCGACGGATGGGGCGGCGTGGTGCAGGAGGCGATCGATAAGTACGCGTTCCAGCCTTATACCGCCAAGTCCAAGGTCAAGGTCGTCCAGGGCACCTTTGGCGACGAGAACGAGATCATCACCAAGATCAAGACGTCGAAACCAGGCGACTTCCAGATCGTCCATTCTTCCGGCGTCAACTACTACATCAAATACGTCAATGGCGGTTTCAATTCGGAGATCAACGAGGCAAACATTCCGAACATGGCGAATGTCCTGACCGCCATGATCGAGCCGTTCCGCAAGATCACGCCGAAGCTGTCGGCAGTGCCATATGATTACGGCACCACCGGCATCGCCTACAACAACAAGGTCATCTCGCCGGAGGAAGCCAAGGAAAAGGGCGCCAACCTGCTTACCGACACGAAATATGCCGGCAAGATCGGCGGCTATGCCGATATGACGACGCGCGTCTGGTATGCGGCACTGCAGACGAAACAGGACCCCAACAACATCCAGGACATGGATGCGGTCTGGGCCAAGGTTCGCGAGACCCGCGACCTGGCCAAGAAGTTCTGGAGTTCCGGCGCGGAACTCATGGACCTCCTGTCGCGAAACGAGATCGTTGTCACCGACGCCTGGTCAGGACGTGTCGCCGCCCTGCAGCAGCAGGGCCAGCCGATCGGCTATCTCGACCCTGCCGGCTCATACGCGTGGATGGAGGACATGCTGGTGCTCAAGGGTTCGCCGATGGCCGAATGCGAGGAACTGATCAACTTCATGCTGGATCCTGCCACCTCGATCGCCGTCGCCGAGGGCCAGAACTATCCGCCATCGCTTGACCCCACCAAGGTGAAGCTGACCGACAAGATCGCGGCGCTTCCGGCCTTCGACCCGACTGGATCGATGAAATCGCTGACCTTCGCCGATCCGCTCTACTGGGCGAAGAACGAAGACGCCTGGACCAAGCAATGGGACAGGGTGTCGAAAGGTGCATGACGACAACAGCCACGACCAGCAGCCCCGGCCGGCTTCGGCCGGGGCTGATGGCGACCCGCTCGCCCAGAGCGAGCGGCAGCCGATAGGAAAGCCTGCGGTCGAGTTTCGCGACATCGATATTTTCTACGGCAAGTTCGCCGCTGTGCGCGATTTTTCACTGGCAATCCGCAAAGGTAGTTTCGTCACCTTGCTGGGGCCGTCCGGGTGCGGCAAAACGACGATCCTGCGCTCGATCGCGGGCCTGGTCGACATCTCCAGTGGCCAGATCTCGATCGGCGGAAAGCGGGTCGACGACATCCCGATCTATAAGCGCAACATTGGTCTGGTGTTCCAGAACTACGCGCTCTTTCCGCACAAGAACGTCTTCGACAACGTCGCATTCGGCCTGAAATACCGAAACGTGCCGAAACCGGAAATCGTGCGCCGGGTCAAGAAGGCGCTGGATATGGTGCGGCTGCCCGGCAGTGAGACAAAGCTGCCGTCACAGCTCTCGGGCGGCCAGCAGCAACGCATCGCACTGGCCCGCGCCATCGTCTTCGAGCCGGAAGTGCTGCTGCTGGACGAGCCCTTGTCGGCGCTCGACGCCAATATGCGCGAGGACATGCGCGTCGAGATCAAGAAAATCCAGAGGGAGACGGGCATCACTGCTATCTTCGTGACGCACGACCAGGAAGAAGCCTTGTCGATGTCCGACCACATCGTCGTGATGAACGCCGGCCTGATCGAGCAGATCGGCTCCCCCGCGCAGGTCTATGACCAGCCGGCCACCGCATTCGTCGCCAATTTCCTGGGCAAGGCCAACATGCTGCCCGGCAGCGTGACCGTGATGGACGGCAAGATGGCGACGATCGCGCTGGCCACCGGCCATATCGTAAAGGCGGCCGCGCCGAAGGCGCTCGAGACCGGCAGCGTGGTCACCGTCGTCGTTCGCCCGCAGAAGCTTACCGTCGGTACCGCCGGTGCTGCCAACAGGCTGGCGGGACGGATCGCCTCGACCTCCTATCTCGGCGGCAATGCGGTCTACGAGATCGACATCGGCGCCGGCACGCTGGTGCGCGCCAACACGTTGATCGACGGCCAGCCGCTGCGTGAAGGCGAAGCGGTCGATGTCTGCTTCGACCCGCTGGGCTGCGTGCTTCTCGACGCGCAAGGCTTACGCATCGCCTAGCGAGGCGGAACTGAGCCGTTCAGTCTTTCGCGTCACCCTTTGGCCCGAGAAACCGCGCATAGACCTCACCGACAATACCGCGCCGGAAAACCAGCACGCAGACCATGAAGGTCAGGCCGGTGGCGATGGTCACCGGAAAGTTCGAGGTGGCGAGCATGTTTTCCAGGCCGACGACCAGACTGGCGCCGATGATCGGCCCGGCCATGGTGCCGATGCCGCCGAGGAGCGTCATCAGGATCACCTCGCCCGACATCTGCCAGGTGACGTCGGTGAGCGTGGCAAACTGAAAAACGATCGCCTTGAGCGCGCCGGCCAGCCCGGCCAATGTTGCCGACATGACGAAAGCCGCCAGCTTGTAGTTGGCGACGGAATAGCCCAGCGAAATGGCCCGGCTCTCGTTTTCCCGGATAGAACGCAGGATCATGCCGAAAGGCGAGTTGATGATGCGCCAGATGGCGAACACGCCGATCAGGAAGACCGCCAGCACGAAATAATAGATGTTCATCGAGACGTTCAGGTCGAGCATTCCAAGCAGCCTGCCGCGCGGCACGCCCTGGATGCCGTCCTCACCTCCGGTGAACGGCGCCTGCACGCAGAAGAAGAAGAACATCTGCGACAGCGCCAGCGTGATCATGGCGAAATAGATGCCTTGCCGGCGGATGGCAAAGAAGCCCATCACAAGGCCGAGCAGCGCGGCACCTAGGACACCGAGCAGGATGCCCGCTTCCGGTGGCCAGCCCCAGACCTTGACCGCGTATGCGGTGAAATAGGCCGCCCCGCCGAAGAATGTCGCATGGCCGAAGGACAACAGCCCGGTGTAGCCGAGCAGAAGGTTGAACGCGCAGGCAAACAGCGCAAAGCACAGCATCTTCATCAGGAAGATCGGATAGACGAAGAAAGGCGCCACCAGCAGCGCCAGGATGCCGAGCCCGACCAGCGCCCATTCAAGCCGTGCCGAATTCTTGGCACGCGTCTCGCGAAGTGTCAGTTCGGCCATCTCAGGCATCCCTTCCGAACAGGCCGGCTGGCCGGACCAGAAGCACGATTGCCATGATGACGAAGACCACCAGATTGGAGGCTTCGGGATAGAAGACCTTGGTCAGGCCTTCGGCGAGGCCAAGCATGTAACCGGTGACGATCGCCCCGAGGATCGATCCCATGCCGCCGACCACGACGACGGCGAAGACGACGATGATGAGGTCAGATCCCATCAGCGGGCTCACCTGATAGATCGGCGCGGCGAGAACCCCTGCAAGTCCGGCAAGAGCGGCGCCGAGGCCGTAGGTGAGGGTCAGCAGCAACGGCACGTTGACGCCGAAAGCCTGCACCAGGCCGGGGTTCTCCGTCGCCGCGCGCAGATAGGAGCCCAGCCTGGTCTTCTCGATCAGCGCCCAGGTGCCGAAACAGACGATCATCGAGGCGACCACCACCCAGCCGCGATAATTGGGCAGGAACATGAAGCCGAGATTGGTTCCCCCGGAGAGCAGCGGCGGCACGGAATAAGGACTTCCCGATACGCCATAGTAGTAACGGAACACCCCTTCGAGCACGAGCGCGAGGCCAAAGGTGAAAAGCAGCCCGTAAAGCGGGTCGATGTCGTAAAGCCTCGACAGCGCCAGGCGCTCGACCACGACGCCGAAGCCGCCGACGATCAGCGGCGACAGGATCAGAGCCGGCCAGTAGCCGATGCCGAAGCGGGTGAGAAGCAGGTACCCGACGAAGGCGCCGAGCATATAGAGCGCGCCGTGGGCAAAATTGATGACGCGCAACAGGCCGAATATGACAGCCAGGCCCAGGCTCAACATTGCGTAGAACGAGCCGTTGATGAGGCCGACCAGCAATTGGCCGAGGAATGCCTGAACGGGTATCCCGAAGATCATCGTCATGGCGCCATCATACACCCAGCACTTCATGCAGCAGCGTCATGCGATCCGGCAGTTCGCCGACCGGAAAGCCCGCCACGACCTTGCCGTGCTCCATCAGGTAGAAACGGTCGGTGACGCGGCTGGCAAAGCGGAAATTCTGCTCGACCAGCAGGATCGTCATGCCGCGCTTTTTCATCGTCGCCAGCAGATCGCCGATGCGCTGCACAATGACCGGAGCCAGGCCCTCGGTCGGCTCATCGAGAAGCAGCATTTTCACGCCGGTTCTGAGCATGCGCGCGATCGCCAGCATCTGCTGCTCGCCGCCCGACAGCTTGGTGCCCGGGCTGTTGCGGCGCTCCTTCAGATTGGGGAAAAGATCGAATATTTCCTGCACGCTCATGCCGCCCTCGGCGACGATCGGCGGCAGAACCAGATTCTCGTCCACGGTCAGCGTCGCAAAGATGCCGCGTTCCTCTGGCACCAGGCCGATGCCTTGATGCGCGGTCCGGTGCAATGGCAGGCGCATCAGATCCTTGCCGTCGAAAAAAATCTGGCCGGTCCGCTGGCGGATCAGCCCGATAATGGCGCGCAATGTCGTAGTCTTGCCGACGCCGTTGCGGCCCAGCAACGTCACAGTTTCACCTGGAAAGACCTCAAGATCGACGCCGTGCAGCGCATGGCTCTCGCCATACCAGGCGTTGAGGCCGCGGACTGCGAGAAGCGGCGCGGCGTCACTCATCGGCGGTGCCCATATAGGCGATCCTCACCCGCTCGTCGCGGCTGACCGTGGAGTAGTCGCCGGCGGCAAGGATTTCGCCGCGCTGCATGACGGTTATCCAGTCGCAAAGATCGGCTACAACAGTCAGATTGTGCTCGACCATCAGCACCGCACGCTCCCTGGCGACCGAGCGGATGATGTCGGAAACCGTGCGCACATCCTCATGCCCCATGCCGGCCATCGGCTCGTCGAGCAGCAGCACTTTCGGGTCGAGCGCCAGCGTCGTGGCGATCTCGAGCACGCGTTTCCTGCCATAGGAGAGATCGGCGGCGGGCCTGTTCTTGGCATCGTCGAGGCCGACAGACCGTAAAAGCTCCTCGGCGCGCGGCGTCAACCGATCGAGCACAGACAGCGAGCGCCAGAACTGAACGCTGAGTCCGGCCCGTCGCTGCAATGCAACGCGCACATTGTCGAGCACGCTGAGATGCGGAAACACCGCCGAGATCTGGAACGAGCGCACCAGGCCCATCCGCGCGACCTTGGCCGGCGAGGTGCGGGTGATGTCGTGGCCGAGCAGTTCGATCCTGCCGCTGGTCGGCGGCAGGAACTTGGTGAGCAGGTTGAAGACGGTGGTCTTGCCAGCGCCGTTGGGTCCGATCAGCGCGTGGATATTGCCGTGGTAGAGGTCGAGATCGACATTCCTGACCGCAACAAAGCCGGCGAAGTCACGCCGCAAACCGCGGGCGGAAAGCACTACCCGCGGCCCATCCGGTCCAGGCGGCGCCATCGGTCCGCCAATCACTCGCCTGCCGTGGGACAGCCGCTCTCCTTGGGGCTCAGAAACGCCTCGTTACCGGGGATCGTGGCGAGCGGTTTGTAATAGTCCCACTCCTTGGTGCTCTCGCTCGGCGACTTGACCTGATAAAGATACATGTCGTGAACCATGTTGCCGTCGGCCTGCACTTTGCCGTTCGCCGTAAAGACATCGTTCACCGGCATCGCATGCAATTCCTTGGCGACCGCCTCGGTTCCATCGGTGCCGGCTTTGTCGATCGCCTTCAAATACTGGGTCACCGCTGAATAGGTGGCGGCCTGGATCATATTCGGCATGCGGTTGGTGCGCTTGAAGAAGCGCTGGGCGAACTCGCGACTCTTGTCGTCGCGATCCCAGTAGAAACCTTCGGTCAGCACCACGCCTTGCGCCGCCTCGAGACCGAGCCCATGCACCTCGGCCAGCGTGAACAGAAGTGCTGCAAGCCGCTGACCGCCCTGCACGATACCGAATTCGGCCGCTTGCTTGATCGAGTTGGAGGTGTCGAGGCCGGCATTCGCCAGGCCGATAACCTTGGCGCCCGACGATTGCGCCTGCAGCAGGAAGGATGAATAGTCGGTCGAGCCGAGCGGGTAACGCACCTCGCCAACCACCTTGCCGCCATGGCTCTCGACGAACTTTGCGGTCTGCTCCTTCAGCGAATAGCCGAATGCATAATCGACTGTGACGAAGAACCAGCTGTCGCCGCCTTGCTGGACGAGAGCGCCACCAGTCCCCACTGCCTGCGAATGCGTGTCGTAGGCCCAGTGGAAGCCATAGGGCGAGCACTGTTTACCGGTGAGTTCGGTGGTCGCGGCGCCGGTGACGATGTCAATTTTCTTCTTCTCCTTGGAAATTCCCTGGACGGCGAGCGCCACCGAGGAGGTGGTCAGTTCCATGATGGAATCGACCTGTTCGGTGTCATACCACTGCCGCGCAATGTTGGAGGCGATGTCCGGCTTGTTCTGGTGGTCGGCGCTGACGATCTCGATCGGCGAGCCTTGTACCTTGCCGCCGAAATCCTCGACCGCCATCTTGGCGGCCTCAACCGACCACCTGCCGCCGAAATCGGCATAGACGCCCGACTGGTCGTTGAGAATGCCGATCTTGATCTTGCCGTCGGAAATCTCGGCGGCTGCGGCAGGCATCGCGGTCGCTGCAAGAAGCGCGGCTGAGACCAGGTACGATATCTTCATTGGTGACTTCCTCCCTTATGGTCGACAACCGAGCAACATGTCGGCGGCAGCCTGCTGCAGCACGAAGAGTGGCCTCCCACATTCCGTCCTCGCCGGCGCAAAATCACGCAGCGCTGTACGGCCGCCGTCCTTCAAATCGTAGCATCGCTCGGCAACGCGAGAACAGTTACTTTAGTATTAGGCATCCGCGATGCCCGGCCGCCGAAGCGCAACATAGCGCCGGATCGTGCGGCGTCCAGATCGGCCTCTATTCTCGCCGAAGCAATGATTACGGCTGACGGTCCGGATATCGTTGAACGAGAATTCCCCTAGTCAACCGTCGGCTGGATGATGGCACGCGACCAGGCGGCCCTCGCCAATGCTTTGGAGAAGCGGGCGCTCGCTGCGGCAGATCGGGGTGGCAGCTGGGCAACGGGTGTGGAACCGGCACCCCGAGGGTGGGTTCATCGGGCTGGGCAGATCACCCTTGAGCACCAGCCGGCCGCGCCGCGCCCGGTCAATGCTGGGTATCGGCACGGCGGAACGCAGCGCCGCGGTGTAATGGTGTCTGGGCGCCACAAAGACCTCGTCGGTCGGCCCGCTCTCCACGATTGACCCCAGATACATCACCGCCACACGGCTCGAGATTTGACGCACCACGGAAAGATCGTGGGCGATGAACACATAGGTCAAGTTGAACTCCTCGCGCAGGTCGGCGAGCAGATTGACGATCTGCGCCTGGATCGACACGTCGAGCGCCGAGACCGGCTCGTCGGCCACGATCAGCCGTGGCCGCAGCGCCAGCGCGCGGGCGATGCCGATACGCTGGCGCTGGCCGCCGGAGAATTCGTGCGGGTAGCGCGATGCGTGCTGGGGCGACAAGTCGACCCGGCGCAGGAGCTCGGCCACGCGGTCCGCCATTTCCGATGCCGAGAGGCGTTCATGGATGCGGAACGGATCGGCCAGCAGATCGCCGACCCGCCGGCGCGGATTGAGCGAAGCGCTGGGATCCTGAAAGACCATCTGCATCTGCCGCCGCAACGGACGAAGCTGGCGCTGGGAGGCGTCGCTGATGTCGCGGCCCTCGAATTCCAGCGACCCCGAGCTGATTTCGGTCAGACGCACCAGACACCGGCCAAGCGTGGATTTGCCGCAACCGGACTCGCCGACGATGCCGAGGGTCTCCCCGGGCCAGATGTCGAGCGACACCCTATCAACCGCATGCACGGTCCGGCGCTGCGCCGGGAAGATCGAGCGGCCGACGCTATAGCGCTTCGACAGGTCGCCGGCACGAAGCAGCGGACGTTCGAGTGGCCTGGCATTCATCGTTGCATCTCCACCACGCCGCCAGGCCTCTGGGCAGCGAATTGTCTGCGCGTAGGCTCCGGCAACAGGCACGCGGCGCGATGGCTCTCGCCTTGCATGATCGGCAGTTGAACCAGACAGGCGTCGTGGCGAAAGGCGCAGCGGGGGCTGAAGGCGCAGCCTTTCGGCAGGTTGGAGAGCGACGGCGGAATTCCCGGAATGGCAGCGAGCCGGGCTGGACGTGGTCCCTCCATCGGCGGGATCGAGCCGAACAAGCCCCATGTGTAGGGATGCAGCGGCGCCCGGAACACGCTGCTCTTGCCGCCCTCCTCGACAAAGCGTCCGCCATACATAACCAGTACCCGGTCCGCGACTTCGGCGACGACGCCAAGATCATGCGTGACCAGGATCACAGCGGAACCGAACTGGTCGCGCAATCGTCCGATCAGTTCGAGGATCTGCGCCTGCACGGTAACATCGAGGGCTGTAGTCGGTTCATCCGCGACGAGCAGCGCCGGGTTGCACGAGAGCGCCATGGCAATCACCGCGCGCTGGCGCATACCGCCGGAAAGCTGGTGCGGGTAGCTGTCGATGACCCGATCCGGATTTGCGATGCCGACCGCATCCAGCAATTGCACGGCCCTCGCCCGTGCCGCTTTCGCCGACACCTTTTCATGCGCGCGGACCTGCTCGCCGATCTGGTTGCCGATCGTATGCACCGGGGTGAGCGCAGACATCGGATCCTGGAAGATCATCGCGATTTGGCGGCCGCGGATGGCATCGAGCGCACGCCGCTTGAGCCCGATCAGCTCCTGTCCCATGAAACGGATGGAACCGGAGACGATAGCGTTGGGGCTGTCGATCAACCCCATAATGGCGAGCAAGGTCTGGCTTTTGCCCGAACCGGATTCGCCGACCACACCGACGATCTCGCGCTGCTCGACGGAGAACGAAACACCTCCCACCGCCCGCACCAGGCCTTCGTCGCTGCGGAAGGAGACAGTGAGGTCCTTGACCACCAGAAGGGGAGCATCAGCCGACATTGCGCGCCCTCGGGTCGATTATGACGAAGACGACGTCGACGACGAAGTTTGCCATCACCACGAAGAAGGCGGCGTAAATCACCGTGGCCAGGATCATCGGCAGATCGAGGGTCTGCAGCGCCTCATACGTCAGTTTTCCGACACCCTGCAATCCGAAGACCACTTCGGTCAACAGCGCGCCGCCGCCGACCAAGGCACCGAAATCGAGGCCGAACATGGTGACGAATGCGACCAAAGAGGTCCTGAGGCCATGATGCAGCAGCACCCGGCGTTCGCCGATCCCCTTGGCCCGGGCGGTGCGGATGAAATCCTCCTGCATCATTTCGATCAGGCTTGCCCGCAGCACCCGGCCGTAGAGGCCGACATAAAGGGTTGCCAGCGTGAACCACGGAATGACGAGCGCCTTGAACCAGCCCCAGGGATTCTCGGTCAGGGGGATGTAGCCGAGCGGAGGAACCCAGGAAAACAGCCAGTTGTCGTGCCAGCGGCTTTGCGTCAGCAGGTTGGCGACCTCGCCCAGCCAGAAGACCGGGATCGACACACCTACCAGGCTCAGGATCATCAGCGCGCGATCAATGAATGTACCGCGCGTTGCGCCTGCGATCACACCGACGATCAATCCGCCGAGCACCCACAGCACTGCCGCGCCGCCGACCAGCGACAGCGTCACGGGAATGGCGCTTATCACGGTCGGAATGACGCGCTGCCCGCGATTGACGAAGGAGGTGAGATCGCGGCTGACGAAAAGCCGGTTCATCATCAGCCCATATTGCACCGGCAATGGCCGGTCGAGACCGAAATCGTGGCGCACCTGGATCAGCGTCTCTTGCGAAGCATTGCGGCCAGCAATGCGCGCCGATGGATCAGCGCCAGGCGTCGCAAAGAAGATCAGGAAAGCGACGACGCTGATACCGAACATAACCAGCACCATCTGGCCAAGCCGGAAGCCGAGCGCGGCAACCACTAGACGCCCCTCGGCGAGGATTTCGGATCGAGCGCGTCGCGCACGCCGTCGCCCAGAATGTTTAGAGCCAGCACCGTGATCACAATGGCTAGCCCCGGCGCCAGTGCCACGACCGGCCGCGAATAGAGCAGGCCCTGGCCGTCCTGGATGATCGTGCCCCAGCTGGCATCCGGCGGCTGCACGCCGATCGACAGGAACGACAGCGAGGATTCCGTCATCATGTTGAGCGCCAGGATCAACGGCACGAAAACGATGATGCGGGTCACCACATTGGGCATGATGTCGCGCAAAAGGATGCGCCAGGGCGATGCGCCAAGGCCGATCGCAGCGGTGACGAATTCGGCATGCATTAAGGTCAGGACATGGCCGCGGATCGGCCGCGCCACATAGGGCACATAGACGATGCCGATGATGAAGACCGGTAGCCACAGGCTGCCGGAGCGGATTTCGAACGGACCGATCTGGATACTCTGCGCAATCAGCACGATCGACAATGAAATTGCCAACAGGAAAATCGGAAAAGCCCAGAGCACGTCGAGAATGCGCGACAGGCCGATGTCGACGATGCCGCCGAAGAAGCCGGAAACGACCCCAAGGAATGTCGCGAGGACAAGGCACAGCACGGCTGCAGCACCCGAGATCAACAGCGAATCCCGTCCGCCGTAAAGCAGCCGCGCCGCGACGTCACGGCCCTGGTTGTCGGCACCCAGCATATAGGGTCCGATGCGCCAGGTCGGCCCGACCGGCGTCATGCCGAGGCCAAGGCCTTCGGTGGAGGGCTGCAGCACCGGCTGGGTCACCCCATCGACGACGATCTCGCCATTGAGATTGGTCACAAATGGATCGGTGCCGGAGACGTACCGCGCATAAAGCGGCGCCGCGAGCGAGGCGATCACGATGACGACGAGCACGGCGAAGGCAGATATTGCCGAACGATCGCCTTTCAGCTTGCGCCATGCGGTGCGCCACGGGCCATCGGTGGCCCGGCGAACCGGGATGGCAGGCTGGTCCGCAATGACATTGACCATGAACAGGATTGCCTGGGAAAAATCGCGGCCTGGAAGATGCGCTGATCCGCCGGAAAAGGAAATGCGACGGAGAGCCAGCGGCACTCCGTCGCATTGGCTCCGGTCGGCTATTCCACCCAGGACTGGCTGACAATCCAGTAGAATTGCGGGCTGAAGGTGAAGTTCTTCAGCCTGGAAGAGATCACATCGACGCGCTTTGGCGTGAACAGGACAGCGACCGGAGCCTTGTCCGTCACAGCCTTGTCGATGGCGGTCCAGAGTGTCGCGCCCTTGGCCGGATCGGCGATGGTGGCTGCCTCTGCCTCGTCCATCGATGCGTCGATCGACTTGTCGCAGAACCCCGAAATATTGACCGAGGCGTCGGAGCCCGGCGTAAACGAGGCACAGCTGAACAAGACCTGCAGGAAATTCGATGGCGCCGGGTAATCCTGGAACCATTGCGAGATCGAAATCTGCACCTTGTTATTGGTGTTCTGGATGTAGGTGAACTGTATGTTCTGCGAGATCGGCTTGACCGACGTCTTGTAGCCAAGCTGGTTGAGCACATCCTGCAGGTAGACGCCGATCGCTTTGGAGACCGTGGTGTCCTCGGTGATGATCGTCACCTCCTGACCTGCGGTTCCCGATTCAGCGACCAATTGCTTGGCCTTGTCCATATCCGGTGCTGACCACTTCTCGCCCGGATTGGCGGTGAACGGGCAATAGGCCACAAATGACGGGAAGCCCGGTGGCAGGATCTGGCAGGCCGGTTGCGCCAGATTGCTGCCGCCGAACAGCTTGACCATCGCGGCGCGGTCGATCGCGAAGTTCACTGCCTGGCGAACGCGGATGTCGTTGAACGGCGCCAGATTGGTGTTCATCGGCGCGTACCACATCGCTGTCAGCGGATGAACCGTGACCTGCTTGGCATATTTGGTGCCGAGTTCGGCGAGACGGTCGGACGGCGGCGGGTCGAACATCCAGTCCGCCTGGCCGTTCTCGACAGCGGTCACCGCCGCCTCGTCGGTTAGGCCGAATTCGTAGTCGATCTCGTCCGGATATCCGGCCGGCTGCGCTTCCTTGCTCCATTCCTTGAAATGAGGGTTGCGCACAATCTTCATCAGCTTGTTGGGATCGTAACTGGCGATCATGTAGGGTCCGGTGCCCGGGATCGGATCGGTGCCGGCGTCCTTCAGCGGCGCGCTCGCCGGCAGGATCGACGCATGCGGAACAGCCAGCTTCTGCAGGAACTCGGCATCCGGCTGGACCAGGTTGAAGGTAATGTTTCCGGCGGCGTCGTCGACCGACAGGCCACCTTCGAGGGTACACGTCGCAGGCGTCTTCAAGCACGCATCCGCGCCGACGATGCCTTTGTAGAAGGTCCCGGCCGTCGGCCCGCTGATCTTGAAGATGCGTTGGAACGAAGCCACCACGTCCTTCGTGGTGACATCCGACCCATCCGCGAATTTGATGCCCTTGCGCAGCTTGAAGACGTAGGTCTTGCCGCCGTTCTCGACCTGCGGGAGGCTTTCCGCCAGGTCCGCGACGACTTCGAAGCCGGTCTTGTCCCCGGCCTTCTTGTAGGTCACCAGGCCATCGTAGAGGACATAATTGATCTGGAAATACTGCAGCGTGTAGTTGATGTGCGGATCGGCGGTGCCTGCCGCGGCATTGGCCAGCAGTCGGAGTGTGCCGCCTGGCTTTCCCTCGGTGGCCAAGGCACTGCTTGCCGGCGACATCATGGTCACGCCGAGCAGAGCCAGGCAGGGCATCAACGCTGCAAATGCTTTTTGGGGTCGCATATTTGTTCCCTCATGGAGGCGTGTCGGCTTTTACCGCGCTGAACCCGGTCGATCGACCATTGCGCGGCTGAAACCGTCTGGGTTTGCGAACGGTGTCCGCTACTTGGCCCAATCGCAAAAGACTACGGCGAGCGAAGCCGGACGGGATAGCTATTAAGATAGATAGGGTCGGACAGGTTATCCCCGCCTATTTGTTGAGCAGCCGGCCGACATGGCTATTTGACAAGCAATCATCAGCGGGTAAGCTTGCCCGATGCAAAGCCTTCCAGGCGATCTAGAGAGCCGGTTCCAAACCGGAATGAGCATCGACGCTGCCATGGCGGTGGCAACGGAGGTGCTGGAGCCCATCGGTTTCACCGCATTCATCTACGACTATACGCCCGTGCCGGTCAGTCACAAGGGCGAGCTTATCACGCCCTCGTTGATGGCTCTGCGCAACGTGCCGCGCGACATGCAGGATCTCTGGTGCAAGGGCGGATATTATCAGCTTGACCCGGTGCAGGAGGCCGCGCTCACCGTATCGAGACCGTTTCTCTGGTCGCACAGCGGCGTTCAGAGCACCGTCATGCAGCGCGTGCTCCAGTCCAAGCACGATCCTGTGGTCAGCTATTTGCTTGACACCAGGATGACCTGCGGCGTCACCGTTCCCATTCGCCTTGCCGGCGGCGATCTCGCCACCTTTACCGCGATCCGTGCCGATCCGGAGGCCGGGTTCGAGCTCGAAGCCAGACCCTTGATCGCCGAGATCGGAGATCTGGGTCATCTGCTGCATGACTCCGCCTACGCCGGTTTCGACGCCGGAATCCGCACCTGCCAACATGTCCATCTGACGTCGCGCGAACGTCAGTGCCTGCGCCTGGCCGCTGCCGGACTGACGGCCAAGCAGGTCGCGCGTGAGATTGGCCGCGCGGTGCCTACCGCAACGCTGCACCTCAACGCGGCGACGCGAAAGCTTGGCGCGCGCAACCGCTTCCATGCCATCGCGCTCGCCGCCCATTACCGGCTGCTCGAACCGGAGCATTGAGGCTCGCGACCTGCGGGCGATCGGCCTTGCCTCGGGCGAACCCATAACCGGCGAACCTATAAATAGTGCTAGCTGTAAATGCGCTGGGCCGCTTAGTACCGTCGGCCGCAAACAAGGCTTGGGAGGGGTGCACCAAAGTGGCTCCTGCCGCGCCATGATGCGGAGCTTGGACTGTGACGGCACATGCGATCACCGAAGGATTTAGCGACTACAAGGGCTATCGCACCTGGTACCGTGTGACCGGGGACATCGGGTCGGGCAAGCTGCCCCTGGTCGTCGCTCATGGTGGACCGGGCTGCACCCACGACTATGTGGACTCATTCAAGGAGCTTGCCGGAACCGGGCGAGCCGTCATCCACTACGATCAGATCGGCAACGGCAAATCGACCCATCTGCCGGACAAGGGCGGCGACTTCTGGACCGTCGATTTCTTCCTGGGCGAACTCGATGCGTTGCTCGCCCATCTCAGCATTGCCGGCCATTATGCACTGCTCGGCCAGTCCTGGGGCGGCATACTCTCGGCCGAGCACGCCGTGCGCCGCCCTGAGGGGCTCAAGGCATTGATCCTGGCCAATTCGCTGGCCTCGATGGCGCTGTGGGTGGAAGGAGCCCGGCAATTGCGCGCCGAGTTGCCAGCCGATGTGCAAAGTGCGCTCGACCGGCACGAAGCGGCGGGAACCACCGATCACCCCGAATATGTTGCGGCGACGAAGGCTTTCTACGACCGTCATGTCTGTCGCGTCGTTCCGATGCCGCCAGAGGTCGCCCGGACATTTGCGGCAATCGAGGAAGATCCGACCGTCTATCACACCATGAACGGTCCCAATGAGTTCCACGTCATCGGCACGATGCGGAACTGGACCATCGTCGACCGCCTGCATCGGATCGAGGCGCCGACCCTGGTTTTCCGCGGCTTCTACGACGAAGCGACCGAGGCCTGCGTCCAGCCCTTTCTGGATCTTATCCCGTACGTTGAAGGCCTGGTCTTCCCGAATTCCAGCCACATGCCGCATGTGGAGGAAAAGCACGACTGCCTCAGCGCCGTCGGGCGTTTCCTGGCCAAATACGATTGACGTTCCAGCACCAGGCCTTCTGTTCCAACGGATCGTCGACACGACGCAGTCGTCGTGAGGCAGGTTCAGAAAACCACGAACCGTCCCATTTCTCCGCCGACGCACATTGCTATGCCTCGGTGATGGCGACACCACGCTATGTGGATGTCCCGCAAAGGCCTGCAGGGTCGTCCGATAAGGCCAAATCACGGGCAGAATGCCAGATCACGGACAGCATAAAGGAGCCCATTCGAGCGCCTTTTCCATTGCCCGCGGAGGCGGAGGCCTAACGTTGCGGCGCAGATTGGCATGTCGCCGGCATGGCCGCAATCAGCCTGCCTTCCCCCGAACTGGCATCCCGTCGCTGAAAAACCTGACGGATACGGAGGACCAAGTTGCCGGTGGGTACGGAAAGTATCGGACCCAAAGTTTCGCCAAGCAGTTGCAACCGAATTCATTAGCCGGCGTTAAAGTGCGGGTGATCTAGCGGGGCATGGGGAGGCTTTCATGCAGACGTATCTCGTCGAGCGTATGGACGGCGACGATGTTATCTCGGTGCGCGTTGTCAACGCGCCGAGTCCGTTCAGAGCCGCAGCTATGATGACGGGCGGGCGTATTACCTTCCGAACGTGGGAAAAGGATTGGATCCGCGTGACCGACGAAAATCGGGGACAGATCTATGCCTATTGTTTCGTCCCCGGCAGCTATTCCGATACCGAAGCATCGGCGGTATCGTCCGGAAGAACCACCGAATAGGCAATATGCCTGAATAGCGGCAATTCCATCTTCGACCCCACCTTGGTCTTCGAGCCCGCCTTGGCATGTGTCCGTGTCATGCGCACCACAACAGCCAGCGAGCCCGGCATGATTGGCTCTGCCGGCGGCTTGCGAAACAGGCGAAGTGACTAACCAAGCGTCATTGAGCGAAGATCGGGGCATCATCAGAATGATCGATGAAAAGATTGGGGCGGGGGGCGATAAGTGACCCTAATCTTAGCGTAGGCAACTCATGTCTTCGGCATATTTGGGATCAGAAGTCGCGGATCAGGATCTAGCGGTGGATTGTCAGACAACGACCTCGGATAATTGGTCAAGTGTCCCACAATACGCACTGGATCAGGGTGGTCCCGTACTGCGCCCATTTCAAAGATTGGGCGTCGATTTTACCAACATTGCGGCCTTCGATCACCTGAGAAATGTCGTCCGCCAGTACCCCGACAAGCTTGCAATCAGCGACGGCGCCAATCGTCTGACCTATTCCCAGCTCCTCCGGTCAGTCGAGACGCTGTCCCACCAGATCGCGGCGGCCGTCCCAGACGGACAGGCGATAGGGATTCTTCAGGCCAACTCGGCCTGGTATCCCATTGCCATGCTGGCAAGCATGACGGCTGGGCGGCCTTCGGTGCCACTCAACACGCGAGATCCTAGCTCGCGTATCCTTGAAATCGTGGCCGGGGCGCGGCTCTCAGCTGTCCTGGGCGAGGGCAATGTCCGACCCGATGGTTTGCCTCACCTGGTCAGTTGGATCGATGTGTCGACCAGTGCGGCCTCGCAGGCTGGGCAAGTGCCTCGTTCTTATTTCGTCTCGGTCGATGCGCCCGCCATCGTGCTTTATACGTCAGGGAGTACGGGCAGGCCCAAAGGCATCGTTAACAGCCAGCGCAGCTTGCTATCCCGGGTCCAGCAATATGTCGATGCGTGCCACATCAACTCGGATGACGTTTTCCTGCCATTGACCGGACCGGCCACAATCGCCGGGTGCCGGGAGATTCTTGCTGCTCTTCTCACCGGCGCCACCTTGCATCTGGTCGAAGTCGAAGCGGTCGGCTTGCGCGCCGTTCAACGCCTGGTGCGATCCGAAGACGTGACAATCACCTATCTGGTGCCGGCACTGCTTCGCGCGCTTATGGCAGACGGACCTGCAGAAGCGTTCCATTCACTCAGAGTCGCCCGGATCGGTGGCGAGAAGGTGCCCTGGACCGACATCGCCCTGCTGCGCAAGGCCGTCTCCGATACGTGCCTTGTCCAGATCGGTTATTCGTCAACCGAGACCACCGGCTCGCAATGGTTCCTGCCGCGAGACTGGCCAGAGCATGGAGATTCGGTTCCAGTTGGCTGGCTGCTGCCTGGAATCACCTTCGCAATTGTCGACGAAGCGGGCCGCCGCGTTCAACCGGGCCGCAGCGGAGAACTTCTGATCAGGAGCCCGTATGTCCTGCTTGGCCATTGGGAGGACGGGGCGGTTGTGCCGGCAACATCAGACCCGCACGATCCAGGCCTTCGGATTTTCGCGACAGGTGACCTCGTTCGACTTGATGATCAAGGCCTGCTGCACATCGTCGGTCGCAAGGGGCGCCAGGTAAAAATCAACGGTCGACGCGTCGAGCCAGCCGAACTCGAACGGGTGCTGCGTTGTGCACCCTCTGTCGCGGATGCCGTGGCAATCGTGACGGCCGCGAATGAGCTTGTCGCCTTTGCTATTCCTCGGCGCTCGGCCGAAGCGACCTTTTCGGACGAGCTTCGCCAGCTTGTCAGGACCAATCTGCCGCCGCCGCTGCGTCCCTTGCGGTTGCACACGATCGCCGAGATTCCGCGTCTGCCGAGCGGCAAAGTCGACATCACGACACTTGCAGAGATGGATCTTTCAGCCAGAGAGACAGCGGCGACCGCGCGTCCGCTCGAGCCGCAAGGCAAGCTGACCGCGCAGCAGGTCGTCCAGCGGGCATGGACCAGCATTCTCAATACGCGCGTAGCGGCAGGACGCTGGGATGACGCCGGAGGAGATTCGCTAAAGCTGCTGCACTGCGTCATGGAAATCGAAAGCGCCATCGGGCAGGAACTCGGCCTTGAGGCCTTCACCGTCGGGATGAGCCTGGAGCAAATGATCAAGGCGGTCGTGTCCGCCCAGGCAGGCGATCAAAGCGCGCGCGCCCAGAAGCACGACCCTCCCATTCTTTTTCTGTTCCCCGGGTCCGTCGGCTATGGCCCGAGCCTTGCTGCCTTTGCAGCAGCGATGGGCAAGGTGACCCGTGTTGCCCCGATCAGGTATCCGGCCCTGGCTATGATACTGCGCGGACAAGACAGCCTCGCCGATATGGCCGACGCCGCCGTCGACCAGATCCGCCGCGCCCAACCCTCGGGCCATGTACGACTTCTCGGCCATTCGCTCGGCGGCGCTGTTGCCTTCGAAGTTGCGGCGCGGCTGCTGGCAGCGGGGCGAACCGTAAAGTTCCTCGGCATCCTCGACACCAGCCTCGTCGGGGAGCGAAGCGCCCGCTGGGAGACGTTTACGCGCACAGTCAATCGAATCCGAACCAACCGCGTGTCCGCTTACCGGATGGCTTGCCGCGCCCTCGCGAAAGTTGCCGTGGCAATGAAGCGCGAGGCACAACTGGTCCAGTTTCTCGACCGCTTCGCTCAAGGACAGTTCAACGCGACGAGCTTTAGAACCAAACTAGAACTGCAAGAGGTTTTGCGCGCGCAAGCCTTCTTCCAGTGGGTGGCCGAGCCAAAGCCGTCTCTGCCGATCACAGGCACCCTGTTCCGCTGTGCTCGACCCGGAATGCCTCTGGCAATCGGCTGGGATAACGTCTTCGCCCATCTGGACGTGATTCCGATCGTCGGCAGCCACATCGATCTGGTTGTAGAGCCTCACCTTACCACCAATCGTCCCCTTATCGAGAAAGCGGTGGCGAAAACCTATTCGCCAATCGAGTCTCGCAAACTGGAGTACAAGCCATCGACCTGATCTCATCATTCGGCAAAGACGCCCTGGTGCTCGACGCTGGCGCGGAAGTCGATCGCATCGTCCAGATCTTGCGCCAGCAGGTCCTTGGCACGCTGCGACGTCGAGGCGTGGTTGTCGGCCTCTCAGGCGGCATCGACAGCTCCGTCGTTGCGGCGTTGTGTGTTCGCGCCTTTGGGAAAGGCAAGGTCCTCGGGATATTCATGCCGGAGCGCCATTCCTCCGGCGACTCACTGAGGCTCGGCCGCATTGTCGCCGCACACCTTGGTATCGAAACGATCCTGGAGGATATAACGCCGGCCCTGGAAGCGACCGGCGCCTATAGACGGCAGACCGAAGCAATCCAGACCGTCGTTCCCGAATATGGGGACGGCTGGAAATGCAAGCTGGTGCTCGCCTCGGTTCTCGAGAGCAACGGTCTCAACATCACGCGCCTCACGGTTCAGGACCCCGAGGGCAGGACCGACACAGTGCGCCTGCCGTCGGCAGCCTATCTGCAGATCGTCGCTGCAACCAGCTACAAGCAGCGCCTGCGCAAGATGACCGAATACTACCATGCCGACCGCCTCAACTACGCGGTAGCGGGCACGCCGAACCGCCTGGAGTACGACCAGGGCTTCTTCGTCAAGCAGGGCGACGGAATTGCCGACCTGATGCCAATCGTCCACCTCTACAAGACCCAGGTCTACCAATTGGCCGAATATCTTGGGGTGGACGAAGAGGTCCGGCGCAGACCGCCCACCACGGACACCTTCTCGATGGCGCAGAGTCAGGAGGAGTTCTACTTCGCGCTTCCTTATTATCTGATGGATCTGTGCCTCTACGGCTTGAACCATGGGATCGCCGACGAAGACGTCGCTGAGGCAACCAGCCTCACGGTGATGCAGGTCCAGAAGGTTTTCAAGGATATCGACAGCAAGCGGCGCGCCGCACGTTATCTTCACGCGCGGCCGTTGGTGTCCTCTTCAATGGGCGAGGGCTAGGCGATGTGCGGCATCGCCGGAATTGTGTCGCTGAGCGCCGCAGCGGCGCCCCCTTCCCGGGATGCGCTGATACGTATGGCGGGCGCGCTGGCGCATCGCGGCCCGGACGAGCGCGGCCTTTACCGGGACAGACGTGCGGGATTGGCGCATGCCCGCCTGTCCGTCATCGATCTCGCAAGCGGCCAGCAGCCACTCGCCGGCGCGGGCGACACGATGTGGATCGTCTTCAACGGCGAAATCTTCAATTACGTCGAGCTGCGACAAGATCTGGTCGCGCTCGGTTATCGCTTCCGCACACGCAGCGACACCGAGGTCATCGTCCATGCCTATCATGCCTGGGGCGAGGCCGCCTTCGAGCGAATGAATGGGCAGTGGGCAGTCGCCATCTGGGACTCCGTGGCAGGTCGTCTCGTCTTGTCTCGGGATCGGTTCGGCATCTGCCCGCTGCACTTTTGCGAGCATGGCGGGCGGCTTTACTTCGCCAGCGAGGTGAAGGCCATTTTCGCGGCCGATGCGGATATACCCCGCGCCTTCGATCCAGCCGGCATCGATCAGACTTTCACACTCTGGACTGTCGCGCCGCCACAAGGCGTGTTTGGAGGAGTAAGCGAACTCACGCCGGGGCATGTCCGCATTTATGACAGCGGCGTCGTCCGGGAGCGGGCTTTTTGGAAGCCTGACTATCCAGAGGTTGACGGACCCGGCGATGATGAATTCACCGGCTCGCTTGATGACGCGGTGGAGGAAGTGCGCAGCGCCCTGGAAGCCGCGACGGCGCTCAGGATAGTACGCGCCGACGTGCCGGTCGGCTGCTATTTGTCCGGCGGGCTCGACAGCTCGCTGGTCGCCACGCTGGGGAGACGCTTCGCGGGCGAGCGCTTCCAGACTTTCTCGCTGCGTTTTGCCGACGCCGAGTATGATGAGACGCATTTCCAGCGCTTGGTTGCCGGCGTGGCCGGCAGTGACCATCATGAGGTGGTTGTTTCGCGCAGCGATATCGCTGGCATCTTCCCTGAGGTGATCTACCACACCGAGCGGCCAATCCTCAGGACCGCGCCGGCGCCGCTGTTCCTGCTCTCGAGACTGGTGCGCCAGCACGGCATCAAGGTCGTGCTTACCGGCGAAGGGGCCGACGAAATGTTCGCCGGCTACGATTTGTTCCGCGAGGGCAAGGTCCGCCGCTTCTGGGGACGCCAGCCCGCCTCGACGCGACGCTCGCGGCTGCTGGAGCGCCTCTATCCCTATCTCAGCCGCTCGCCGGTGCAGCAGCAGGCAATGGCACGCCAGTTCTTCGGGCGCGACATTCACGCCTGTGACGCGCCAGGTTTTGCGCATGGCACGCGCTGGCGTACCACAAGCGCCATCAAGCGGCTGTTTTCGGCAGACATACGCGCCCAAACGGAGCGCCGCAACGCCGTGTCCGAACTGCTTGCCCGCCTGCCGCCGGAGTTTTCGCGATGGGGCTCTCTTGCGCAGGACCAGTACATAGAGATTCAGACGCTGATGTCGGGATACCTGCTTTCCTCACAAGGGGACAGAATGCTGATGGCTCATTCCGTCGAGGGGCGCTTCCCGTTCCTCGATCATGAACTCGTGAGACTCGCGAATTCGCTTCCGGCCGCCTACAAGCTGCGCGTGCTCGATGAAAAGCATGTGCTGAAGCGCGTAGCGCAACCGATCGTGCCGTCGGAAATCGTCACCCGCAAGAAGCAGCCTTACCGGGCTCCCAACGCGCTTTGCTTTGTCGCAGATGGCGCTCCGGCCTATATTCGCGAAGCACTTTCGGAGGCGGCGCTGCGCGAAGCGAACGTCTTCGATCCCAAGTCGGTCACCCGGCTCTTGAGCAAGTGCCAGGCCAGCGCCGGCGGCGGCGACCTGTCCAACTCCGACAATATGGCGCTGGTCGGAGTGCTGTCGACGCAGCTTCTCCATCGGCAATTTATCGCGAGCCGTCCAAATGGGGCCCGCACGCTCAAGCTCAGCATCGATATCGACCGCGAACACCGCGAAGAGGTGCTCGCATGATGCATGGCGCCGTACCGCTCCTGCACGACTATCTCACCCACTCTGCCAGCCGGCTCGGCGAGAAGGTGGCCCTGGTGTGCGGCAATCAACGCGTCACTTATGGCGATCTCGATATGCGTTCGAACGCCATAGCGCACCATTTGACCGATGCCGGAATTGCGCGTGGCGATCGCGTGGTGGTCTTCGCCGACAACACTGTCGAGGCCGTCGTTGCGTTCTGGGCGGTGCTAAAGGCCAACGCCGTGGTGTGCATCGTCAATCCGCTCACCAAAAGCGACAAGCTTGATTATCTGCTCAACGATTGCCGCCCGACGGCACTGATCACCGACAAACACCTGCACTCGATTTTCAGCGAGCCGGCGCGGAATTGCCCATCGTTGCGCCGCATGATCGTCTCCGGGCCGATCGAACACAGCGACCTGCAAGAATTGCCGCATGCTGTGCGCTGGGACACCGCGGTCGCGGCAGCCCACAGCACGCCGCCCTGGCGCCGCTGCATCGACATCGATCTCGCTGCGATCATTTATACGTCCGGCTCGACGGGCGAGCCCAAGGGCGTGATGCTGACGCATCGAAACATGATCGCCGCGTGCGCCTCGATTTCCTCATACCTGGCGCTTGCCGAAGACGAGGTGATCCTCAATGTCCTGCCGCTCGCCTTCGACTACGGTCTTTACCAGATGATCATGGCATTCGGCGCGGGCGCCCGGCTGGTGCTTGAGCGCTCATTCGCCTTCCCGGCGCAGATCCTTGGGCTGATCAAGCAAGAAAGGGTGACGGGTTTTCCCGGCGTACCGACCATCTTCGCCGCACTCGGGGAGCTCAGGTCTCTTAGGGATCAGGATTTTTCGAGTATTCGCTACGTCACGAACACTGCGGCCGCCCTGCCGCTCAAGCACATTCTCCTGCTGCAGGAACTGTTTTCTGGCGCCCGCATCTATTCGATGTACGGCCTTACCGAATGCAAGCGCTGCACCTACCTGCCGCCGGAGGATCTGGAGCGAAAGCCGTCGAGCGTCGGGATCGCCATCCCCAATACGGAAATGTGGATTGTCGACGAGCATGACAGGCGGGTCGGCCCCGGCATCGTTGGTCAGCTCGTCATCCGCGGAGCGACGGTGATGAAGGGCTATTGGGGCAAACCGGAGGCGACAGCCAGGAAGCTCAAGCCCGGCCTGCTGCCGGGTGAGCAGGTCCTATACACCGGCGACTACTGCCGGATGGACGCCGAGGGCTACCTCTACTTCGTCGGTCGCGGCGACGAGATCATAAAATCGCGCGGAGAGAAGATAGCGCCGAAGGAGGTGGAAAACGTGTTGATGAACATTGCGGGCGTACGGGAAGCCGCGGTCATCGGCGTTCCGGACGAACTGCTCGGGCAAGCAGTGAAGGCATTTGTCGTGATGGAGCAGGGAAGCATGATCGGTGAAAAGCAGTTGCAGAAAGAGTGCCAGAGACGGCTGGAAAACTTCATGGTTCCGAAGTCCATCGTCATCGTACCCAGTCTGCCGATGACCGACACGGGTAAGCTCAAAAAAACGGCCCTGTCATGAGTCGGTACCAGGGCGAAGTTGATCAGCATTCATCTTTTGTACCGGAGGCGAAATAAATGTTATCTACCAAGGATAGAACCGATACCTGCAGCGAACAAATTCGCGCTTTCCTGGCCTCGAATTTCTATATAGCCGATCCCGAGAGCCTGGAGAGCGACACCTCGCTCCTCGACCAGGGCATCGTGGACTCGACGGGTGTGCTCGAGGTTATCGGCTTCATCGAGGAGACCTTCGGCATCACGGTCGAAGACAGCGAGCTGCTGCCGGAGAATCTCGATTCCATCGAGGGAATTGCGCAATACGTCATGCGCAAGAGAAACTGACGCAAGAGAAACTGATTTCCGAAATCTCGCGCAACTCTGTTTCAACTTCCCGGCCGTTTCTAGCCGCGACAGCGCGTCTACCTGCCGCGGCTGCGATGCTTACGCCTGCGCCCTCGTATGTCCCACAACCACCCTGACCTCACCGGCCTGGTTGGTGACTGCCCGGATACTCTCATAGGCCTTGGAACGCTCGAGCAAACTCATGACCTGCCGATCCTGGCCAAGCCCCACTTCGAAAAGCAGGATGCCTCCGCGCCGCAAATAGCGCGGCGCCTCCTTGAGCACCCGCATGTGGATGCTCAGGCCGTAGGGGCCGGCTGCGAATGCTTCACGCGGCTCGAGCTCGACCAGATGCGAACGGTCGCCCTCGAGCCGTTTTTCCGAAATGTAGGGCGGGTTGCAAACGATCACGTCGATCGTGCCGTCGAGCTCCAAGCCTGAGAAGGCGCTGAACAAGTCGCCCTGAAGCACCGTTACCCGGTCCTCGATTTTAAGATGGGTGACGTTGCGGCGCGCGACCTCCACGCATCCGTCGGTAAGATCGCTTGCCCACACGCGCGCGGTGGGAGCGTGGTGCGCGATGGCGCACGCCAGATTGCCCGCCCCACAGCACATGTCGACAACGCGAGGCACCGGCAGGTTCAGTTGGCTCAGGACATCGAGAGCGGCCTTGCCGAGCAGTTCCGTTTCCGGCCGAGGAACAAGCGCACCGGGCGAGACCAGCAACTGCAATCCCATGAAGGTGCTGCGCCCCCTGCCGTAGGCATCGGCAACATTGATCTCTTCGCTCACGACACTCGCCTCCCCGATTTAGCCGGCGTTGGTGGCCGACGTACCGATGAAGTGTATCTCAAAACCGTTTAACTCTCGATCGACAAAATCAAAACCCATCCGTCGCCAGACGCTTTGAAGCCTTGATGCTACAAAGATGATCATAAGCTTCTGCCGGGTGTCATGATTAGGAATATCTCCTTACCTGACCCGGTTATCCCCAGCTTGGCGAGCCAGTTGCCGAATTCTCAGCCTGGCGTCACGATTTTGCTACATTTTAATCAAAGAAGGCACGTATGTAAGCAATTCGTAATGTTCAGCAGCGGGGCGGGGCTGCTGCTTCCCGGAAGGTTAAAGTTTGTCCCTCATCGAAAGAATCGACGAGATTGCGCGGCAATTTCGCGTCAACGAGCGCACATCATGAAGTCGACCAAAGGGCGCTCGCTCGATCTCCGCTCCGCAATGTTCGGCTGTGTGCACGGCCTCGTCGGCGTAGGCGTTTTCTCGGCATTGATAAATATCCTCGCCTTGACCGGCTCCGTCTACATGCTCCAGGTCTATGACCGCGTGCTGCCTTCGCAGAGCGTGCCGACTCTTATCGGATTTACAGTCGGGATGCTGGGACTTTACGCGGCCTATGGGCTCCTCGATTTCGTGAGGCTTCGCCTGTTGGTCCGCATCGGCAGCCGCCTGCATAGAAATCTGCAGCAAAAAGCGTTCGCAGCCTCGCTTTCCCTGCCCCTCGTCGCCGGGCCGGATGCGAACCGGGTACACCCGCTTCGTGATCTGGACCAGCTACGTGGCTTTCTTTCCGGGCTCGGGCCGACAGTCTTGTTCGACGCTCCCTGGATACCATTTTATATGGTGGTCATCTATCTGCTGCACCCCGCGCTTGGCGTGCTGGCAACGCTCGGCGCATGTGCCGTTGTGTTTTTGACGGTGGTTGCCGAGATCATCGGCCGCAAACCAGCGGCTCGTGCATCTGAGACACTCGTAGCGCAGCGGCTTCTGGCCGACTCCGGCCGCCGCAACGCAGAGGTTGTTCAGGCGATGGGCCTTTCCGCCCCGCTTAGCCGGCGCTGGAACGAGGTCAGTCATCTTTATCTGAAGAACCAGGAACGGCTCTCCGACGTCGTCGGCGCAGCAAGCTCACTGTCGAAGACGCTCCGAATGGCCCTGCAATCATGTGTGCTGGGGCTTGGTGCCTACCTTGTGATCGGCGGCGAGGCCTCGCCCGGCGTGATCATTGCATCGTCCATATTGCTGGGCCGCTCGCTGGCACCGGTCGATGTGGCGATCGCAAACTGGAGAGGGTTTCTGGCAACCCGCAAAAGCTATTCCGAGCTGGCGGCAGCCCTGGATGCTTTTGATAGCCAGCAAGAGCCAATGGAACTGCCCGGCCCGAAGGCTGAGCTTGCGGTCGAGGAATTGACCGTCGCGCCACCAAGCCTGCAGAAGCCCACCATCTTCAATGTAAGCTTCCGCTTGGCGAGAGGCGCAGGGTTGGCGGTCGTCGGCCCGAGCGGCTCCGGCAAGACCACGCTCGTGCGCGCTTTGGTCGGCGCATGGAAGCCGCTTCGTGGCACGGTAAGATTGGACGGCGCCTCGCTCGATCAGTGGAACTCAGAACTGCTCGGCATTCATATTGGCTACCTGCCGCAGGACGTTGAGCTGTTCGACGGGACGATCGCCGACAACATTTCGAGGTTCGGCGGTAAAAGCGACGCAAAAGGCGTGCTGGCAGCTGCCAAGGCTGCGGGCGTGGACAAGATGATCATGCGTCTTCCGCAGGGTTTTCAAACACGCATCGGAGAAGGCGGCGCGGCCCTTTCGGCTGGGCAGAGGCAGCTCGTCGGGCTTGCCAGGGCACTTTACGGCGATCCATTCCTCGTCGTTCTTGACGAACCAAATTCCAATCTGGATGCAGACGGTGATGCTGCTTTGGCCGGCGCAATCCTGGCAGTGCGTCGGCGCGGCGGTATCGTGATCGTCGTTGCGCATCGCCCCTCCGCTCTCGTCAACATCGATCAGGTACTCGTCCTGTCGAACGGGATGCTCCATTCGTTCGGCTCGCGCGAAGACGTTCTGGCAAATGTGGTCCGGCCCTTCCCGCGCCCGGACAAGCCAAACATTGTCGTTCCGCTGCAGCACGGTGCAAGCGGGCATGCGTGAGGTATTGCTTAGTGTCTAACGTGACCATGTCGTCATATGCTGCGGTTGGCGGCGAAGGCCCGCCGACCGGGCAGAAGCCGCAGCCGGATGGGATTCGAGCCAATCTACCCTGGGGTACTCTGGTCCGGAGCCTAGCAGCACATTGTCGTTCCGCCGCACAAGGGTGCAGCCGGGCATATGCGAGGTATCGCTCTGCTGTTGCCGTGTCATACGTCGCAGCCGGTGGCGAAGGCCGTTCGTTGGAGACGAAGCCAGAGCCGGATGGCATCCGGGCCAATCTGCTCTTGGGCCTGGCAACCAGCTTGCTGTTGATCTTTGGCGGAGGGCTCTGGTTGGGATTGACCAAGATTGCCGGCGCGGTGATTGCGCCCGCAACCGTGGTGGTCGAAAGCAACATTAAAAAAGTCCAGCATCAAACCGGCGGCACCATCGGCGGAATCTTCGCTCAGGACGGCGATCATGTGAAGGCCGGCGATGTGTTGGTCAGGCTGGACAACACATTGACCCGAGCAAACCTGCAGATAGTCACCGAGGACCTCAATCGCGCCACCATTCGTCTGGCCCGACTGGAGGCCGAGCGCCAGGGTCTGCCGGAAATGCAGACCCCGCCCGACCTTCGCGCTCAAATGGGCGACCCGCAAGTGGCGGCACTTGTCAGTGGCGAGCGTGCCTTGTTTGAAAGCCGTGCTGCGGCGCTGGCTGGCCAGAAGGCACAATTACAAAGCCGCGCGAAGCAGCTGGAACGTCAGATCGATGGCCTCAAATCGCAGCAGTCTGCAACGGACGAGTCTCTGGATCTGCTGACCAAGAACCTTGCGGATGTCGAATCTCTCTACGCAAAGAAGTTGGTGTCCAAGGAGAGGTTGAGCAATGTCAGCCTGGACAAGACCCGGGCTCGCGGCGAATCGGGACGCCTTGTCGCAGCGATAGCAGAGGTCCAAGCTCACATCAGTGAAACGGACCTGCAGGTGCTTCAGCTCGACGAACAAATGCGGAGCGACGTGACCAACGAACTTCGCGAAACGGAAGCCAAGCAGACCGAGCTCAGTGAGCGCAAGGTGGTGGCCGAAGACGAACTCAGCAGGACAGACATTCGTGCCCCGCAATCGGGCACAGTACAAGAATCCTCGGTCCATACCGTAGGAGGCGTGATTGGCGCGGGAGAGGTGCTCATGATGATTGTGCCCGATTCCGACAACCTTGTCGTCGACGCTTCCATTCCTCCGTCGCGTATCGACGAGATTCATCCCGGACAGCAGGTGTCGATCCGCTTTCCAGCGTTCGACGCCGGCACCACACCTGCTTGCGAAGGCTCGGTCAAGCGCGTCTCAGCGGATCTGATCAAGGATCAGCAACGCCAGCTTTCCTTTTTTTCGGCGCGTATCGACGTCGAGAATGAAGCGACGTGCCTGACAGGAGAGAAAATCCTCAAACCGGGCATGCCCGCCGAAGTCCACATAAGAACCGACGAGCGCAGTGTCTGGTCCTACTTGATGAAGCCCCTCACCGACCAGTTTTCCAGAGCTTTCAGGCAGTAAAGCGGTTGCCACACTCAACCGACAGTGCGGCGGCCGATTGGATCGGGGCGCAGCCGATCTATCGGGTCGCTGCATTTTCGAGAGCGCTGCTGAATCTGACCTCGATCGTGTCTCCCGGCATGACCTCGGTGTCTTCTTGGGCAAGCTGTTTTCGCCATTCTTCGCCGAGCTTGCGAATGATCGTGACCTCGGCCTGGATCGTTTCGCCGGCAACCGGCAATGGCAGAGCGGCCGCTCCCGTGGGCTGCAACTTCTGGCTGGCGGCGCGAAGTCTTGCGCCAACGTCGGCAAGACGCACGTTGGTATCCTTCAACTCAGTCAGCAGACCCATTCTTCTTTGGTTGACATTGCGTTCGTGCTGTCTGGTAAAATCGTCCTGCTGACGTCGTGCTCTCATAAGCTCAACCGACGTTTCGAGTGCCCGGCTGGAAGAAAGAACCAAAGCGCGCCGGACATCGGCAAGCCGGGTATTGGTTAGATTTCCGGACTCAAACGCTTTCCTTACGCGCGCCAGCTCGTCTTCGTCCGCCTTCACTCCATCCGCTTCGGCCTGCTCGCGCTTGAGCAGGGTCTCGGTTTGTGCAGCAGCATCCTTGCCACTTTTTTCGAGAAAGCCCTGCTCTTGCCGGAAGTTGTCCAACGAGAGCTTCAGCCCTTCCGCTTCAGCCTGCGCGATCGCCGACGCAAAACTTGCCGGCAAGGGAGATCCTTGTGGTGGCTGCATGTCGAAAGTCGGTTTGTCCTGAAGTTCGGCGCGGATGCGGGTGCTATGAAAATAATCTCTCGTATATTCCCCCCAAAGCGACTCGTAATCGCGCCGCAGATCCACCGGATCCGGGCCAACCTGGTTTGCCCGGGACCGCAAAAGGCTGAAACCGCCTGACACGGCAATCGCCTGCCGCACGGTCATCAGCGGGCGGTAGGCCTGCTGTCCGGGAGTGAGCACGTCGCCGGTCACATAGATCGGCCTGTACTCCGCAACCACGGCGGTCACGTCTGTCGGCTTGATGACGATCATTTGCTCCCGCCCATCAGGCAGACGCTGGTGGAATATCTTGGTCGGCAAGATCGTCTGCATGCGCGTTTGCAGTTCAGCCGGAGTTAAGCCCCCCACCGAAACCATCCCGACTTCGGGAAGCGCGATCGTGCCGTCCATCTGGACCACCGCACGTTGCGTTCGCTCCGGGATGGAGGCAATTCCAATCTCGACGGTGTCGCCGGCAGAAAGTCGATAGGCGACCCGCGGTTCCGCTGCAGCAGCCGTATTCATGGCAGCCAGCATACCGAACACGACAAGAAGCATTCGATCAACGAGGACCATTGGCGGCAATCTCCTTCTGGTTCGACCGCGGCTCTTCCGGCCAATCGAGACGGGTGACGAATTCGTAGACCGGCCCGCCAGGCACGCCCCAGTTGCTCGACCAGATTACCTGTGAGCCGTCGGGGGATGGCGAGGCATGGGTCTCGCTCCAGTAATCGGACGGGACGTTGTGAGTTTGCGTGACGCGTCGAACCTCCCCGCTGCCGTCGAGGCGAAGCGCGATCACCTCTCGCGCATATGGCGCCCAGTCGGGATTGGCAGATATCTCTTCCGGCTTGCCGCCATAGCTTACGAACACCCAACCGCGCCTGTCCAATGCCCGCAGGGATGCATGCTCGGCTTCGCCAAACTTCATAAGTGAGGTGACCTTTCCGTCGGCCAGCCTCCTTTTGATGACGTGATATTTGTCAGGGTCGGACTTGCTGATGCCCACGAAAACTTCGCTGCCGTCTTTATCCACCGTCATATCGCCATGGCCGGGGCGATGATGGTCAGTCCACCTCTGCCGCAACGTCCCGTCGACGGAGAAAATAGCCCGCTGCTCTGTGTCCTCGTTCACATTCTGAAAGCACAGGATGTTCGCTCCGAGCGGGGAGATCGAGCAGGCGCTGACGGTTCCGGCAAGCTGAGCAAGATCGATGTCCGGAAATTTCCGGCGCTGCTTGAGATCATAGGCAAATACAACCATCGCGCCATCCCCACGGATTGCGCGCACTGCTATGCGATCGCCGTCACGGCTGGGATTGCCTTTGGACGGCCCGAACTGAAGATCACGATAATTCGGCGAAACGAACAGGACGTCTTCGCGATTGGTCCGCGGCGCCCAGGTCGAAATTTTCCGGTCCTGAACGCAGATCATCAGATCGGCATTTTGCGGATGCCATTCGCATTCAGCCGATCGAGCACGACGGAAGAGCGGGACATAGGTCTGCCCGTCGAAAAAGCACATGCCATTGCAGCCGTTGGTGATGACGAGGAGAGTCTGGTCCGAATTCCAGGCCTGGGCGCTGGAATAACGGTGGCTGCAGAATTTTTTCTCGCATACGACTCCATTCCCAAGGGCCCCAGGCTTGGTAATGCGCATGAAAATTGTCCCGAAGGCTGGGTCGGTCGCGGGTTGGAGATAATCGGGCAAGTCCATCGTCACTGGCGCAACAAATTGTCTCGACGCGCTGCTTTGCCGACTGCCTGCCACGGTCAAATCCAACGACAAGGCAGCCGCAATCAACAGCGGAGCCAATCCTCCCGGGCGAAAGCTCATGTCATGTAGCCCATTTCGTGTCGCACCCGGCCTTCGCTGAGGCGCCCTTGCCACCATCCGATGGTCCGCTCCAGGCCTTCGCGCAGGCTGGTCTGGGCACGCCATCCAGTCTTGCTTTCGAGGAGCGAAGAATCGGCCAGCAAGGCACGCACCTCGGAATTCTGCGGCCGCAGGCGGCGCTCGTCCCGGTGGATTGGTTTCTTGCAGCCACTCAACTCGATCACCAGATCCAATATGTCCGAGATCGTCACGGCGCGCTGGCTTCCGGCATTGTAGGCATGGCCAAATTCGAGCTCGGCGGAACCTGCGGTCAAAAACGCCGCCGCGGTGTCTTCCACGAAAGTAAGATCGCGGATCGGGCTTGTGTCTCCCACCATGATCGCCGGGCATTTCTTGTCGAGAGCCTGGCGTATAATGGTCGGTACTATGGCCCGCTCACTCTGGCGCGGGCCGTACGTATTGAAGGGCCGCATGATAACCACAGGGATGTCGAACGATCTGGCGTAGGACTCCGCCATCATGTCCGCGCCGATCTTGGATGCCGAATATGGTGACTGTCCCTGCAACGGGTGCGATTCGCTGATAGGCATTGTCAGCGCGGTGCCATAAACCTCGCTTGTCGAGGTGTGCACCACACGCTCCGTATCCCATTGGCGCGCCGCTTCGAGGACGTTGACCGTGCCCAGGATGTTCGTTTCTACATAGGACTGGGCCGCGGCGTACGAATATGGGATAGCTATCAGTGCGGCGAGATGAAACACGACCGCCTGGCCACGCACGATCCGGTTAAGGAAGGCGCTGTCACGAACATCGCCGCGGATGAGGTTCAACTGGCTTCGAATGGTGTCCGGCAAATCGTCCAGCCAGCCGTGGCTGTCGAAGGAATTGTAGAGAGCCAGCGCAGTGACGTCCGCGCCGCTACGGACGAGTGCTTCGGTGAGATGCGACCCGATGAATCCGTCGGCACCGGTAACCAGAACTTTCCTGCCCTTGTATGCCATGACCCAAGCGTTCCCCCTATGACGTGAGGCACTGACTTTGCAAATCCACGAGAGTGCGGGTGTTCCACCTGCTCTCAAGTTCCGATCGGCGACGGCGAAACCACCCCAAGCACCGCCAGCAAGCCGCGCACCATCCACCCAACATCGGACCCGATCGTGCGCTGCGGATAATAGGAAAGGTCGAGCCTGGCTTTGGCAGGAAACAGAACCTGGCGATAGAACAGTAGCGGGTCCATCGATCGCGGATAGAAACGGGCTTCATGCCGGAAGAGAACCTGGGCTGGACCCAGCAAGCCTGGCTTGTATTGTAAAATGTCTTCGAAGCCCCCGCGAAAACAATCGGCGAAGGCAAGGCTCTCCGGGCGTGGCCCGATGATTGCCATCTCGCCTCTGAAGACGTTCCAAAGCTGTGGCAGTTCGTCGAACTTGGTGACCGCGAGGAACCGTCCTATCGGCGTCATGCGGCTGTCATCGGCCATGGTCAGAGCCAAGCCACCGGGGTCACATTGCACGCTGAACTTGCGAAACTTGTACATGCGGAATGGGCGAGCACCGGCCCCGACGCGGGTCTGTGTGAAGAAGATGGGCCGACCGCCTTCCAGCAGCAGCGCCACGGCAATCAGCAGCATCAGCGGGGCGAAGACGATCGCCGCGGCTGCAGCAATGACGAGATCGATTGCTCGTCTCGCAGACCCATGGGCGGCGCTCGAGCCGTTAGGCCTGTGAATGGCTAGGTCCAGGGCATTCATGCGGCTGTTCCTGTCTGAGCGCAGTTATTGACCGCCGCGGCAAGAGCGACCACCACCGTTTCGACCAAAGGTGCGGTGATCTGCGGATGCAGCGGTACAGTCAGTTCGCGCTGGGCGAAATCTTCAGTGCGCGGTAAGTGAGTACCGGGAATGAGCTCACGATAGAGCGTCATCTGGTGCACCGGCGGGTAGTGGATAGTGGTTTGTATCCCTTGCCCGCGCAGTGCGTCGATGACGTCTTGCCTGTCGGCGTAACGTGGCAAAAGGATAGGCATGATGTGGTAGGCCGACGTCCGCGGCTCGTGGAACGGGATGGTCACGGCTGGGCAATGCTTCGCTATGAGACGACGATACAGCATGACCAGGATACGCCTGATCTCATTCCACTCCTGCAGATTTTGCAGCTGGACCAGTCCGATCGCAGCCCGCAATTCATCCATGCGATAGTTGAATCCGAGCATGGTGACATCATACTGAGGGGTGCGGCTGTTCAGCCTTTGACGTGTCCCGGTGGTCATCCCATGTCCACGCGCCTGGCGGATTGTCTCGAGCAGACCGGCATCCCTGGCGATCACAGCCCCGCCTTCCGCCGTGGTCATGTTCTTGTTGCCGTAGAAGCTGAAGGCGGCCGCGGCACCAAATGTCCCCACCTCCTTCAAGCCCGGCGCATGCGCGGCGTCCTCGACGATGTGTAGCCCCCGGGCACGGGCGAACCTCTGCCATTGTTCCCGATCGGCGAGGTAGCCGGCGAAATGAACGAGAATGATTGCCTTGGTGCGGGCCGTGCATTTCGCTTCGGCTTCCACGATCGACATCAGCGGCACGTCGGCTGACTCGATGTCGACGAAAACCGGCGTCGCACCGACATAGAGGACCGCATTTGCGGTCGCCACGAACGTCAAGGATGGCACCAGCACCTCGTCGCCCGGTCCGATGCCAAGTGCGTGCAAAATGAGATGAAGCGCTGCGGTGCAAGAACTGACCGCGACGCAATCCTCCGCATCATGAACGTCGGCAAAAGCTTGTTCGAAGGCTCGTACCTGCTCCCCCATGGTCAGCCAGCCGCTGTCGATGACCCTGGTCAAAGCAGTCTTCTCCGGCACACCCAAGATCGGGGCACTGACCAAGAGCATCACAACCTCCTAGACTGATAACTGTGGGAACCGGGCTCGTGACTTCATCATCATCATGCAGCCGTCGCAGTGACCTCGATCGAGGCCGACTGGTCTTCCCAGGAAATGGTCTGTGCGTTCTGAAAATCGTCGACGCGCCCGATATCGAGCCAGAGACCCTCATGCTTGTACACGTGCACGGTTGTGCCATTCTGCATCATCTGCAGCATCAGGTCGTCGAACCCAAAGGGTATGCCGGATGGGATAAACTGCAGAACATCCGGGTTCATGCAGTAAATTCCCATGCTGACCAGATGCGAAAGCGTCGGCTTCTCGCGAAAGACCTGCACGGTATTGTCGACTTCGTCGATGACGCCGAAATCCATCTTGATCAGGCGACAGGCTGTTGCGATTGTCACTGGATCGGTGTGCTTACGGTGCGCTGCTACAAATCGACTGAGGCTTAGATCCGTAAGGACATCGCCATTGAGAACGATGAATGGCTCCGTCAGTTCATCCCTGATCAAAGACAGTGGCCCGATGGTGCCAAGCGGCTCCATCTCCTGCGTATATCGAATTTTCAGGTTCCACTGCGAGCCATCTCCACACACGGTGCGGATCAAGTGGCCGAGATACCCGGTTGTAATATAAACTTCCTGAATGCCGTTGCGTCGCAACCATTTCAGAAGCATCTCGAGAACCGGCCGTGCGCCGATCGGCATGAGCGGCTTCGGCAAGACCGAAGTGAAGGGGCGGAGGCGTGTTCCCATTCCTCCACATTGAATAACCGCTTTCATCCTGGTCCTCCCTTGTTCATTCGGCCTGAACGCCATCGTCACGGGCCGGCTATCCTGCCCTGGTCAGCACCCGGGAAACGCGTTCTTGTCCCCTCAGAAGAACCGGTGAGATTTCCCGTAGAAGACCGGTGAGATTACTCCACTGTCCCCTGATCCGGACATTGCATCTGGATGGTATGTGGCCGTCAGGGTGGATGTCGTCGTGCATTCGAATGGTAACAATTCAGCCGTTTTGCTGTTCTATATCTTTAGGCCTATAGCACTGCTGAACGACCGGCCGGTCTGTCAGCTGTCCAAAAGGTCAGAACGTATGTTCGACGACGTTCGGCGGGTTTCGCTCTCAAGGGGCAAAAAAAGAGGAGCGTTTCCCGTCATTTAAGATTATATTAGAAATCTGGCGTTTGCGGTGTTGGGGGTGCCGCAGCGTCGGCTGGATGAATCGACGAGTGGATGGCCACGATTTTCAGGCCATTACCGTTCAATCCATTCAGATAGGCGTTGGGGTAGTTCAATGTATCGAATCGTCATCGCCGACGATCACGGCTTGTATCGTCGCGGCTTGCGATTGGCACTGACCGCAGGCATTCCAGGTGTGGAGATCTTTGAAGCGTCCTGTTTCGACGCGGTGCTCAGTTTGCTGGCAGAGCAGTCGTTCGTGGATCTTGCGATCCTGGATCTGAATATGCCGGGCCTGTTCAATCAAGAAGTGCTCGGCGGGATCCTGTCTGCCTATCCGGACACGCGATTTGCGATCGTTTCCGGAAACGATTCACGCTCGGAAATACTCACAGCTCTGTCGATCGGGCTTCACGGCTACATCGTAAAATCGCAGACGGACGAAGAGGTTGTTTTGGCCGTCAATGAAATCCTCTCCGGCCGCATCTATGTTCCTGCACTTCTGTCACGCCCGGGAGCGACGCAAACAACCCACGCGCATACCCATTCCGACGACAAAGGCCCACAGAGGCGTACCGCTGGCGTCAACCTTGGCAGGCTGACTTCGAGGCAAAAGGAAGTCCTCAAGCTGATGGCGGAAGGCTATTCAAACAAGGAAATTGCGCGCGATCTGGAAATCGCGGAGGCGACCACGAAAATCCACGCTGCTGCGGTTCTGCGTGAATTGGGGGTACGCAATCGGACCGAGGCTGCCGTTATGCTGAAGACTTGGCTTTCGAGACATGCCAGCTAGAGCACCGCGCGTCCTTTTGGACGTGCAAACGGCGTCGCAAGACTCCTCATGCATTTTACTGCATATCCCAAAGCCGCGGCGCAGCTTTGGGCCGACGACATTCTTGGAAGGAACCCTGCGCATCTCAAAGGCCGCTCAGCGCGACCCGCCTTTAGATATCTGCTTTCCGATTGGAGCACTGCACTACAATCCGATTTCCTTGCGTGACAGCCGCAGCGAATACCGTAACCCTTGGTCCGATATTTCCAGCCTGGGAGAGTGACCGACAAGCGGCGCTCCATCCACTCCGATTATCATGGAACCGAAGCCATGACGGACTACGCTCGAGGTCCGCCGCCGCCCCGATTCCACCCACTCGAACGCGATCTCGCTGCCTGTGTCTTCAGGTGCGAACGTCCAGCTTACGTCGATCCGGCCTTTTGGATCGCCAAGCGCTCCATACTTCATGGAATTGGTGGCAAGCTCGTGAACGATCATCGCAAAACTCTCGGCGGCGCCTCCCGACATCGTCACGGAAGGACCGCCGACCGATATGGCGCGTGTTCCCATATATGGTTGCAATTCTTGAGCAACGAGATCGTTTAGCGTCCCCGATACGCTGCCGTTGCGTGAAAGAAGCAGATGGGTTGCCTCAAGCGCGCGTATCCGGTCGATCAGCATTTCCTTGTATTTGGCAACATTGTTTCCAGGAGTATCGACCATTTTCACGAGCGCCGTGATCACCGCGAAAACGTTGCCGAATCTGTGACGCTGTTCGAGCATGATGCGCTCCCGCTTCTTTGCCGCGGCGCGCAGCAGCGTGGTTTGTCGTCTCTCGCTCAGGTCGGCGGCCACTCCAAGCCGCTGTCCACCATCATCATGTCTTTCCTCCCTTCCGCGCAGCGCAATCCAGCGGATATGTCCGTCCGGTCGGCGGACGCGTATCTCGACATCGTAATTCGTGACCGATGGTGCGGCCTTTCTCGATGCCGCCAGCTTCGGCCAGTCCGCCGGATGAACGACAGCTGACAGCTCCTCCAAACTGCGGCTATTGGCCTGGGCCAGGCCGAGAATGTCCCAGAACGTGTCCGAGCCCGTGACTATCCCGTCTTTAAGGTCTATGCGCCACGTGGCCAAGCGTCCAGCAGACAGAGCGAGGTCCAGCCATTCCTTCTGGGCCCGAAGCGCTTCGTGAACAGCGCGTCGTTCCGAAATATCGTCGACCACCACGAAGATGCTCTCCGAGAGGCCACCCTCGGGCACGGACGAAGAAAGCGTTAGCCTAGCCCAGAATGCCGTACCGTCCTTTCGTGACAGACGCACCTCCGAAACGAACGAAGAAATGTCATTGCCCAGCCTCGCCAGCAATTGCGCCAAGGTATCCCGGTCGTTCGGATGGGCGAGCGTATCAAGCTGTAATTGGGCAAGCTCCTCCTCCCTGTACCCGGTCATCTCACAAAGGCGTCTGTTAGACTGCAGCAACTCACCTTTCTTGTTGGTGTTCGCGAATCCCATGGCAGCACGTTCGAAGGCCCAACGATAGCGGCTTTCGGTCGCCTCGACGGCAGCGAGCCTGGCCTCCGCGACTTCCAGCAACTCACGCAAGTCCTGCCGCAGACGATGGAAGGTCATGGCAATCACGCCACCCGAAACCAGAAGCAGGATTGCGCGCGCCCAGTCTCCACTTGAAATCTGATCGTGTCCTCGTGCCCACAGCCCGACAGCAACCATCAGAATGGTCGCAGCGAGCGCAGGTACGCGGTCTTCGAGATAAGCGATAATAATAATAGCCGGAATAAATTCCAGAAAACTGGCGCCTTGCCCAATATAGGCTGACGATTTTATTTCAAATATCAGTGTGGCAGCTAACACCGATGCAGACGCAATATGAGTTAGCAATCTGCCCGACGGGTTCGAATTCGACCTGCGCGACTGCGAGCTCATGGACACAGACTACAACCTTCTGACTAGCCCGTCGAGACTAGAGCAAAAAACGTACAGCTTAGTACCACTGCCGGATTGCCATACCGCTATCATAGCGCGCATTTTATCGGACGCAGCGGGGCCTAAGAGCTGCCTTAGAACTGTCGGATCATATTAAGTTTTCAAGGTGATGATGAACGTATTATCCGTCAGCGCATAGAAGACTATAATCCAGCTACACATAGAAGACTACATGAATCCCGAATACTTATTTCGGGCGTGTGAAACTTTGGGTTAGGGGTAGAAAATGAATCTGATCGATAGACAAGTCGATGCTTCTTCGAACAATCGGTATATTGTTACGAGGACCAAGTATGATTTTGAAGCGCGGAATACGCGGCCCTCTTCTGGTCACCTTCCCGATCGCGCATCGGATCCATTGGGCGCAAGGTTCGGCGAACCAAAAGGCCGCAGTCTGGAATCCATAACCGGCGTGCTTGATCGCATTGGCTGTGGCTATCTCGTGTTGAATCGCGAAAGAAAAGTAGTCGAGTGGAACGCAGCCGCCCAAACCACGCTTGAGCGCCAGGGCGAAGCGGCCGACACGGCGAGCGGACTTACGGCCGCCCTAAGGCGGCTGATCGCGAATGTTCCGGGCCAATTCCTGCCGGGCTCATTGTCTTGGGTAGTGATCCGCAGCAGGGGCGACCGACCGGTGATACTGAACGAGAACGGCGTTATCGCTCCCGACGGAACAAGCATTGTGGCGCTGCTGGATCGCGACAACAGGTCGGGGCCAAATCCTCGGACGCTGCAAAGAATGTTTGGCTTGACGAGCGCAGAAACGCACCTCGCCTTGCGCTTGGCCCAGGGCGACGCACCTTTGGAGATCGCTCGCAGCTGGCGTCTCAGCCGCACCACGATCCGTTCCCAGCTTGCCTCGCTGTTCGCCAAGACCGAAACAAAACGCCAGGCGGAACTGGTGGCCCTTCTTGGGCGTATTTCGGTCCTGCCGTAAGGGCCGCGCAGTTGTTGGGGTCTAGTTGGCGGCATCCACATGCGACGGGGCTTGGTCGACCGGTGCTGGAGGCCGTTCCAACCTAGCTTGGCAGGTCACGTTGCGCAGCGCGTGGCCGGCGCCTGCTCACCTGTGCCGACGCCGACGCCCCGGCACATAACATCCCGGCACAATTGGCCGGGATCTCGGAATAGGCAATTCGACACTGTCGAGTGACGTCGAAGGGGCAAAAAATTGGATCATGATTTAAACGGTGGTTCCGTTCTTTCTGCGGAAAATATGGAAACCGCCCGATCCCGGTCAGACCGCGCCGTGAAGGAACTCGCCCCGATAGGACCGATCGTCGTCACCGGTGCTGCAGGCTTCATTGGTTTTCACGTCGCCTTGCGGCTTTTGCGTCTGGGTGTCGAAGTCATCGGCGTCGACAATTTCACCCCCTACTACGATCCACGACTCAAGGAAGCGCGGTTTGCACGTCTCTGTGCCGAGCCGGGCTTCACTTCGATGCGAATTGATCTGGCGGATGCCGCCCGCGTTCAGTTGCTGTTTTCAGAATTTCGCCCCTCACACTTTGTCCATCTCGCGGCTCAGGCCGGCGTGCGTCATTCACTTGCTGACCCGCATTGCTATGTGCAATCGAACATAGTGGCGTTTCTCAACGTCCTTGAGGGCTGCCGGCACTTCGGCGCTAGTCATCTCGTCTACGCTTCGTCGAGCTCCGTCTACGGCTCAAATCGAACCACACCGTTTTCTGAGCATCACGGCGCAGACCATCCTGTCAGTCTGTACGCCGCAACCAAGCGTTCAAACGAATTCATGGCGCATTCATACAGTCATTTATTCTGCTTGCCCGTGACCGGACTGCGCTTCTTCACCGTTTATGGCCCCTGGGGCAGGCCCGACATGGCAGTCTACATGTTCACGCGTTTGATTATCGAGGGGAAACCAATCGAAGTAGCCAATGCCGGCCGCGTGTGGCGAGACTTCACCTATATCGACGACGTCGCTGAGGGGGTGGTTCGAGCACTCGCTGCACCGCCGCGACCCGACCCGGGTTGGGATTTTCTTACCGCAGATCCCGCCACAAGTTCTGCACCGTACCGCGTCTATAATATTGGCAACGACCGGCCGGAGGAGATTAACCGGCTGATTTCGCTCATCGAGACCGCCCTTGGCTGCCGGGCGATTCGCGTGGAAGTGCCTCTACCACCGGGCGACGTTCTGGAGACTCGCGCCGACGTGAGTGATCTTCGTAACGCTGTCGGCTTCGCCCCGGCGACAACGCTCGAGGACGGAGTGCAACGCTTTGTCGAATGGTACCGGGACTTTCATGGAACGAACATCGCAGCCAGCACACAGCAACAAACGTTAATGCATGTGTAAGCCCACCGTGTAATCCGCGCCTTGTCGGAGCGACGAATCCACGCGTCGGCCATCCTTGTCGCGGCTGCTGGTCTGGTCAAAAGATCCAGTTGGTACCGCATAACGTGACGACGACATTCCCGAGCATCGATGCCCGCGCGATCCCCGCAGAAATCAGTTCATCGCGGGCAAGTCCAACGAGCGGTCTCAATTTCAGAGCTGCAGTTGTGCCCCGCCCGGAGCACAAAGAATTCGCTACATCGCCGCTCCGCCGAACGATGTCATTCAGATGGATGATGGTGACGTTCAGGCCCCATCGTAAGCTCCGGTCAACCGCATTTTGCCTCCTCGGAATCGCGAGCTCATGTCCCAAAGCTACTTTCTGAGATCCAGGACGGTTCCTACGGTCGAGAAAATAATCACCCGTGTTCCTCCAAGCCCGATCGGCAGTATTCTGCGCGCGGCAGGAGGCGTTTCGGCCATGGCGATTGCCGGTCAGTTGACTCTCGTCGCCGCTATTCCCGTTTTGGCCCGGCTCTATTCCCCGGCAGATTTCGGGATCTTCACGATTTATCTTTCGATCGTAAACATCCTCGGCGCGATCGCAGCACTGCGTTTCGAGGCCTCTCTCTATGGTGTCAAGGACAATGCGCGGGCGTATGTGACTGTTAAGCTCATTCTCCTGGCTGTGTCGGTGACGAGTGTCCTCGCCTTTGCGGCAGGACTGCTGTGGGCGAGCATCGCTCCAGCGCGGGTCGGCCACCTCGCCTGGCTCGTTCCACTTGGGATGGCGGGCGCAGGTCTCGTCGAAGCCATGAACTGCTGGAGCCTGCGCGCAGGCCTGCTACGAGACTTCGCCCTCGGCCGGCTGATCTTGCCGGCGACCATGGCCCTGCTGCAATTGATTTTTGGGCTCGCCCATTTCGGAGGTGAGTCGATGGTACATGCCCATATCCTGAGCCAATTCATTTTTATCGGACTCCTCGGCTCTCGGATTCTGAGCTGGAAGGACTTACACGGCGTCGCCCGAGCGCCGTGGCGTACCGTCTTTGCCGTCGCCAGGCGAGAATACAAGTTTCCGTTATTTGACATTCCCTCAGCTCTCGCGAGTTTCGCCATTATCAATCTTCCCGCAATACTTGTTGGTTCGCTGTTTGGCGCCGCTTTTGCGGGTTACCTGGGAGTGGCAGCGCGGCTGGTGACTGCGCCGGTCACGCTGATCGCCACCCCGCTCAGCAATGTTTTTGTCTCCGAGGCGAACAAAAACAGTGATCGCAGACATCTGCTCGGCACCGCACGCGGCCTCTTGATGCTTTCAGCCTGCCTCACTGCATTGCCAATATTGGCGCTTGGCCTGGCTGCGCCATATATTGTCGTCCCCCTGCTGGGCCCGCCCTGGGTTCCCGCCGCAGACATTATGACCGCGCTGGCGTTCATGGGGGCTGCGCAGGCGTTGGCGACGCCGCTTCAAGATGTCCCAGCTCTCCTGCGCCGGCAGGAGCTACGGCTTCTCGTCGACGGCGCGCGGACGGCGCTGGTGTTTGGTCCGCTTCTTGCCGGTGCTGAGGCAGGTTGGGAACCACTCAAGGTCATTTATCTGATGGCGGCCGGCGGCGGCGTCGGGTTTGCACTGAAAACGGCGGCCTCTCTGTATATTTTGAGCCATGCCATTAAACCAGCGGGAGCTGCCATACCAAAACAAGGTCATCATCTCGAGGGAAAAGCACCATGAAACAATCGCAGCTTGATCAGCTCCAAACGACCGCTGTGGTTGACCAACATCATCGCGCTGATGCTTCGCGACTGCGCCCTTTCATTTCAGTTGCAATCCCAACCTTTCGCCGACCGGACACGATCCGCCGGGCAATGGATAGCATTCTGAGTCAGAATTTTTCCAGTTGGGAGTTGGTCGTCAGCGACGACGAGGGCCGGGACGGACCGACCTGGGCAATCGTGGCCGAGTATGCGCGGACCGAGCCTCGCATCCGAATTGTCGAAAACTGCCGGGGCCGCGGTCAGGTAGAGAATACCAACAATGCCATGCTCGCTTGCGCCGGAAAATGGATCAAGCTGCTCCATGACGATGACTGGCTCGCCCCGGGCGCACTCAAGACCTTTGCCGAGGTTTCCACCAAGCATCCCTCAGCTGCATTCATGACCTGTGCAGCCAATATAATTGAGGACGATCGGATGAAATTCCGATTGCCACCGCAGGGGCGGCAACGAATTTCCGTCTACTCAAGCCAGCAATGCCTGACGGACCTCTATCTGGTCCGCACGACGCGGAGCCTTGGGATCATCCCATCGACGCTTTTGATCAACCGCGACGTCATTCACGCGGGTTGCCTGATGCGCGCCCATAATTCAATCCCAGCTGGAGTCGACCAGCTGTTCTTTGTCGATCTGGCCTGCCACGGAGACATGGTCGCGATAAACGATGGCTTGATCTTCTACGACGCGACGAACCACCCGAGCATCACTACAACCAAGAGTTTCGATGAGGTCGATCAGGTAACGCTTGCCGTCAAAGAGCTTAACTGGAACCTCATCGAGGATCGTAAACATCTTCCCTGCCCTGAGACTCTGTTACGGGCGCTGCGGGTTGCTCGTCTTCCCAGCAGATTCCACCAGCAACCCTGGCGGGCGACGATCCGAGATGCGATGCAAATTCTTCGCCCGTCAGTTATGAAAATAGCGAGCCAGCACATTCTTACTTACGTGTTCGCGATCCGCCCGAGACTGGGTCGATTGCGTAGCCTGAGACGATTTAGCTTCTGAGCATGGCGGCATCGTCGAGCGCGACGGCGGGCGGGCTGGGGCGCATCATATACCGTCGAAGGCGGCTTTCCTTCGGTCTGGCCTTTAGGGGTAAGCGAGATGACCATTTGTCCGGCGTGTGCCAGTGTATCAACCGCGAAATTGTTCGAAGTGACAGCAGATGAGGCCTCTCGACATTTCATCAATCCGCGTCAGGACCCCGACCGCTCTCGAAAATTAACAAGCCACCTGTCGGATCTCTGGGGCAGCAACACATGCGATATCCGCAAATGCGCAGATTGCGGATTCGGTTTTGCAGATCCCTTCGTCGCTGGCGGCGTTGAATTTTATAACTTAGCCTGGGCGTACCCTTCCTATCCGACCATGAAATGGGAATATTCAAGGACTATCGAAGAGCTCGCGGGCCTGAAGACTGGCGGAAAAACTGCCCTCGAAGTGGGGTCTGGGTTCGGATATTTTCTCGATCGCATCAAGAATAAATTCTTCCATGTTTCCGACATCTCTGCGGTCGACTACAACGAAACGGCGAGGTCTGTACTGGCGTCGAAAGGCTTTAAGACCTATTCAGGCGATTTTCGGATGGACAGCTTCGATTCTATGAAAGAGTCCTTCGACTTTATTTTCATGTTTCAAGTCTTCGAGCATATGGACCAAGTGGACGACGTTTTTGCTCGATTGAAATATCTTCTGAAGGCGCAAGGATCTGCCTTTATCGCCGTGCCAAATGAAAACAGAACTTACTACATGGAGTCCCATGGCTCGCTCATAGACATGCCACCAAACCACATCGGCCGATGGACGAAAGAAGCCTTCGATGCCATATGTCAGCGGCACGGCTTGCAATTGAGCAAGTGCGAGCGGGAGCCGTTCAATCTCGCCAAATTCCTGAAACAAGACATCGTCCACAGCTTTTTCCGAAAGGGAGAGAAACCAGGTAGCGTGAGTGAGTTCGTGCGCGCCCTGCCGCGAAGCAAAGCGCAACGGATTGCGCAAGGTTTGACTGCCCTTGCGATTTCACCATCGCGGTTGCCGGCATGGGCATACGCGGTCAGGAATGCATCGACGATGGGGGGGAGCGCACTCTGGGCAAAGATCGACAAAGTCTCGTCACCTGCGCTACGGATTCATCGCCAAGCCAAGCAGCGATGAGCGGGTCCGCGTGAAGGGTGATTTCGACACCACTAGGCGCGCGGTGAACGCCAAGCAGACGAAGGACGGCGTCAGGCGCGTTGCCTCAGATGGGGTCCGGAATTCATGAATGCCCGTCCGGCGGCTCCTGGCCGTAGGTTCCGTTGTGACACTTCGGACCCACGCTCCGGATGGATCTCTCCGCGACAACCCCAGCTACTGCCGGATGGCCCGCGCCCAGCAGCCGATCGGCGCAGCGCCTAGCGCGGTGATTTTCAACCAAGCGGGAAGTGCGCAACAACAAGAGCCGCGCTCGTCATGTCCTCTCCAGCAAGAGGTCAGCGCTGTCCCCGAACCGGTAACCAGCGTGCTTCCTGAGATTAACCTTCGTGAGAACGCTTGCGACGGGGACCGAAGCTGGTGCATCGCCCGCAAGCAGGTCCAGAACGCCTCGCGCGATGCTGCGTCGCGTTTTCGCCCAGCGAACGGCGAAAAGAACCACGTCACCCCAGCCTGTCAGGAGCCTGGCCTCTGGTCCCTCAAGCCCCAGCGGTCCATTTATGATGACGACCCGATAGATCGAGTGCAGTTCATCTTTGAAAGGGGAGCCGTCGACACTGGACAGCAAGGGCAGCAGATCCTCCGACGGTGCGAGCGCCATGAAGTCGATCCCGATCGCCGACATTCCTGCTATCGCATCGTGCAGTGCACAACGGTCACTCACATAGTCTCCGAAAAAATTGTGCGGCTTACGTGCGCTGAATTCCTTCACAAACTCGCCGGTAAGGCGGTGGTCCGTGCGGTCCAGATCAATGAAGAGTACTCGCCCTCCAAGTCTGGTGGCCGCCAAGGCCATGCTCCATGCGAGCTCGGTCTTGCCATCATCCTCACCGCAGGATGTTATCAAGATTATGTTCGAGTAATCCCTTGCCTGTTGGGGCGCCGCGGCGACAAGCAGGGACGTCACGGCGCGGCTGTATCTGCACCCCTGCTGGCCTGAAACCAGCTGCTGCAGTCGCTTCGCGTGCGTTGTGGGAGCCTGGGGTATTAGCCCGAGGCACGGAACCTTGAGCGCTGCTTCAGCTTCGGCCTCTCCGCGCAAAGTGCGATCGAAGCGTTGGCGGACAAGTATGAAAATCCCTCCAATCAGGCCAAACACGACCATGCCAGGCGGAATAAGAAAAATTGGCGAAAGAGTCGTTGGATTGGTAGGGGGCCACGCCGCTGAGAGAAGCCTGACTCCGGGGGATGGACTTGCAATACGCCGCATCAAGTCCTGTTGCCGGGTCAAAAGGTCGTTGTAGCGCTGCGTCAGGATGCTGACCTGCGGCTCGAGAGCACGCAGTCCGGAAAGCCGGCCGGCTGTATCGGCCACAACCGCATCTAGGACATCCTTACGCTTTTGCAGCGCCGCAATCTGGGAGCGATAGATGTTTGCCTCAGCAGCGACGCGGGCGATTTCTTGTTCGATCTCACGATCGATCGCATTTGTGACATTCTCATCTGCCGTGCCGTTGGCCTGGCCTGCCAAGAGATCGGCCAGCAAGGGTGATTCGATGGCTTCGGCTACCGAGGCAACGGGCGCGCCCCCCTTTCGCAAGTCCTGAATGTGTTGGAGTCGAGATTCCGTTGCGGAGAGGTCCGCTTTCGACAAGGAAATTTGCTGAGTGAGTTCGGCTGTCTCCTTGGCAGCATTGTCCGCCGCACCTTGATCGACCGCGCCATGGCTCAACCGATATCTCTCCAGACGATCGGTCGCTTCTGCCAGACTGCTTTGTATAGTCGGCAGCCCGGAGACTATCGAGTCGAGTTCCAGCCTGTCCGACGCTTGGCTTTTCCTTGCCAGATCGCCAATATACACTTCGACGAACGTGTTGGCGATCAGAGCGGCTCGCGCCGGATCGTGATCGGTGAAGCCGACACTGATAACTCTCGATCGCAGCTCCTGGCCGATCCTCATACCTTCACGCAGCACCTTGAGTTCAGCCGCATCTGGCTCCGCCGGCGTGCTTCGCGGCCAAATTTTGGCCAGCAAATCGGCTGGAACCGAGCGCAAATTCAGCGGCTCGACGCCAACAGGCTTCGGAGGATGGTTTCCGGTTCGAGCACCAGCCTGTTTAGCACCATTGGCAGCATCCGTTTTGCGCAGCGCTGCCACTACGCTTCGCAGGTGGCTTTGCGATGAGAGCATGGTGATATGGTCGTCAATGCTGGAATCCAGCTGATCCTGAGCAGAGATCAAGCCGCCGGCAGGGGCTGCTCTACTAGGTGCGTCGACGATTACCTGCGTGGTGGCCTCGTATAGGGCAGGCCGTGCAAGCCCTCCAAGCGCGGCCAAGACACCGCCTGCGACGACCATGGCCAGGAGGAACCACTTTTTTCTTGAGAGGGTAACGAGGAGCTGATGGAGCGGGGTTTGCGTGTCCATCTGCTCACGCAACGGCCGTTTCATGCGCGGAGTGATTTCGCGCGCAGGCAAGTGCATTTCGGTAACGTGCGGAAGGTGGATGCGGCTAACTATGGACCCTTCCATCTTAATCTCCTGTAAGTTCGGGCACGCGAGAACCCGTTGCTGGCGGCGATGGCCGCCTTGCCTCGTTGTGCCAGGCCTGGAACATCAAAGCCGGCCACAATTCGCGAGAATGGTCGTGCCTGCCATCGACGTGACCGCGCCAGCACGCATCCACCTTCGCAAGGTCGAAAATTCCGTCTCCGGAGATGCGCATATCGGCGACAAGATCGTTTGCCCAACTGAGCAGCGGGCCCCTCAGCCAGACTGCTATAGGAACATCGAAACCTTGCTTTGGCCGCTCGATCAGTCGCTGCGGAACGTACCGGCGCAACAACTGACGAAGGATCCACTTACCTTTGCCATTACGAACCTTGGTATTCGTCGGCAGGCGCCAGGCGAATTCGACAACCCGATGATCGAGTAGCGGGCACCGCCCCTCGAGGCTGTTGGCCATGCTGGCGCGGTCCAGCTTCACCAATATATCGCCGGGCAGGTAGCCGTCCATATCGTCATACAAAAGACGGGACAGCAGCCCATCAAGCCGGTGCTCGACGTGGATTGATGAGGGGGGCTGGTGCAGGCTGAGGTTCTCGGTCGACGATCTCGTCAGTCGCCGAAACAACTCGTCCTCATCGGCTGCAGCGAGTAGCTGAGCAAGGCGATCCAGCCGGTCGCCCCGCAGCGCATGCCGTGCACCCTCCGAAAGCGGCAGCTTCCCGACGAGATCGTGACGGGCTGCACGGGCCAGTAACCCAGTGCCTGCCGCGAGCGCCCGACGCAGTGCCGACGGCAGAGTATGCTGTCGTCGCAGGCGGGCAGCCATGAAGTGGCGGGCGTAGCCGGCGAAGCATTCGTCGCCACCGTCACCCGACAGAGCCACCGTAACGTGCCGGCGGGCGAGCCGCGCCACCAGCAGAGTTGGTATCTGCGATTCGTCAGCGAAAGGCTCGTCCCAGATCTGCGGCAATTCTGGAATGACTTCGCGCGCTACGGCAGCCGAAAGGTGGAGTTCGGTATGGTCGGTGCCCAGATGCCGCGCGACTTCCGCCGCGTGGGGAGCCTCATCGAACCCGCCCTCTCCGAAAGCGATCGTGAACGTGCGCACCGGCTTGTCCGATTGAGCCTGCATCAGGGCTACAACCGTCGAGCTGTCTATTCCGCCCGACAGGAAGGCCCCGAGCGGAACGTCAGCGATCATGCGCTCCCGAACGGCAAGTCGAAGCAGGCCATCCAGTTCAGTGGTAAGTTCTTCGTCACTGCCGACGACCTGCTCCGCCCGCCCTTTGGCGGCGGTTTCGGCTAGCGACCACCAGTATCGAATACGATGCGCTAGCGAGGCGGCACTTCGCGACGCGGCGAAGTCAGCTGCCGTCACCGACAGGACCGAACCCGGCGGTAATTTGAACACGCCTCGCCAGATGCAGCTGTCATCCGGTACCCATCCGTTCGAAAGCATCGCCGCGGCCGCATTGATATCGAGCTCCTGACAAAAACCTGGAAAACGGGTGATCGCCTTCAACTCAGAGGCAAAAACAAGCGCATCACGTGTTGAGGCGACATAAAGCGGCTTTTTGCCCATTCGGTCGCGGGCGAGATGGAGCGTCCTCGTCTTCAGATCCCATAGTCCTAGCGCGAACATGCCGGCGAAGCGTGTGAGTGCTTTTTCGAGGCCCCAATTCTCAATAGCGGCAAGCATGACCTCGGTATCGCTGGTGCCCCTGAAATGACGACCTGTACTTTCCAGTTCGCAGCGCAGATCGCGGAAATTGTATATTTCGCCGTTAAACGTAATGACGTATCTGCCGCTTTCGGAATGCATTGGCTGGCAGCCCGCCTCCGACAGATCAACAATGGCCAAACGCCTGTGACCGAAGGCAAGCCCGGCTTCGCTATGTATCCAGAATGCCTCGCCATCCGGTCCGCGGTGACGAAGCGCGGCCGTCATTTGCTCTATTGCCTTGAGCGGCTTCGTGTCGGCTGAATCGGGGGCAAGAAGAATTCCGGCAATACCACACATGCCATTAACCCGGATTGTTGGAGATTGCAGAAACTGCTTTCGGAGCACCGGCGACAAGGCAGATGGTCAGCGCAAACCACACGATCGGGTGACGGATGATCAGGTGCGGCATTCCGAAAATAGCGATTGACACCACGAGCGCTAACAGCGCGTCGAGCTTCGCACGCCATACCGACACGATGGCGGCGCTGACGATCCAGACCAGCGCCAGAACCGCAATAAGTCCACCTTGAGTGTACAGGTCGAGGATCGTGTTGTGAGCCTCGAAGGGTCGTTCCAGAAATTGCGATTCGAACACTGATGGGCGCTCGAGATGCGGACCTGGACCAAGGCCCAACGACCCGGATTCCGCGCCCTTCTCTATTGCTTCGTCCCAGAGATGCACGCGGAGTGCGGCGGTTTCGGCAGTGGCCTCGCCGCCCTTGTCCTTGGTCAGGCCCTTGGCGAAGTTTTCGAGGACGCTCGCCTCCGTCACGGCGTAGGGGGTTATCGCGATCGCCAACGGAAGGATACCGACGAGCAACAGGAGGACGGCTTGCCGTGAAAAGCTGCCCCTGTTGCCACCGGTCTTGAGCCATGTCCTGATCCGCAGCCCGAGGAACGTCAGGCAAGTCAGGATACTGGTATACAAATAGGTATCGCTCTTTGTCAGCCTCCCGACATAGAAGGTTAGGAACAGGCTGGCGATCCCAAGAAAGCTGCCCCATCGATTGCTGGTGGTGGTCGCAAGATGCAAGGCTAGCGGGCCAAAGATTGCGCAGTAGAGCGCGAGCTGATTTGGATTGTGCGACCAGCCGCGAAAGCGGTCCCAGTACCAGGGATCGACGCCAGCTCGGGGGATCCAGCCCCAGCCCTGTCCCAGCTGAATGGCAAGGGCCATATTCGCGATACCCACGACCCACCAGCCAGTACGACGGAGATGGCGGTCGGCGTCGGGTTCTGCAGCGGCAAGGCAGGTGACGCTGACCAACAGCAGGTAGGCCATCGTATCGTGCATCAGGCCCGTCAGGTATAGAACTGTGGTCAGATAGCCGACAACGGTGCCGACCCCCAGAGCCAGCGCCATGATCGTCCAGTAACTTGCAAGGAGTGTCAGCGCCGGCCTGGTCTCCAGGCGACCGCCGGCAAGGACGCGCGCGATCGACAGCATGATCCAAAGCACGAGGAACAGTTCGCCAATCCCCAAGGGCGACCCGGGAATGTCGAGTTGCTCCGCATAGGTCGTTGCGAGCCCGCAGGCCAGGATCGCGTCCCGGATCATCGGCGCACATCCAATCTACCGCTGACAGCATCGTCTCTAATTAAGATCGGATACCCCGGTCGGGCGAGGCCACCGTGGGATTTGGCGCCAAGGATATTTTCGTACAGATCGCAATACTGAGCGACCACCCGCGGCAGCGCGAACTGCTCACGGACGAGTTCGACAGAACGACCGCCCATGATTTTTCCGTGACTGCGGTCGGACAGGATGTCGACTATTCGAGATGCAAGGCCATCGGCGTCGTAGGGTTGGACTAGGTAGCCGTTCCATCCATCCTCGACCACCTCATTGCAGCCGGGCATCTTTGAGGCGACCATGGGCAATCCCGCCAGCCCTGCCTCGAGCAGGACGCGCGGGATTCCTTCTCGATATTGTGTGGGGAAGGCGAACACGTCGGCCATGCCAAGAAGGGCTGGAACATCGCGTCGTGGGCCTAGCGCGATGATATGAGGAGCGTGTCTATCGATTTCCGACTTGTCGACTGCAAATGGACCTTCGGACTCCCAAGGGCCGACAAGCACGAAACGCGCATTAGGCCTTTTAGAAAGGACGCGGGGGACTGCTTGGAGCAGCGTCGGGATGCCCTTCTGGCGGGTTAGCCGGCCCACAAAAATTACGATCTCTGCTGACTGGAGCCCGAGTTCCTGGCGCATTTTCGCCGCCGGCGGAGCAAGATGCCTCGCCATAGCGAACGCATCGACATCGATGCCAGAACTGCGGATCACTCTTCCGCTGCCAGGTTCAATCAATCGAAAGCGCTTGAAGAAAGCCTCATCGTCCCGATTCTGAAATACCGTCGCTGCCGTCCAGAAGGAGGCAAGCCATTGTAGTCCGCAAAAAATTGGACGTAAGGCCAGAGCCCGCGGTTCCAACGATGAAAATGTCCAGCCCAGGCCGTTGATCGTGCGCACGACCGGGACCGTTCCGCGCACCGAAATGGGTGTCAGCAGGTTAGGCTTGGTATCGAAGCTTTGGACGATGTCAGGCCGGAGTTCCGCAAGCAATTTCCGAATCGCTCTTACAGCGGTCCACTCGCCAGTGCCGCTGGCAAATCGGTCGAAACCGTAGCGGCGATGCGGAATGCCATGCCGCAAAAACGCAGCCTCATCGCCGGTTGAAACTGCCGTGACCCGGAAGCCGCTTTCGCGCAGCGACATTAGGAACGGAATTCTCAGGGCGTGATCTTCGCCTCCCACACAAACGAGATGCGGATTCATCCCGAAGCTCCCGTCCGTGCGCCGTGTTCCGGTCGCGTGAAGTAACTGCCTTTCGCATCTGCTTTCATGGTTTTGCTTCGTTACTTCTGTGCGCGTGAAAGGATACGGTAGGAGGAGGCTTGCATACTGTCCTCGTCTGTTTGAATGAGGCAAACTGCATGGGGATCACGGCCTTACGGGTATCGCGAACCGCCTCGACGGCATCTGGTGGTGCATAGGAACGGGTACGGTGATGAATTGCGCCTCGAACTCTAGGGGTTCGGCCAAGCCGGACTTGCAACTGATAAGGCAACCGAAGAAAGCGCTTCCGACAGTCGTGCGTTGTACGGCTGCTCTACGCTGGGCGCGTCGGATTCCTAAGCTCCCGGTCCGGGTTCGCGCCTCAGCTTGTCCCGCTTGTGCTACCAGGCATGATGGTCGACCCCTCAGCCACAACTCCTGGCGCAACCTGCCTCCTTGCGACCAGCGGATAAGCCGATTCGGACCGTTCCGACGCCGGCGACCTGATCTGCCGACCGATTTCACGCGACGAACGCGCGGACACCTACGAATTATCCACAACTAATTGGTTGCGGGATTGAGACTGTGGAGGGGTCTGGCTCTTAGGTGAACGTCTGTCTGATCTCTCAATGCGCGGGTGAACAGTTAGATAGAAACATAATTTACAAGTTTATTTCAGCGATCTGCAAGATACGCTCTAGATATTAAACTATCTGTCTTTCAATCTAACCAGATGGGCTGGATAAAAACACGGCCCTTTGATGGGATCATATTCTTGTTACTTATTTATTATGTCCATGGAAGTTACTCCTTCCGTGCAGCATTCCTATTGGCGATCAACCATCCATCAGAGCCTGCAGGTATGTGATTTGGCGCTAATATACACCCTCTAGTAGGCAGACATCCGCGGGGCGCTATCGAATCAAAATGAGGGATTATGGATGGCAACTCTGCACTATGCATCGGGTGGATCCGCCACCGAAATCGCAACCGCCGGCTTCAATCTGGCTGACGTTCAGTATGTTTCGCTGGTCGACGCATTGCCTGACGGCATGAAAGGCCTGGTGTACCTCAACGAGCATGAGGGCGTAACTTCATCCTTCATCGAGAAAATGACCCCCTTCCTCGGCAATCCGAATGTGTTTGGGTTCTATCTGGTTGACGAGCCCGATCCCACGGGCAGGTGGGGCACCTATGCAACCGCCGAGAACCTGAAGGCGGAATCCGACTGGATCCATGAGCATTTTCCAGGCGCCAAGACCTTCATCACCATGATGAACATGGGATCCCCGACCAATCCGGATTTTACCAACACCTACAATCCGGCCAACACGCATATCGACTATTTTGGAATAGACCCCTATCCGGTGCGCACGGGAACGGACACGGTCGACTACGACATGATCGACCGAGCCGTGGCTGCAGCGGTGAAATCCGGCATCCCGATCAGCAACATCGTTCCGGTCTATCAGGCCTTCGGTGGCGGCAATTGGGAGACTTCCGATGGCGGCAGACAGGTCATGCCCACCGCCGAACAGATGCAAATCATGATCGATCATTGGGCCAAGCTGGTTCCGTCACCCGCCTTCGACTATACCTACAAATGGGGAACGCAGAACGGCGACACCGCATTAGAGAGCTCTCCGGAACTACAAGCCGTTTTCCGGGAGCACAACCTCGCAACGACTGGGACCGAACCGCCTCCAGTCGACACAAGCGACACCTTGTATGGCACCAGCGGCGACGATGTGTTCCACGGCGCCGGCGGCCACACGATGATCGGCTATGGTGGCAATGACACCTATTATGTCGAAGATGTCCGCGACAAGGAGATTGAGACAGCAGGCGGCGGTACCGACAAAGTGCTCGCGTCCGTAAGTCATACCCTTGCGGGCGGGTCGGAGATCGAGCTTCTCGCCACCAGCAATCCGTCCGGCACGATGGCGGTCACCCTTGTCGGCAACGAATTCGCCCAGACTATCCAGGGCAATGCCGGCGCCAATGTCATCAACGGCCTCGGCGGCGCTGACACAATGACCGGCTATGGCGGCAATGACACCTACTATGTCGACAATGCCGGTGACAAGGTCATTGAGACGGTGGGCGGCGGCGCCGATAGGGTGATCACTTCAGTGAGCCATGCGCTTTCGACGGGCTCCCAGATCGAGCTTCTCGCTGCAAGGTATCCATCCGACACGACGGCAATGAACCTCAGCGGCAACGAGTTCAGCCAGACCATCGTGGGCAACGCTGGCGCCAACATCATCAACGGTGGCGGCGGCGCTGACACGATGACCGGCTACGGTGGCAATGACACCTACTATGTTGACAATGCCGGTGACAAGGTCATCGAGACAGTGGGCGGCGGTACCGACAAAGCACTCGCCTCCGTAAGTCATACCCTTGCGGGCGGGTCGGAGATCGAGCTTCTCGCCACCAGCAATCCGTCCGGCACGATGGCGGTCACCCTTGTCGGCAACGAATTCGCCCAGACTATCCAGGGCAATGCCGGCGCCAATGTCATCAACGGCCTCGGCGGCGCTGACACAATGACCGGCTATGGCGGCAATGACACCTACTATGTCGACAATGCCGGTGACAAGGTCATTGAGACGGTGGGCGGCGGCGCCGATAGGGTGATCACTTCAGTGAGCCATGCGCTTTCGACGGGCTCCCAGATCGAGCTTCTCGCTGCAAGGTATCCATCCGACACGACGGCAATGAACCTCAGCGGCAACGAGTTCAGCCAGACCATCCAAGGCAACGCCGGCGCGAACATCATCAATGGTGGCGGCGGTGCCGACATCTTGACCGGTAACGGAGGCAATGATGCCTTCGTGTTCAACAGCGCTCTTGGAGCCGGCAATATCGACAAGGTCACCGACTTCAACAAGCTCCAGGACAAGATCCAGCTCGACGACGCCGTTTTTGCCGGGCTTAAGCTTGGAGGCCTCTCATCCCATGCTTTCTTTGCTGGCACGGCTGCGCATGACAGCTCCGACCATATCATCTACAACAGTTCAACCGGAGCGCTCTCTTTCGACAGCGACGGGATCGGTGGCGCAGCTCAAATACAGTTCGCCACTCTCTCTCCAGGTCTGTCGCTTACGGCAGGTTCGTTCCTTGTGATTTGAACGACCCGGAACGGCGGACCTTCAATTCGAGACGGTCCGCCGCTTTATCTTTGTTCAAGCACCGGATTTTTCCAAAGCGGGATGCCCATTTCTGGCTGATGCTCAACCTTCGTCACCCAGCGGGTTCGAGTTGTGTGCGTCAAGTTCAGCAAAATGGCGTGGTATTGCGGTGACGTCGGCGTGTCCGCCGCGCAGCCCCCGTGTTTAGCGGAGCGGCGGACACATGACGGTGCTCAGGCGGCCAAGGCCCTCAGGCTCTCCAGCTGGGAACCAGCCCTACTCTCACCTTTTGGGAGGTTTCCTAAATTGATTTGATTTCGATCACGGAGATCTGCCGACCGATACCAGGTGACGAGCGCGCAGATGCCTACATTGTCCACAGCTAATTGGTTGGGCAGTGAAACTGTGGAGGGGCCCGGAGTCAGAGGTTAACGTCATTTTGAATTTCCGTACGAAAGTTGACGTCTAACGCATTACAATCTATAAATGTATAGCCATTATAAAAATATCGAGGAACTTCAAAAACCACAGCGCCTTCAAAATAAAGTCGCAATTCTGGCATCATTCTGACATCAGAAGACAATAAGCATCTTGTCCTAAGTCGCTGCTGTCAAAATAAGTCACAATCCGTGCAGCATTCCTACAAACGGTCAATGATTCTATCGACGGGTGTCTGTATGTGATTTGGCGCTAATATACGCCGTCTGTAGGTAGACGCCGGGCGCTATCGAAATCAGAAAAAGGAATATTGGATGGCAACTCTGCATTATACGTCGGGTGGATCCGCCACCGAAATCGCGACTGCCGGCTTCAATCTGGCTGACGTTCAGTACGCTTCGCAAGTCGACGCGTTGCCGGACGGCATGAAGGGTCTGGTGTACCTCAACGAGCACGAGGGCGTAACTTCATCCTTCATCGAGAAAATGACCCCCTTCCTCGGCAATCCGAATGTGTTCGGATTCTATCTGGTTGACGAGCCCGATCCCACGGGCAGGTGGGGCACCTATGCAACCGCCGAGAACCTGAAGGCGGAATCCGACTGGATCCATGAGCATTTTCCAGGCGCCAAGACCTTCATCACCATGATGAACATGGGATCCCCGACCAATCCGGATTTTACCAACACCTACAATCCGGCCAACACGCATATCGACTATTTTGGAATAGACCCCTATCCGGTGCGCACGGGAACGGACACGGTCGACTACGACATGATCGACCGAGCCGTGGCTGCAGCGGTGAAGTCGGGCATCCCGATCAGCAACATCGTTCCGGTCTTCCAGGCCTTTGGCGGCGGCAATTGGGAGACTTCCGATGGCGGCAGACAGGTCATGCCCACCACCGAACAGATGCAAACCATGATGGATCATTGGGCCAAGCTGGTTCCGTCACCCGCCTTCGACTATACCTACAAGTGGGGAACGCAGAACGGCGATACCGCGCTTGAAAGCTCCTCGGAACTGCAAGCCGTTTTCCGGGAACACAACACCACTACCGCTGTGGCCTCAGACACCACCAGCAGCGACAGCAGTGCTGCTGCGCCCGCGTCCGACGCCGCCACCAGCGATAGCAGCTCGACGGTGACTGCGCCTTCCCATGCCGCAACCGGCGATAGCAGCTCGACTGCGACCGCGCCTTCCCATGCCGCCACCGGCGATAGCACCAGCGATGGCAGCTCGACCGCGACGGCGCCTTCGCACCTCATCGCAAGCGATGGCAGTTCGACTGCGACCGCCGCCGCCAGCGCCACCACGAGCGATGGCAGCTCGACTGCGACCGCCCCTTCCCATGCCGCCACCGGCGATAGCACCAGCGATGGCAGTTCGACTGCGACCGCCGCCGGCGCCACCACGAGCGATGGCAGCTCGACTGCGACCGCCCCTTCCACCGGCGATAGCACCAGCGATGGCAGCTCGACCGCGACGGCGCCTTCGCACCCCATCGCAAGCGATGGCAGTTCGACTGTGACCGCCGCTTCCCCCTCCGACCGCGGCGGTTTTCACGCTCTGACCGATCTGTTCGGCAGCAACGACACCAGCCATGATACTGCCGGCGACAAGGGAGGCAGCAGCGTTGACCGGGTGCTGGCCGCGTTGAGCCCCGCGCTTTCGTCCGGCTCGGAGCTTGCCGCGACCAGCAGCCCATCGGAGAAAACGGCAACCAGCCTGACCGGCCACGGGTTCGCCCAACTGCTCCAGGGCAACGAAAATGCCGGCGCCGGTGTCCACAAGAGCGCCGTCGCCGACCTGACATCCGGTCACGGCAACGATGCCTTCGACTTCAGCAAGCTTCAGGACAAAGTCCAGCTCGACCACTCCGCGCTTGCCGACCTCAAGTCGGGAGGGCTTTCATTGCATACGTCCCCTGCTGTTATGGCCACAGATGACGGTTCCCACCACATCATCTTTGACAGCTCAACCGGGTCGCTCTCTCTCGACAGCGACGCGGTCGGCGGCGCAGCTCAAGCGCAGCTCGCTACCCATCTCCCGTTGCAGCATCACTCCTTGATCTGAAACCGGAGCGGCGGACCTTCAACTCGAGCGTGTCCGCCGCTCCGTCCGTGTTCAATTGCGCCACGGAAGCTTGATTGAGAAAAATGCGATATCGGCAGACAGCAGAGGGATCGAAGTTGGTCGCATTATCGCCAATGCGAATTCCGGATTCACCACACCCTACGAAGTCTCGGCAATTTTCAGCACTGTGTCGATCTCGGCCATCACCGTTGCCGGCAGCGGCCCTTTCTCCAGCGCACCGAGATTGTCCTCGACCTGCTCGGGCCGCGTGAAGCCGGGAACCGGCAGGGCGATTGCCGACTTGGCGAGTATCCAGCCGAGCGCGCCTTGCGCAAGCGTGCGTCCGCCCGAGGTGAGCAGGTCGCGGATTGCCGAGAGCCTTGACAGATAGTCCGGGTTGGCGGCGCCATCCCTGAAAAACACCATCCATTCGGCATTCCCGCCGCGCACATCGTTGGTGGGCAGCCGCATGGCCGGCGTGTATTTGCCGGTGAGCAGCCCCATTGCCAGCGGCAGCCGGCTGAACGAGACGAGGTTCTCGCGCGCCGCAACGGCCATCAGCTCGTTCGCCGGGGTAAACACATTGAAGTCGTTCTCTACGGCGACGAACCCCTCGCGCGGCGCGTAGACGGCAAGCCGTTCGCGGTGATCGGTGCTCCAGCCGAAGCCGCCGATCTTGCCCTCCTGGCGCAACAGGCCGAGCGTATCGAACACCTCGCCGGCGCGCTCGATCGGATACTCGTTGATATGTAGCAGCACGACGTCGATACAATCCCGCTGCAGGCGCTGCCGCGAATTGTCGATCGATGTCCGGATTGCCGCGGCAGAGGCATCCTCGGGTGCGATCTTGCGCGTTTCGGGATCGCCGAAATAACCGACCTTGGTGACGATGACGGCTTCGTCCTTACCCCTCAACGCCCGCCCGAGGATCAGTTCGGCATTGCCGGCGCCATAGGCGGCAGCCGTGTCGAACACCCGCGCGCCGATCTCATAAGCCATCGCCAGCGCGGCTTGCGACCTGATATCGTCGACCTCGCCATAGATTGTCGCCGTCTCACGCCAGCGCGCGGGGCCACCCGCCGCCCAGGTGCCGATTCCGATGCGCGGTACCGAGCGGCCATCCCAAAGCATCATCATCTGCATGCCCGGCTCCTCAACGACGCAAGCTGGCGTGGCGGGCACGCTCGCGGATCTCTTCGCGAGAAATGCCGGCATCCGCCAGTGTGCTGTCCCGGGCCTGCCTCAAACTCGCAAGCGTCTGGCGATAGGCAATCCAGCGGGCGAAACGGTATCGAAGTTCATCCAACATGATCGTCTCCTTTGGTACGCAGAATGCCTGCGCGCCTGGGTTGGTCGGAAGCGCAAAACCTCTGCGCCAATCGCATGCGCGATCGAAAGGGTTCAGTTCGCTTCTTGGCCAGCCGAGGCGCTTGTCCCTGTCCCGCCAGGCAGGATTGTCCAACGCCTCCAATGCCTGCATACTTGCGCACGATGCCCGCTTTGCGCTACAGCCACGGTCGCAAGGAGTTTTTCATTTCTGCAAAATGGATATCGGCTGGGACGATCTGAGGTTGTTTCTCGACGTTGCGCGGCTGGGTGGCTTGAGCGCAGCGACGGGAACCACGCGCCTCAGCGCAGCCACCCTTGGACGACGCGTCACCGCGCTCGAAAAGCAGATCGGCGAACCTCTATTCGTGCGCCAGCAGACCGGCTACCGGCTGACCCCGGTCGGCGAGGAACTGCTGCGGCGCGCCGAAGACGTCGAGGCGGCAATGCAGTCGCTGACCCGCTGGCGCGAGGGAAACCTGCCCGACCGCATTGTCCGCGTCTCGGCCGGGCCATGGACCTCGGCCTTCGTTTCCGCCCATATCGGCGAGATCTGGACGGTCGATGATGGCATAAGGGTGGAGCTCGTCACCACCACCGACCGGGTCGACATCGGTCGCCGTGCCGCCGACATCGGCATCCGCAGCGAGCGCCCGACCGAGCAGTGGCTGGCCGGCCGTCAGAGCGGCAAGGTCGCCCACGCCATTTATTCCGGACGTCACCTGATCAACGGCATCGCCGCCGGATTGTTCGTCGGCGTCACCGGCGAAGGCGCAAACATTGCCTCGGCGCGCTGGCTGCAAGCCCATCACGGCGACCGCATCGCCGTACGCGGCAACAACACCCACTCGGTGCGCGAACTGGTGGCCGCCGGCGCCGGCCTTTCGGTCTTTCCGTGCTTCGTCGGTGACGGCGATCCGCGGCTGGTTCGCGTTGCTCAGCCTATCCCCGAACTCGAAACCGACCAATGGATCGTCACCCATCACGAGGAACGTCACTCCCCGCCGGTACGGAAAGTCGCCGACCGGATTGCCGCCTTGATGCGGGCGCACCAGCCGCTGTTTCGCGGCGAGACGCCGATCCGGTAAGCCTCAGGCAGACGGCCGCCAGTGGATCAAGAATCAGATATCTTGGTGGGCCGGACGATGGTACCGCCGCCGTTGAGGACGCCGGAGTGCGGCGCGCTGCTCGTCGAGATCCTTGCCTTGGGCGAAGAGAGCGGTATAAACCGACCAGCACGGGGCCGCCTATCCGGTCACTCGTCCTCCTGCCGGCTCATAGCCGTATGCTTCGCCCTTACGCACCACGCGACCGATGCCCGGCCAGCCAAGGTGCGCGCCGGCGATCCACGTCCCCGCCTCGGCCGCGTCACTGAAAACCTTTAGGCGGGTTGCGCGCGCGGTCAGCTGATCGTCGTCATAGCCCCAACTGAACGCGGGATTGCCGAACTGCAAGGCCGGCACATGAACGATGTCCCCGAAGAATAGGAAACGATCCTCGTCCGTGTCGAACGTGTAGCCGGTATGACCGGCAGCATGACCGGGCAAGGCGACCGCCCTCAATCGCTCACCCACCTGGTCGCCATTCTGGACAGGCTTCAGCAGGGGCCGGAACTGCGCAAGGTGCGCGTAAGCGAAAAAGCTCTGCACAGCCGCCTCGGGAATTACGATCGCCTTCAAGTTTGGAAAGAGCACTCGGCCGTCGGGGGTCAAAAGTCCGTGCACATGATCCTGATGGGCGTGGGTGAGCGCCAAGACCGTGATCGAAGCCGGGTCGATCTTGGCTTCCGCCATGGCCTGCTCAAGACGCCCCACTGTCAGGGCCCAGCCCCCTCCTCCGCTGTCGATCAGAACGCCGTCAACGCCTGGACCTGCAAGGGCGAAGCAATTGACAGACAGGCGAAGCGCCCCTGCCTTCGCAGCTTGCGGCACCAGATTATCCTGCGGATCCCGCAGAAGGTCCGCCGGCATCTCGATGTAACCGTCCGAGAGCGACCAGACGCGCCACCTTCCCGACGTGCTGCCGAGCACGTTATTGGTTTGCGATGTCACGATCATATGGCCACCTGCCGCAAACGAAAATGGAGGATAGGTTCGATTGTCACTATTTGGCTCTCTGCATCCTCTGCGCAAAACGTGGGAAACCGATGAAGATCAATGCGGAAAGCACCCGATCTCGATAGGCCATGGATCGGAAGATGATCGTTGACGGATCTGCTAGCTTCGCGGCGATGCCAGCTCTTATTGCATTCCCATGTAGATTCCTCCCTTCGTAAGCTCGTCAATCATCTGATTTATGCGCTTTCGGCGTGTTTCCGGGTGACGGGCGCGCTCGATCCAATGCAAGTAATCATTGCGCTGATAGGGAGGCCGTTGCTCGAAAGCAGTCATCAGATTTGCGGCCTCGAGCTCTGCACGCAAACTGTCGGGCATCTTAGCCAACGGACGTTTCAGCAACTCACATCTCCGCCATTCGAATCCTGATGCTGGAATAGATCACAAGTCAGCCGTCGCGCCTGCGAGACCGCAGCCGGCCTGGCGACAGCCCTTTCAATCGGGTCACGACGCGATTCATATGGGCCTGGTGAGTGAAACCCGCGTGCTGAGCAATCTCGGCCAGCGGCAGATCGCTATTTTCCAAAAGCTCGACCGCGCGATCAACGCGGCGGCGTAAAATGAATTGATGTACCGGCAATTGCGTCGCCTCGCGAAAGGCGGCGGTGAAGGCGCGTCGTGGTATTCCCGCGATTCCGGCAAGATGGTCGATCGACACCCCCTTTTCCAGATCGCCGTCAATCGCAGCGAGGACCCGGTCGAACCGCTGCGAGGTTAGGACCGGAGACTTCTGCTGCCGCTGGCGTGCATGCCCGAGACGAAGCAGGTTCGCGAAAACCAGGCCCAGCGTCCATTCGCGGACGATCGGGTTGGCTGGCGGGTCGCCTTCGAGGCGTCGGCACAACTCGGCCACCAGCGAATCGCGTATCGGTCGATCGGTCAGGATGACCAGGTCCTCGGGGGTCCCGCCTGCCGATACCAGGAGCCTTGACGCCAGCGCGGAGTCAACGGTGATCATCGTCAGCTCGCGCGGCTCCTCGATCTTGAACCGCGTGGCACGCTCGGGAAGACTGAGCAGCAGATCGCCGGGGCGGGTGAAGACGCGCCGCAGCCCGCGGCCAAGATCGATCTCTGCATAGGATGAACCGCTGCGAATCACTCGCAGCTGAACGACTCCGGCCGGCGCGTGGCGATAGTCGCCGGCAGGAAAGAACAACCTCTTTGCACTTGCCGCGGTCACCATCGTTGTACCGGGCGTCCGGACGCAAGTTCCTCCAGGACTTCGATGATCGATCGCCGCATCGTCGATCCTTGATGCCTACACTCTTGCCCGTTTGACTGGTCCACCAGGCGCATCACTTGCCAGGGCAGTCAGTTCACCAATCCGGGGCACAAAGATGTTGTGCAGTGTCTGGGTCATAATGGTCATTTCACGCTGAACTTGCAGTTCCTGTGCGGCGGGAAACAATGTGTCCTGCAAGAAGAGCTCCAGGCCTGCCTTGTCGTCCCATATCTCGATGATGCGATAACCATCGTCTGTGGCATGCGCGATGTGCTGGTAGATGCCGCCAGCGGGCCGTTTCTCCACGCCGATCCGATCGAGGATGCGGCTATAATCTTCGGCCGTCAGGCCGGCAATATCAAGTGTCGTCACTACGGCCATGGTTCATCCCCGCTGCTGATAGTGGTTGTTTGAGGTGGAGTTCTTGGACGGACCCCGGATCCTATTGGGCCGATGTCGTTTGGCATCGCCCGCCCTGACGGCGAGTTTATCTCCCGAACTTCACCGACAGGAGCGGTCCTTGGTCCTCAGCCACCGAGCGCCTCGATGACAAGACGGGCGGTCGCCGCTCCGGAGAAGTTCTGCTGGCCGGTGATCAGATTGCCGTCGCGCACCGCAAAATCGCGCCACAGCCCGGCCTGAATATAGTTCGCGCCGAGCGCACGCATTTCATCCTCGATCCGCCATGGCATCAGATGCGTACCGTGCGGCAGCGCGCCCATCTCCCAGACGGCATTGTCGGCGAAGTCCTCCTCGACATTGGCGAACCCCGTAACAGTGCGCCCTTTGGCCAGCAGCTCGCCGGTTAAGAGGCGCGCGTAGCGCAGCAGCGCGACGCCATGACACAAGGCGGCCGCGACCTTGCCGGCCGCGAAAAAGTTGACGAACAGCCGCTGCAGCTCAGTTGCGCCTTCGAAGGTGAACATCGGCGCCTGGCCGCCAGCGACGACGATCGCGTCGAACGCGTCGACCGACAGCTCTGCGATGGGCCGGGTCGTCTCCACCAGCGCCGCCAGTTTCGGCGTCGACAGGAAACCGAGCGAGATCAGATCCGTATCCGAATAGCCGGACGGATCGCGCGGGTCGCTCAATGCATCCGCCTCGCATTTGCCGCCCTCAGGCGAGAAGATCGCGACTTCGTATCCGCGGTCGGTGAAGGCGAGCCAGGGATGGGTCAACTCGCTCCACCAAAACCCGACAGGCCAGCCGGTGGTGATCGATACAGCCGGGTTGGAAAGGACCATCGCGATGCGTTTGGGATGCCGCGGGTCGAGTGGGTTGGAATCGCGCACGCTCATCGGGCCATCTCGACCGGTTCGCCAAGATTCGCCCAAATCGTCTTGTATTGGGTGTAGCTTTCCCACGCCTCGCGGCCCTGCTCGCGGCCATAGCCGCTCATCTTGAAACCTCCGAACGGCGCATTAGGATGGTACTTGTGCCAGCAGTTCAGCCAGACCGTGGCTGCCTTGATCCGGTCGGCGAGCCGCAAGGCGCGGCCGAGATCGCTGGTCTGGATGCCCGAGGCGAGCCCGTAGCTCGTATCGTTGGCGATCCGGATCGCGTCCTCCTCGCTGTCAAATGGAATCACCGGCAGGACGGGGCCGAAAATCTCTTCGCGCGATATCCTTAGGTCGTTGGTCGCATCGGCGAAGATGGTCGGCTCGATGAAGAGGCCCTTGCCGTTGACCTGGCGGGTGCCGCCGCCCGCGGCCAGTCGCGCGGTGCGCTTGCCCTCTTCGACATAGCTCAAGACCTTGTCATACTCGCCGCGCGATGCGATCGGCCCGATCATCGTCGCAGGGTCCAGCGGATCGCCGAGCGTCGCCGACTTCGCCATGGCGCTCAGCTTCTCGACGACCTCGTCATAACAGGCGCGTTCGACCAGCAGGCGCGATCCGGCGACGCAGACTTCGCCCTTGTTCCAGAAGATGCCCCAGAAGGCTGCCTGCATCGCGGCATCGATATCGGCATCGGCGAAAACGATGTTGGGACTCTTGCCGCCGAGCTCCATGGTCAGGTGTTTCATCGTCCCGGCACCGTTGCGCATGATGCCCTGGCCGACGCTGGTCGACCCGGTAAAGGCGATCTTGTCGACGCGGGCATCGTTGACCAGCGCGTCGCCGATGGTGCCGCCCGGGCCGGTGACGAGATTGTAGACGCCTGGCGGCACGCCCGCGTCGAGGATCACTTGCGCCAAGGCGAGGGCCGTCAGGGGCGTGTCGGTCGCAGGCTTGTGAACGACCGTGTTACCCGCCGCGAGTGCCGGCGCGATTTTCGAACAGGACAGCGCGAGGGGAAAATTGAACGGGGTGATCGCAGCGACCACGCCGAGCGGCTCGCGCCGCGTCAGGATCCTGATATTTGGTTCGTAGCTGGTACGATAGGCGCCGTCCATCGCGCTCATGGCGAGCCCGCCATGAAAGCGGAACAGTCCTGAGCAGTGCGGCATGATGATATCGCGGAAATCGCGATAGGGCATACCCATATCCATCGCCTCGCGCACCGCGAAATCCTCGGCCCGCTCGTCCATTAGATCGGCGATGCGAAACAGGATCTTGGCGCGCTCCTCATGATGCATCCGCGCCCAGGGTCCTTGCTCGAAAGCCCGCTGCGCGGCCGCGACGGCATCGCTCGTGTCGGTGACGTCCGCCTTCGCAATATCGGTGATCGCCGCCTCCGTGGTCGGATCAAAAGTCGTCGAAGTCTCGCCGCTGACGGCATCGCGCCATTGGCCATCGATCAGCAGACGTCCTACTGGAATCGCCTTGCGCCGCGCGGGTAGATAATCAGTCATGAACCGGTTCCGTCCTGTCGAATGAGATTGAAGGAAATTGTCGGCCCCATCCCGCGCCGATAGGCGAGCTGGACCAATAGCAGCATCATCGGCTCGATCAGGCGCGAGGCCGTGAGATCGCCGACATCGACCGGCATTGTCGGCAGATCGGCGAGAAGACGGCAAACCGCCGCCTTGGCATCTGCGTCATTGCCGGCGACATAGCTCGTCACCGGATCGCCGTTGAGACGCGGATCATCCCTGTCAAGCAATTCGGCAAAGGTCGGAATGCACTTGACGACAAGGGCGCCCCGCGCGCGCCTCTGAACCTCCTCGCCTACAGACGTAGTAGTGCCTAGCAGCATCGTGGAAAGGTCAGGCGCGACTGCATTGGTATTGTCCCAGACGATCTTGCCCGACAAATCGCCAAGCGCGTCCATCGCCAGCTCCAGAGCCGGCCATGGCGTCGCCAGGGCAATTACGTCGGCCCATCTCGCTACGTCGTCAGGGGCACCGAAGCCAACACGGAGGGTTGCCGCGATTGCGCGCAACTTGCCTTCGTCACGACTGAAGCTGAGGCGAATTTCGTGCCCGGCGAGGCCAAGACATTTCGCCAAGGCCTTCCCGAGCGAGCCTGGTCCGATGATCGCAACTTTCACAACTGCCTCCCGACACGCGATCGGGCTTGCCTAGCATCATTGCAGTCGCGCTTATTTCACGAATTGCCCTTGCACGATCGGGCGCACTCGTCACATGGGTCGGCGCCAATTGGCATCCGGATCCGCCGCGCGCTCACGCCCTTCCCGAACGTGTCCCTATTGGGCATGTATGTGTGGGCGACCATAGAGCAGGGTGCGATCAGCGGAGGTCCCCAGGGCACAAGCCTGCTCATATGGGTTGACGCTGGATTTTCCTTGCCTAATCCGTCGGCGTTGCGATGACTTTTGTGGCATCAGCATAGCGCGATTGCCTGCAAATCCGGGGAAAGGCCGCCTCAGGACGGCTTTCCGGACTGGCACGCCCCTTGCTTCGTTATTCACGTGCAGAGCGTCTAGGGTTCCGGCCGTGTCGATCACGGTGCTGGTCCAAGAGACGCGACCGCTTGAGATGCATTGAGGCATCTGGCGGAACACGGCGGGCCAAAATCCCGGGAGAACCCTGCACGGGTTTGCTGGCGCGAACCTCTCCCGGATGCGCGCTCTGTGAACCCCCCAACAGACGTTCGGACGCAATCCGGATCGCAAACAGGGGTATGTAATGCTTCGCAAACTGGCCACAATCATCCTAGCCGCATCACTCAGCCTCCCCTTCATCTCAGCCGCGCAAGCGGCGCCCAAGAAAGACTTCAAGATTTGCTGGTCGATCTACGTCGGCTGGATGCCGTGGGGCTATCTTTCCGATAGCGGCATCATAAAGAAGTGGGCCGATAAATACGGCATCAATGTCGAGATCACCCGCATCAATGACTATGTCGAAAGCATCAATCAGTACACGGCCGGCGGCTTTGACGGCTGTTCGATGACCAACATGGATGCGCTTTCGATCCCGGCCGGCGGCGGTGTCGACACGACGGCCTTGATCGTCGGCGATTTCTCCAACGGCAACGACGCGGTCATCCTCAAGAACAAGACCACGCTCAAGGATATTGCCGGCCAGAAGGTCAATCTCGTCGAGCTTTCCGTCTCACATTACCTACTTGCGCGCGCACTGGAGACGGTGGGGTTGGCCGAAAAGGACATTACGGTGGTGAACACCTCCGATGCCGACATGGTCGCTGCCTACGGCACCAGCGACATCACCTCCGTCGTCACCTGGAATCCGCTAGTCTCGGAAATCGCTGCCATGCCGGGCGCCCACAAGGTATTCGATTCGACTGAGATCCCCGGCGAGATCATCGACATGATGGTCGTCAACACCGCGACGCTGAAGGACAATCCGGCCTTGGGCAAGGCGCTTGTCGGTGCATGGTATGAAGCCATGGCGCTGATGACGTCGGGCACGCCCGAAGGCAAGGCGGCCAAGGAAGAGATGGCCAAGGCGTCGGGGACGGATCTTGCCGGTTTCGACGCTCAGCTTGCATCAACGGCGATGTTCTTCGAGCCGGCCAAGGCGGTCGCATTCACCAACGGCGCCGAACTGCCGAAGACCATGGATCTGGTGCGCAACTTCCTGTTCAGCCACGGCATTCTTGGTACCAACGCGCCGAGCGTCGACGTGATCGGCATGAGCTTTCCCGATGGCTCGACGCTGGGCGATGTCAACAACGTCAAGCTGCGCTTCGATCCGGCCTTTATGGCAGAGGCGGCGGGCGGAACGCTCTGACGCGGGAGCGCGACATGCTAGCCAGAGGAACCGGCATCATGCAGGCCGCGGCAGGCCCCGAAGTCGCGCGCCTGCAACGTAGCAGGCCGAAAGCGCGGCTTCGCCTCATCAACGCGACGGTCTCGCGCGGCGGAGCGTTGCTGCTTGGGACGCTGCCGTTTGCCGCCGTGGCAATCGCCTATCTCTTCGCTTCGTCGCAAAGGCTGGCGGTCAATCCCAGCGACAAGCTGCTGCCCTCCCCTGCACAGATGTGGTCGGCATTTTCAGACCTAGCGACAGTGCCGGACAAGCGCTCCGGCGACCTGATCCTGTGGGCCGACACCTATGCCAGCCTGATCAGGCTGTTCGCCGGAGTCGGCATGGCCACGCTGGTGGCGCTCAGCCTCGGCGTCGCCATAGGTTTCATCCCGCGCGTCAGGGCCTTTCTGCTGCCCTTGGTCACAGTTGTCTGCGTCATCCCGCCACTGGCGCTGCTGCCGATCCTGTTCATTGCGCTCGGCCTCGGCGAAACGGCCAAGATCACCTTGATCGCTCTCGGCGTCGCACCGGTCATGGTGCGCGACATCGCCAACCGGGTGATGGAATTGCCGCCGGAGCTCGTCGCCAAGGCACAGACGCTCGGCGGCAACAGCTGGACCATGGTGCTCAGGCTGGTGCTGCCACAGGTCATGCCGCGCCTCATCACTTGCGTACGGCTGGCGCTTGGGCCGGCCTGGCTGTTCCTGATCGCGGCAGAAGCCATCGCCTCCACCGAGGGGCTCGGCTACCGCATCTTCCTCGTTCGTCGCTACCTGTCGATGGACGTCATCCTGCCTTACGTCGCCTGGATCACGCTGCTTGCGGTGATGACCGACTGGCTACTCGTGCGGCTCTCTCACATCATCTCGCCCTGGGCGCATCCGGTGCGGACCAGATGAGCCGGATCCTCGTCCATGGGCTGGAGAAGAGCTACGGCGACGCCCGCGTACTGGAACGGGTCAATGTCTTCGCCGAAGCGGGTGAATTCCTGTCGCTGGTTGGCGCCAGCGGTTGTGGAAAATCGACGTTCCTGCGCATCCTGCTTGGCCAGGAACAGCAAAGTGGCGGCGTGGTCGTCGTCGGCGACCAGCCGATCGTGCCGGAGCCGACGCCGCAGCGCGGCATCGTCTTCCAGCGCTATTCCGTGTTTCCGCATCTCACCGCGCTGCAGAACTTGCTGCTGGTCGAGGACTTCCGTTCGGGCGGACCGTTCGGCCGCGTCTTCGGCGCCAGGCGCAAAAGCGCCAGGCAAGAAGCCGAAACCATGCTGGAACGGGTCGGGCTTGGCCATGCGCGCGACCTCTATCCGGCCATGCTTTCTGGCGGCATGCAGCAGCGGCTGGCGATCGCGCAGACCTTGCTCGGCCGGCCGCAGATCCTGCTTCTCGACGAGCCCTTCGGCGCACTCGATCCCGGTATTCGCATCGAGATGCATGAGCTGCTCACCGAGCTCTGGACCGAGCACGGCATGACCGTGGTCATGGTCACCCACGATATCGGCGAGGCATTCAAGCTCGGCACCCGCGTGCTGGTCTTCGACAAGGTGCGCCACGACCCCCAGTTCCCGTCCGCCTATGGCGCGACGATCACCTACGATCTGAAGCTCGACCGCAAGCACCGGGCTTCCGCACGAGACGTGGCCGAAGTGGCCGCGATGGTCGGGACGACCCGACTGGATAGCGCAATCGCGACGACGGCGTCGTGAAGGAGGTTTCATGCACAGAGATAGTCCAGAACGCCGGCATCGTCGCGCCGGGCTCACCGACCACCAGCCACGCCAACGCTTCCACCATCCGAACTTCGAGATCCGCGACATGCAGGGCTGGAAGTCTATCGAGGCGGAAGGAAAGCTGCCCGAGGACGGCTGGCGCAAGGAACAGAAATGGGCACTCGACATGGGCCTGCCCGGATCGGATTCGATCATCGACAAGTCGATCCCGACATTCGCGCGAGGCGAGTTGCCGCACTTCGCCGGCATCAACACCTTCCTCAAGGCGCCCTATGTCGAGAACGTCCGCGATGTCGGCAGATATGACGCTGCCGTCATGGGCATTCCTTTCGACAGCGGCACCACTTACCGGCCCGGAACCCGCTTCGGGCCGCAAGGCATGCGCCGCATCTCGGCGCTTTACACGCCTTACAATTACGAGCTCGGTGTCGACCTGCGCGAGCAGATGACGCTTTGCGACGCCGGCGACGTCTTCACCATCCCCGCCAATCTCGAAAAGAGCTTCGACCAGATCACCAAGGGCGTCAGCCATGTCGCCTCGTCCGGCGCGCTGCCGATCATGCTCGGCGGCGACCATTCGATCGGGTTTCCGTGCGTGCGCGGCATCGCCGACGTGACCTCCAAGCGAATCGGCATCATCCATTTCGACCGCCACATCGACATCCAGGAAAAGGATCTCGACGAACGTATGCACACGACGCCCTGGTATTGGGCGACCAACCTGCCGAACGTCTCGGCCACCAATCTGGTGCAGCTCGGTATCGGCGGCTGGCAGGTGCCCCGCTACGGCGTGGCCGAGGCGAGAAAGCGCGGAACCAACGTGCTGACGATCTCCGATATCGAACAGATGGGGCTGGAGAAGGCGGCCGAGATCGCGCTCGAGATCGCATGGAAGGACACCGACGCCGTATACATCTCCTTCGATGTCGACAGCATCGATTGCGGTTTCGTGCCGGGTACGGGCTGGCCGGAGCCCGGTGGCTTCCTGCCGCGCGAGGCACTGAAGCTGCTCGGGCTAGTGTCGGCGCCCGGCATCTGCGGACTGGAAGTGGTCGAGGTGTCGCCGCCCTACGACACGTCAGACATCACGGCGCTGTTTGGCGTGCGGGTTGTCGTCGAGGCGCTCGGCTCGATGGTCGCGCACGGCAATCTCGGCAAACACAAATCCATCATCGACAAGCCGACGAGCTTTTGACCATGCACGATGATCATCACCACCACAGCCATGATCATGGCGACGGTCACCATCACGGGCCGAACGGTCATCATCACCATCCCCACCCCGTCGGCCACAACGGGCCGGCCGGCAAGCCGTTGCAATGGCAGACACCGCATCTACCGCACGACCATGCGCCCGAACCCGCCGACGCGCGGGCGACCGATCTCGATCTCGTCGAGATCGCGTTTCTCGAAGGGTTTTCGCGGGCGCCCGACCCGTCCAGTTTCCTGCGCCTCGCCGGGATTCCGTTCGTCGGCGAGACCGCCGACGGCGTGCGGCTGCATCTTCTGCGCGTCGAGACGCAGGACATGGTCGATGTCGGCGCCGTCATGCCGCTGATTGGCGGCGCCGGCGTCACCTATCACCCGCTGCCCGCGAAACTGACGTCGCGCCGGCGCCGCCTGGCCTTCGTCTACCATAACGGCAAGGCACAAACGCCCCTTGACTTCGGCGAGGCCCGACTTCTGGCCGACAGGTCCGGCGCCGCACAATTCACCATGCCAGGGGCCGGACAATGAGCACCGGCCTTGAACCGATCGCACCCCTATCAAACAGGTCCAGAACCATGAACAGAACGCTTTCATTCTTCGGTAGACTCGCCCTGGCAGCCGCCACAACCCTCATCCCCTCATTGGCCTTCGCCCATAGCGGCGGTTTTCATGCCCACGGGTTTGTAGACGGCATTCAGCACCCGCTGACCGGTATGGACCACCTGCTTGCCATGATGGCTGTAGGCATCATTGCCGCTCGCGCCGGCGGCAAGGGGATCATCATCGTGCCGTCGTGCTTTGTCTCGGCGATGCTCGCTGGCGCCCTGCTCGGTATCGCCGGCATCGGCCTGCCCTCACTGGAAACCGGCATAACGCTATCGCTGGTGGTCTTCGGCGCCATGATGGCGCTTGCCAAGCCGCTTCCGCTCGCTGTGGCCGCCTCGCTGACTGCTCTCTTCGCCCTCTTCCACGGCAATGCCCATGGCCTCGAAATTCCCGAGACGGCCAGCGGCATCGCTTATGCGGTCGGCTTCGTGGTCGCTACTTCGGCTCTTCACGCGACCGGCGCGTTAGCCGCCCTAACACTTCGGCGCTGGCCGCGAGCCATCCGCACGGCAGGGGTCGGCACGTCGTTGGTCGGCGTGGCGCTGGCGGCACAGATCATCTGAACCGCAGCCCATTCATCTGCGATGAACAGGAGGCGAAGGCGTGATCAACCGGCTAACCGTTGGGCAGCGCATCCGAAACGTGCTGTACCAGATCCTGAAGACCCGGTCTGAGCGACTCTGATCTCATCCGGAGATTGAGGCTAGCAGCTTGCCGTACGCCGCGCGCGCGTACGGAGCCGTCCGCCGTGGGTTGCGATTAACTTCCTAGCTGCAGCCGGACGGTCTTGCCTGACGTAGCCGGCCTGTTCCCAGCTACGCCAAATGATCGCCGTCGTGAACTCCGCGCCGGCGAGCGTGACTTGGTCGTCACCGCTGCTGGCGGCCTCCCGGGCGAGGTCATGAAGAACTGGCGTGTCAAAGCGCCGAACAGTAAGCGATGTTCCGACGGCACCTTTCGGGGATCGGCGTGAAGGACGATGTTCGGAGCCCTTTGAGGGCTTCGACATATGACGATTTCAGAGCTTACGCTTAAGTCGAACGACTTGGAGCCGGTGCGCCGGTTCGAGGTGTTCACGGGCTCCGGCCGGCGACGCGAATGGCCTCCAGAGGAGAAGGCGCGGATCGTTGCGGAGAGCTACGAGGCTGGCGAGACGGTTTGTGCTGTAGCTCGCCGATATGCGCTTTCCCCGCAGCAATTGTTTGCTTGGCGCCGGGCTGCGCGTCAGCCCTCGGCGGAGGCGCCGGCATCAGAATCCCTGTTCGTTCCTGCGGCGGTTGCGGCGTCCTTGCCGGAACCGGTGGCGCAGCGCCCAGCACGACCACGGAAGCAGAAGGCGGTCCGCGACGCTGGCGTGATCGAGCTTGAGATCGACGGAGTCGCCATGCGCGTTGGCCGCGGCGCCGACACCAAAACGGTGGCTGCTATAATCCGCGCGCTTAAGGCAACGACGTGATCGGGCCGACGGGTGCGGTCAAGGTAATGGTGGCGACAAAGCCAGTCGACTTCCGCAAGGGTGCGGAGGGGCTGGCGGCGCTGGTGCGCGAGACGATGGGCGCCGATCCGTTCAGCGGCGCCGTCTACGTCTTCCGGGCGAAGCGCATCGACCGGATCAAGCTGATCTTCTGGGATGGCACCGGCGTCTGCCTCTATGCCAACGATCTGCATTCATACTACGTCCCCTTTCGTCTTCAGTTGAGAGTTTTTGCCTGGCTGGCATTTTGCCTTCGTGCGGCAGCGCGATCGACGAGCC